>CAJQKB010000082.1 GCA_905478775.1 uncultured Opitutales bacterium | reverse complement strand
TGGAACTATATGATGGGGGTTTGGAAAAGTTGCGAAGCCCCAGGTTCATTACTTACAACTTATCTCGCTTCAATTAAATACTTCGATGAGCTCGACCCAAACAAAAGAGAACGGTCGGAATCAAATGACGAAGTTCTCAGTATTGAACAAATTCCACCTTACCGAGAAGCATTTATGCTAGTTTTAGTTGGTGTAATGGGAATACGCCAAGAAATTGGTAAATACCTGACTGCGAGAGTTTCTAAAAATCGAAAAGACCTTCTATACCTTGCATAAAGTTTTGATTACCCTCGTTTTAAACTTGAGTAATATCAACAGATTCATCTGTGTATTAAATTATTAGATTTCAATTATTATGAAGAAAATCACCCTATTACTATTTATTTTTAACACCGTTGCATTTGCGACAACTCCACCAGAGGGTTTCACTTCTCTTTTTAATGGTAAAGATTTAACAGGATGGTGGGGGCTCAAGACAGAAGATCCAAGCAAATGGCTATCTCTCCCGCAGGAAAAGTTCAAAGCTAAATGGGAAGCGAGTCAAAAAGACATTCATAAGCATTGGCGAGTGAAGAATGGCATTTTAATTAATGACGGTCATGGCTTATTCTTATCTACCGAGAAAAATTACGGTGATTTCGAATTAATGCTTGAATACAAGACAGTTGCAGGTGCAGACAGTGGGATTTATCTTCGCGGAGTTCCCCAAGTTCAAATTTGGGATACAAGCAAAGAAGGTGGGAAATGGAAACTTGGTGCAGATAAGGGTTCGGGGGGACTGTGGAATAACGGTCCTTCTGGGACAAGGGGACGAGACCCTCTGCTTTATGCAGATAAACCTTTTGGGGAATGGAATCATTTCCACATATCAATGACGGGCAATCTTGTTTCGGTTCGATTAAATGAAAAATTGGTAGTGCATCGTGCACCGCTCACTAATTATTGGGATCGTAAGACCAACATCAAAAATAGAAAACCACTTACCAGTAAGGGCCCCATCCAGCTTCAAACTCATGGCGGGGAAATAATGTGGAGAAATATTTTCATAAAAGAATTAAATTCGAGTTGTTGTGACGAGGAAGACTTCAAAACGGTATTCAATGGCAAGAACTTAGATGAATGGATGGGGGAAACCAGTCATTACGAGGTACTCGATGGTTCAATTCAATGTAAGCAGGGAAAAGGCGGGACTATTTTCACGAAAGAAAAGTACAAGGATTTTATTGTTAGCCTAGAATTTAAACTTCCCCCAGGCGGAAACAATGGTTTGGCAATCCGTTATCCGGGAAAAGGAAATGCATCATCCAGTGGAATGTGCGAACTGCAAGTACTCGATAACAATCACAAGAAGTACACAAAGCTCGACCCCAGGCAATACCACGGATCTGCTTATGGTATATCACCAGCCCGTCGTGGTTTCCTTAAAAAGACGGGGGAATGGAACAAGCAGGAAGTCACCGTGGTTGGTTCTCAGATAGTCGTATTATTGAACGGTAGCTTGATCTTGGATGCAGATTTATCAAAAGTGGAGAGCTTCATGGGAAAATCCAAGCATCCGGGGCTTTTATTAAAAGAAGGTCATTTTGGATTTGCAGGACACAATGACCCGGTCTCGTTTAGAAATATTAAAATTAAACGATTGTAGGAAGGCTTATTCTAGCCCTAGAGATAATAGTATCCTAAAGAGCATTATCTCGCTCCCTGTGAAGACTAGAAATACAAATAACGAGACCCAAAATATTTTGTTATAAAGAGCATAGTTTTTAGCAAAAAATATAACTGGTAATATCCCCAATCGAATTAGGCAAAGCGTATTAATCAATAAAAGAATCCAGCCAGTAATGTACATCCATAAGGGCATTACTATGGTGGTAATGGTTTTATTACATCTTACAACTGTAAAGCCATTGATCAGCAAAGATTGATTGATTTTGATAAATACGATACTGAATGATCCATGTTCGGCGGATCAAAATTAAATGGGGGTAATAAAAGACGGGATAGTCATCCTGCCTTTCAGGATATATGTAAGTCCTGCAGTCTAGAACTAAGGGAAAAGGGATACGAAAATGAAGTTTACCTATTAACCGGAGGGGTAGGAATTAAACTATTGAGCTGTACTCACCCGTCTCTTGCTCACATCGCCCACCTTCCTATTATTGAATTCGACTTTGATTACCCTGGAGAACCGTTACTGGAACATCTTTCCTTTTTTCAACTACAGGGACTCAGGTTTTCGCAGTCCAAACTAAAGACATTTTCACAACTGGAACAGTTTAGCCTGATGAAGTTACACCTGGATGGAGTATCGGCCACCGACTTCAATTCATTATCTAACCACCCATTAAAAGAACTTTCCCTGCGCAAAACTGTAGTTCAATCTCTCGATTTCCTCCATTCGTGTGAAATCGAGGTTATTTATCTCTCTAATACCCGCGTAGATGAAAAATCCCTGGAATCATTAAAAGGTAAGCCATTAGAGAAGGTCGATCTGTTTAAATGTGAAATATCAGATTTATCAAGCCTCGCAGATTCCCCCTTAGAAGAGTTGGTGATTAGCGGAACCTCTGTGCGGTCATTGGAAGTACTCTCGTCATGCCCGTTAAGGAAACTAGAAATGCGAGCGACTCAAGTTGTAGACTTAAGCCCCCTTGCAAGCTGCCCGCTCGAGATATTACATCTACCTGGATCGCCAGTTACATCACTCAGTCCAATTTCTCATTGCCCGATCGTGGAGTTAAATATTGCAGGATTGAAACTGAACGAACTTGCACCACTTCTTTCTCTACCATTGAAAAAGCTAGTAATTTCAAAAAGTAATCTAACGGAGGAGGACGTTATGATTTTAAAACAATTACCACTAAAAACATTAGTCGCACCCGGTGACCCGGAAAATCAAACGCCAGAGGAATTCTTCACTAGTTGGACAGAATCACGAGACTAATAATATTCAGAACTTGTCCCCCGCAATCATATTGAATAGGTTATCTTGATGCCCAACCGTTCATTACGAGATATTAAAGATTACTACGACGTTATCGTAGTGGGGAGTGGCTTGGGCGGATTGACCGGAGCCAACATTCTTGCCAAGCAAGGGCATTCCGTGCTTTTGCTTGAACACCACTACCAATTCGGAGGTTTAGCAACGTGGTTCAAGAGAGCAGGGGGACATATTTTTGATATTTCACTTCATGGATTTCCCGTCGGAATGATCAAGTCATGCCGAAGGTATTGGACTAAAGAAATCGCGGATTCAATTGTTCAATTAAAAAACATCCGATTTGTAAATCCACAGTATGATCTAAAGACAACATTTGACCGGATAGATTTCACACAAATCCTGCAAGATTCATTTCAAGTGGCACGCAGTAAGATTGAGGATTTCTTTGAGCATTTACGCACAATGGATTATTTTGCAAAGGATGGTCGAACTATTGGCGACCTTTTCGAACAATTCTTTCCTGGCAGAGATGATATCAAAAGGCTACTGCTTGAACCAATTGCCTATGCCAATGGTTCCTCGCTCAAGGACCCGGCGATTGCGTACGGGATAGTGTTTACCAACTTCATGAGAAAGGGAATTTACACCTTTAAAGATGGGACTGACTCACTCATTAAGAAAATGGTCAGTGAATTAAGGGGAAATGGAGCAGACTTAAGGAGACAATGTAACGTGGAGTCGCTGTTAACTGAAGAACATGACGGTCAGCACCATGTCTCGGGAGTTGTAGTAAATGGGCAGAAGGTTAACTGTGGAGCAGTTTTATCAAATGCAAATTTAAAAAATACCATTGAGAAACTTCTTGGTCTTTCCAAACTGCCCGCCTCCTTTGCAAAAGAAGCATCTTCTGTACGGCTTAACTCTACTTCTTGCCAAGTCTACATTGGTCTCAAGAAGGGTCAGTCGATTCCTGAGGTGGGTGATTTGATCTTCACTTCAGAAGCAAATTCATTCTCCACTGAGGAATTAACTGATTTTCATACAACTAGCAGAACATTCTCCGTTTATTATCCTGACACTCGCCCAAACAGAAAAGACCCAATGTATAGCATTGTGGCTTCGATTAATGCCAAGTGGCAGGATTGGAATAATCTCTCCGAAGAGGACTACAAGAAAGAAAAAGATCGTTTATGCGAGGAATCACTAGTCGCTCTCGAGAAAATCATCCCTGATATCCGTGGCAAAGTGGACCACATCGAGGCCGCTACTCCGCGAACCATTCAATACTACACGCAACATGCATCGGGAGCGTCTTTTGGTACGAAGTTTGAGGGTCTGGATGTATCTTCTTCGTTACCGGATCATGCCCCGGGGTTATTTCACGCCGGTTCTGTCGGAATTATTATGTCAGGCTGGCTAGGGACAATGAATTATGGGGTTATTACTGCGAACAAAGTGGATAGTTTTCTGCGTAGTAAATTGAGCAGTAAGCACCAAGACTAAAAGAACATCTCTCACTTTTGTAAAAAACAATTAGATTTCATGGAAGAAATACACAGAAGAATACCGCACAGACCACCCTTTTTATTTATTGATAAAATTCTAGACATCACAGAAACTGGTGCCACAGCTTCCCTTTCGGTCCGTGCTGATCTCCCTTTCTTTGAAGGTCATTATCCCGGCAACCCGATTATGCCCGGCGTATTACTTTGTGAATCTGTATTTCAGACTGGCGCAATATTCCTTGCGGACTACTTGAAGAACCAATCGCTCAAGGATGAGGATGTAACTCCAGTTCTATCCAGAATTCGAGATGCCCGGTTTAAGCGAATGGTTTTACCGGGAGATGAAATTGAGATTTCGGTTTCATTAAAAGATCAAATCGGACAGTTTTATAATTTAACTGGTGAAATTAAAAATAAAGGAAAAACTGCATTAACGATCTCATTCGCACTCGCACTTGTGAAAAATCAAGAGTGAATCTATGAGCTTCCTTGATATTAATGGCAAAACATTTTTAGTTGCTGGCGTTGCGAACCGCAAAAGCATTGCCTTTGTAGTCAGTCAACTTCTTGAATCTGAAGGTGCAAGGGTTATTTATTCCGTTCGAAGTCAAAAGCGGAAGGATGAACTACAAAAATACCTCAAAGAAAGTACGATTTTAATCTGTGACTTTGAAGAGGAGGACCAAATCACTGATCTCGGTTCTGCATTAAAAGAGGTCTTACAAGAAGAAAAATTGAGCGGTGTACTTCATTCAATTGCCTTTGCTAATTTCTCAGAAGGCTTACAACCTTTTCACAAAACCAAACGAAAAGATTACTTACAAGCGACTCAAATATCTTCCTTCTCCCTTATTGAATTGGCAAATGTTTGTAAACCACTTCTCTGCCCAGATGCATCAATCGTTACTATCGGAATCTCCTCTACAACGGTAACGGCTGAAAACTATGGTTACATGGCCCCCATTAAGGCTGCCCTTGAGACTTCGGTCCGATACCTCGCGAAATCATTCTCCCGAGACAGTCAAGTCAGGTTTAACTCGGTGAATGCAGGGCCTCTCAAGACAAGTGCATCTGCTGGAATACCGGGATATTTAGTTAATTATTTATACGCTGAAAAATTAACCTTTCGAAAAAAAGCATTATCTACAAAAGAGGTTTCGAACCTGGCCGCTTTTCTGTTAAGCCCATGCTCTTCGGGAATCAATGGACAGGGAATAGTAATAGACGCCGGTATGGGTTTTAATTACTTTGATAAGGATGTGGTTGAATCTACAATGAAAATCGATGAGTAAAGTTTTCACACAAGTTGCGATTGAAGCGATGGCGACCGCTTTACCACAGGAAGTCTTCTCCTCGAAGAAGATTGAAAATGAACTTTCCCCGCTTTACGAACGCCTAAAACTACCGAAGGGAAGGCTTGAATTAATGACCGGAATCAAAGAAAGAAGGTTTTGGCCATCCAATCATCGCCCCTCTGCAGCCTCGGCAGAAGCGGGGAAGAAAATACTGGATCAGGGCGTGCCACCCAATGAGATCGATCTTCTTATCCATTCATCCGTTTGCCGGGATCGCCTTGAGCCTGCCACTGCATCCTATGTGCACAACCTACTAAACTTAAGTGGAGATACACAAATTCTCGATATTTCAAACGCCTGCCTTGGATTTATCAATGCGGTAGTACTGGCTGCCAGTATGATTGAGTCAGGGCAAATAAATAGAGCGATGATTGTAGCCGGAGAAAACGGGAAGCCATTAGTCGACCGAACCATTAAAATACTCAACCAGGGAGAATTAAACCGTAAGGAGATAAAGCCTTTTTTTGCAAACTTAACCATAGGTGCGGGTGCGGTGGCGTGGACATTAGTTAATAAAAAATTAACCTCCTCAGATCGTCCCACACTCGGGACATTTTCATGTGAGACTGATACGTCCTACAACCACCTTTGTGAAGGCGACTCCTCAGGGGACGAACTTGTCATGCAAACTGACTCAGAAGAACTTCTACATGCTGGAATTTCGGTAGCCAAAAGGGCTTGGGCGAAATTTATGGCACTGAGCAAATGGACTCCATCGAGCCCTGAGTTAATCACCACACATCAGGTTGGAAAAGTACATACACAAGCCCTCTTTACCGCACTTGAACTTGATTCGTCCAAAAATTACTCCACTTTTGAAACGCTGGGGAATTGTGGTTCTGTATCTTTGCCACTTACCTATACTCAGGCATGTGAGGACTCCCCGCAGAGAGTAAATGAGAAGGCGGTCCTGCTTGGCATCGGAAGTGGGTTGTCCAGCCTCATGCTATCAATCAACTCTTGAAAATTCACCCCTCACTTGCCGAGCAATACCCTTTCGAGGGGAATTCGTTTAAAACAAAAAGCAGTTTTAATCTTCATTACTTAGATGAAGGGGAGGGCAAAGGCGTTCCCACTCTATTTCTGCATGGCAACCCGACGTGGTCCTTTTTTTACCGCCGTTTAATACTGGCACTGAGGGAGCATGGAAGGTGCATAGTGCCGGATCATATTGGTTGCGGTTTATCCGATAAGCCGGCTTATCCTGATTTTCAATATAACCTCGAGAGTCATGGTCAGAATATCATTGATTTACTGGACCACTTAAAGATCGATCGCATTCGCTTAGTTGTGCATGACTGGGGTGGAGCGATTGGATTGTCGGCTTTTCGAAATCAGCCCGAAAGGATTGAGAAGATTGTATTGATGAACACCGCGGCATTTCCATCAAGGGATGTACCCTTACGAATTCTATTATGTCGATTGCCGATTTTAGGTGCTTTACTTGTTCGAGGACTCAATGGATTTGCAGCACCTGCAACTGTAATGGCAGTAAAAGAAACCCTTCCACGCCCGGTCAAGATAGGCTTTTTGTACCCGTACCATAATTGGGAAAATCGCGTAGCAGTTTGGCGGTTTGTTAAAGATATTCCTTATGAAAAGAATCACCCCACATTGCCATTATTAAAAGAAACCTCAGATTCTCTTGCTTCTTACAACAAGACACCGGTACTGGCCTGCTGGGGAATGAAAGATTTCTGCTTTCATCCTGGATTCCTGAAAGAATGGGAGAAAAGATTACCCCATATTAAATCCCACAAATTCCCCAACTCTGGGCATTATTTACTCGAAGATGATTTCGAGGGGTGTAGATCTAAAATTGAGCCTTTTCTTTTTGGAAAATAATATCCTTCGTTGAAACTTGCATTTCTTTGATTGGAAGATCAAATTATTACTATGAGTCAAAGGAAACCATTAAGGAGTAGAGAGGAAAGAACTCATAATGTAGTTTCCATAGAACCCTATGATAATACATCTGACGCATACCGACCCGAGCAACCCAGAAAGCCAGAAACAAGCTTCGGATTCTATCTTACAATCGCGGTGATTACCTTTATTACCATTTTCTTTTTTGCAATTTACGAACTCGCGATTGAGACATGGCAAAGGTTGAAGTAAGCAAAACGGATAAGATTGCAGTCTCTCAAGAATGTAAAGAATTCATCGCTCACTTAAAGTTAGAGAGAAGACTGTCTGATTACACTACGCGTAATTACCAGCATGCCATTCAAAGTTTCTTCCTCTGGTTGCTACAATGTGAGGGCAGAGTAATCCGACCTGATGAGGTAACTAAAATTCAGTGTCGTTCCTATGTTATTGAAATCCAAAATAAATATTCTCGTAGAACAATTAGAAATCATGCATCGGGAATTAAAACTTTTTTTAAATTTTGCCTAATTAGGAAATGGATCACAATCAATCCTTTCCATAATTTAACCTTACCGAAACCAGAAAAACAATTACCTAAATTTCTTTCCGAAAAGCAGGTTTTTAAATTACTGGAACAACCTGCTTCCGCAAAAACAAGCGATACGAAAATAAGCTTTCATGGACTTCGCGACCTTCTGATCTTAGAGTTACTTTATGCGGGAGGACTTCGAGTCAGTGAATTGATCGGAATAAATTATGGGGATATAAACCCAATCGATGGCTCGGTCAAAGTAGTGGGAAAAGGAAACAAGCAACGGATCTGCCCAATTGGGCAAAAACCACTGAAGACATTGGAGCAATTCCGTATTCAATACACGAAGGATTCGTCTCCTGGCGCACCAGTCATTATCAATAAGAATGGAAGTAGATTATCGATTCGCTCCGTTCAATTACTGCTTAAAAAATACTTAAAATCTGCCGAATTACCTATCGATCTGACACCACATAAGATGAGGCACTCGTTCGCTACTCACTTACTTAATAATGGTGCGGACCTACGTGCCGTTCAAGAGTTACTGGGACACTCCAGTCTCTCGACCACTCAGGTTTATACTCATGTCTCAGTCTCACGATTAAAGCAAGTCCATGGACTGTCTCACCCACGGGCCTGATCAAGCATGACTAAATAGGGCACTGCCCCAGTCTTTTGCCAACCCCTCTTTCTTTCCCAATTAATCAAAAGAAAGTTGATCTATTAATATTAAAGTATTGGATAGTTTTAATGAAAAAATTTCTTATTCCAATCCTCGTTATTTCTTCTGCATTAGTTACAGCAAAGCCAATCGATTTTGATTTTAAAGACCCAAAGGGGGTAAACAACATCATCTTTCAAATGGATGCTCCACTGGAGTCCATTAATGGCTCGGGAGATAGCATAACAGGAAAGGTAACCTTTGATCCCAAAAAACCCGAGAAAACAAAAGGAACCATTTATCTCGAGTCAAGTAGCCTTCATGTAGGCAATCCCGTCCTAAAAGAACACATGCATGGAGATGACTGGCTTGAAGTGAACAAATTTAAACAAATCAAATTTCAACTTTCCAAACTCCATAATATTAGAAAAGTTAAGAATGACATACTCGCAGACGCCAAGGGGAAAATGTCAATTCGCCACATTACTATTGAGATGGATATACCGGTCAAAATTACTTACCTAAAAGATTTACTGATCAAGAGAAACCGAACCCCGGGTGACCTCCTTATACTTCGCTCTAAATTTGTAGTTCAACGAGATGATTTTGATATTCAAAAAGGACAAAGCCTCGACAAGGTTGCAAATGAAATTGAGATCTCTCTCAACTTGGCTGGTGCGGCTCCCAAAAAGTAAATATTATTTTACCCATGAGCATCAAATCGTTGCTCATCAATTCGAAATAGAATGTGTATGACATGTTCTCGCATTTACTTGTTTGTTTCATTAGTGTATTCCACTTCTATTTAAATATTCAACATGAACCCGGACAATATTCATCCCATTAACGATCGCATGCTCCAGCGTAGTGATAAAGAGGGGATGCTTGGTCAGAAAGGGTGCGTATTTTGGTTTTGTGGCCTTTCAGGATCGGGCAAGAGTACACTTGCACTCAACCTTGAGCGGGATCTTCATAATGCGGGGATTCATTCGGCTGTGCTCGATGGCGACAACTTGAGAAGTTCCTTAAATAAGGACTTGGCTTTCAGTGAGAAGGATCGAGCAGAGAACCTAAGGCGTGCAAGTGAAGTCGCTAAGATCCTATTGTCGAATGGCCTTGTAGTGCTTGGATCTTTTATTTCGCCCAAAAAAGAATTTAGGGAATTTGCTCGTAGTATTATCGGGAAAGAATCATTTCGGGAGATTTATATCAAAGCCCCTTTTGAAATATGCCAGAACAGAGACGTGAAGGGATTGTACGCAAAAGTTCAATCGGGGGAGATTAAGGACTTTACTGGTTCATCATCTGCTTTTGAAGAGCCCATTAATCCATGGCTTACTATTGAGACAGATTTAGAGTCACCAGAGGAGTCATCCCAAAAACTCTTTGATCGAATCATTAAAGAGGTTCGAAACTAATTTTATGCAAAACTACAACTTAACTCACTTAGAGCAGTTAGAATCGGAGGCAATTTTCATTCTACGCGAAACCGCTGCTCAATTTGAACGCCCAGGGCTTCTTTTCTCAGGTGGAAAAGACTCAATCGTAATGGCTCATCTTGCTGCGAAAGCATTTAGCCCAGCAAAAATACCTTTTCCTTTCGTCCATGTGGATACTGGACATAATTTTCCTGAGACCATCGCATTTCGCGATTCATTTGTGAAGAAAACTGGCGTTCAGTTAATTGTCGGGCATGTGCAGAGTTCTATAGATAA
Source organism: uncultured Opitutales bacterium (assembly GCA_905478775.1). GTDB lineage: Bacteria > Verrucomicrobiota > Verrucomicrobiia > Opitutales > Seribacteraceae > Seribacter > Seribacter sulfatis. The sequence continues at coordinate 4,502 of CAJQKB010000082.1, read as the reverse complement.
TGGCACTGCTGTCGAAGAGACTGGCCCCAATGCAAGTCGGAATGCACTTCAATCAGTAACACTTCTTGAAACCATTGAAAAGGAGTCCCTGGATGCATGCCTGGGGGGAGGACGACGAGATGAGGAGAAAGCACGAGCCAAGGAAAGATTCTTCTCCCATAGAGACGCATTTGGTCAGTGGGATCCAAAGAATCAAAGACCTGAATTGTGGAACTTATTCAATGGAAGAAAATCTCAGGGTGAAAACTTCCGCATCTTTCCCTTGAGTAATTGGACGGAAATGGATGTTTGGCAGTATGCAAAAATTGAGAATATCGAACTGCCTAACTTATACTTTACCCACGAAAGAGAAGTCGTGGACAGGAATGGTAGTTTGTTAGCAGTATCGGATTTTGTTACCCCCCGCGAAAATGAATCACCGAGACAAGAAATCGTTCGCTTCAGGACGATTGGGGACGCAACTTGTACAGGAGCGGTTTTATCAAAAGCATCAAATCTTGATGAAGTTATTGTGGAAGTAGCTGCATCAAGAGTCACTGAACGAGGATCGCGTGCCGATGACAGAAGATCCGAAGCGGCAATGGAAGACCGAAAAAAACAAGGATACTTCTAATTCTAAAATTTATTTAAAATGACAGATCAAAACAACTATCTTGATATGGATCTCCTCCGCTTCACCACAGCTGGAAGTGTAGATGATGGAAAAAGTACCTTAATCGGAAGACTTTTTCATGACACCAAGGCCATTTTCGAAGATCAACTCGAAGCAATTGAAAGAAGTAGCAAGCAAAGAGGGGACGAACATGTCAACTTAGCCCTATTGACTGACGGACTTCGTGCCGAAAGAGAGCAGGGCATTACCATAGATGTCGCGTACCGTTACTTTGCCACGCCGAAAAGAAAATTCATCATTGCTGATACTCCGGGGCATATCCAATACACGAGGAATATGGTTACCGGTGCGTCCACTGCGAATCTCGCTTTAATTTTAGTAGATGCTCGAAATGGAGTAGTAGAACAAACTCGCAGGCACACCTTTATTGCCGACCTATTGGGAATCAAGCATGTTGCCGTCTGTATCAACAAAATGGACCTTGTCGACTATGACGAGAAAGAATACGAGAAAGTCCTTCGACAATATACCGACTTTGCATCACGCCTTGAAAATGTGACTGATTTAACCTTTATACCAATTAGTGCCCTCAAAGGTGATAATGTAGTGGATCGGTCCGAAAATATGCAATGGTACAAGGGACCACCACTTTTATACCACCTTGAAAATGTTTATGTAGGATCCGACAGCAACCATGTGGACGCAAGGTTTCCAGTACAATGGGTAATTCGCCCGCATTCGGACGAGCACCATGACTTTCGTGGTTTTTCTGGCAGAGTAGCAGGAGGCGTTTTTAAATTAGGCGATGAGGTCACCATTCTCCCATCAGGATTTTCTACCAAGATTTCAAAAATCTTAAAAGGAGAGACCGAGATCGAAGAGGCATACCATCCCCAATCTGTCACTATTCTACTCGAAGATGAAATTGATGTCAGTCGCGGAGATATGATCGTAAAGCCGAATAACCAGCCAAAAGTGGAGCAAGATCTCGATGCCTTTATCTGCTGGTTTTCCGGAAATAAGAAATTATCAAAAGGTTCTAAGTTTATATTCCGACACACTACCAAAGAAGCACAGGCCATCGTATCCGAAATTCGCTATAAGGTAGATGTTAATTCTCTCAGGAAAATGGAAGGTGTGGATACATTCGATATGAATGACATCGGCCGAGTGTCACTTCGAATTTCTCAACCTATTTTTCATGACACCTACCGAAGAAATCGAAATACGGGAAGCTTTATCTTGGTGGACCCCTTTACCAATGAAACTTTGGCGGCAGGAATGCTAAGGTAATGTTAGAGAAAGGCAAAATCGATCAGTTACGGGAACTCGGACTGAGACTCATTGATCAGCACAAAGCACGAATTATTATCCCAGCCCTCGAACAAAACCCAGGGTACTGGTTTGGGGGCGGTAATATTATCCAAGAGAAAAGTGGTCGTATTTTAATTTGTGGGAGGTACCGCAATGCGGGAGATTCAACTACCGGTACAGGTGCAGGAGAAAGAGGACTGGAATTTGCTATTTTTGAAAGCAAGGCGATTACCGAAGAATTCTCCAAGATACTATCTTTTTCAAAGAAAGACCTAGGTCATGATTCTGAGATTGTTTCAATCGAGGGAGGGTGCTTGCTTCAAGGTGCCCAAGCAGATGGTATCGAACTTTTCATTTCGACAGAAAAAAGGATCGCTTACCCCAAACACTTGATTAATTTTCAAAAACCGGGCACTGGTGTTTGGACGGTTGATTTGTTGCGCGGCACCGATGCGGAGTCGATTGACTTAGGTACTATCGAGACTGTTGCATCATCTAGAGAAGCAAACACCCTCCACATTAAAGACCCGGTCGCCTTTCACTCTGCAGATGGGAGTACCGAACTACTTTATTGCAACCATCCCTTTTCATGGTCCAGTTCAAATACTGGACTTACTCGCAGAAAGAAAGATGAAGATTCGTTTAACCAATTCAGTGACTCTGTTTTAACACGTGGCAACAGTTGGGATGTTGCCTGTTCCCGAATAACTGAACGACTCCAAATTCCTAAAATTGGCTCCTTTTCGGATATCCCTGATTTGTCACTCTACTTTTACGATGGAGCGGAATGCCTTCGCTCTTTAGACCAAAACCCACAAGCAGCAAAACGCCCAAGAGGTTATTCCTGTGAAGAATTAGGTGGCTTAGCTTGGGGCTGGGACGATGACTTCCCAAGGATCAACCCCATATCTACTGACTTCCCTCTATTTATATCACCTCATGCCACAGGATGTAGCCGGTATGTCTCCACAATTTTCCTCCAAAATGAAGATTTGATAGCCACATGGCAACAAGCTCAACCTGACGGTTCTCAGCCACTGGTAGCGAATCAACTCAATAAAAGTGAAATTCATAGAATTCTTTCTAACTAAGATTTTACATTCCACCTGAAGCTTTGGTAGAGGTGGCGGGAATCGAACCCGATACACCATGTGCCGAAACCTCAGTATCCATAAAGGATTCAGACTTTTCACCAGAAGCGTTGATCAAGATATTGACTGAGATTTCTGGGACAGACCGTCAAATGCTGACGCGTATTGTCCAAAGATGGGGCAGTCTCAGCGAGGAGTTAAAGAGGGCGGTTTTGAGAGTGGTGGGGTAGGGAGTTTTAAGAAACTTATTGCCCCAGGTTGTACAGTGCCTGAACTTCGGCGGCGGATAAGGCACGGTCGTAGATCATGGGGCGTTGTTCCTATAAGGATGATCAGAGGGGAGGTTGCTTGTTAAACCCCATTTGTCAGCTAGATAACCTTCAATCTGCTGAATGATAACTAGAGAGAATTCATCAGTTATTATTAGTTCATCGAGTTTTCCATTAAATTCAGATCCTGAAGCTAGTGCACCTCCAATTTGCTTTACATTGTCAGCAAAAGCAAACGATTGGGAAAATTCAAGGACAGTTGTTCCGTTAAGACGAATCTTATAATTTGAGGAACTAGAGTCTGCCATGTAAGCAACTATTTGTTCGCCTGTCTTTGGAAAGTTTAAACCAACGCCCGTCATTCTAGTTTGAGTGAAGTGGTTAGCATAAGTATGTCCATTTATATTATACCTATCCCAATGATCGTTATTAGAAGATGATCCAATAACAGAATAACCGGAATCGTTTAACGGAGTATATGAAAAAATAACCATAGCATCACCCGACAAACCCATACTGGGAAGTTCTAGAATATCATTAAGTCCATCGAAACTGACTTTTCCGTTGGCAAAGTTAGGTTGTTTGTCAGATAAAGATTGTGTCGCGTTATTTGAATTCCCACTTTTATCATTCCAAACTGAGATTTTATTGGATTGATGAATTATAGAGTTGGTGTCATTGGCGTCCAACCAAAGCTTCAATCCTGATACTGACAAAGGACTCCAAGATGAGATTACAAACTCCACCTCCCCCGACTGCACACTCCCAAAATCATTGCTCACCACCACAGAATAATTGCCGTCATGTTGAGTGGAATTAGCATCGGTGATGGTAAGGGTGGAATTGGTCTCGCCCGTCACATTACTACCATCCTTTTTCCATTGGTAGGTGAGAAACTTACCTTCGGCGGTGACGGAAAGGGAAACATTGCTGTCCGCATAAACAGTCTGTGATTGTGCTTGTGGTTGAGTCGTTATCTCAGGCTTGAGGTATTTGAGTATCTGCTCGTTGAGTTGGGAAGTTGTGATGGTGTTATTTGCGAGCTTAGAAGCCGTCACCGAACCATCCGCCACTTCCGCCTGCACCACGGGCGTACCCGCAGAGGCATTGCCATCCTTGCGGTATAAGTCGTATACGCCCGCTATGGAGGCGTTTAGGTCGGCGGCGAAGACTTTGTTGGAGTAGGCGCCCGATGCGGTTGCTCCTGCGATAACA
>CAJQKB010000081.1 GCA_905478775.1 uncultured Opitutales bacterium | reverse complement strand
GTAGTAATTGAAGACAGGTTTCTTTTCTTTCCCGCTCGATTTCCTGACGGTATGCAACGGTACCGGATCGATTTTCGAGCCGACCGGAAAAGAGTTTTTCCTGGGGATGAAGTTTTTCCATTTTTTTGAAAAAGGTAGTGGGCATCCGAAAGGTGCCCAGGGAGACCGAATGAATTTTCTCACGGGGAATCTGAGAGAATATATCTTGAAAGAGATTTTGGTAACGGGTTGAGAAATCTTCGCAGTCAATGAGTGGATCGATCCGTAGTCCAACCTGCCAACCGCGATCGGTTAGTTTTTTCATTGCTTGAATGCGCGAACTTACCGAGGGGACTCCATGTTCCAATTGGGAACTGATCTCCTCGGGAGTAAAGCTAAAGGCGGTCACCACATTTTCGAGTGATTCGTTTTCCAGTAGTGGTTTAATATTTACACTTTTAGTACGGAGTTCGAGGTGTGCATTGTGATTAGTTTTGAAAAAGGGAAGGAAGGACTTTACGAATTGAGAAATTCCATCGAGTACCAGGCTATCGCAGTCGTATCCGGAAAAAAACCAGGTCGGTTGGGTAGTGTCTTCCATTGTTTTCGCCTCAATGTCGGATAGGAAATTTTCGTAGTTTACAAAGAGTACATAGTGAGCAGAGGGGTACATTCCCTGTAAGAAGCAGTAACGACAATCATAGAGGCAGTTAAGCATATGGGAGAAGTAAAAGTTTCGTTTTCCTCCGATGCCATAAGTTTCTGGAATGGGTAGAGCCAGGTGACCTGTTTTTTCAGCGAGAATAAGGGAGGGCTTCTTTTTTTGCAGGCGAAAGTTTTGACCGCTGGGGTTAAAAATTTCTTTATAGTTCGAACAGGAAATTGGGGTGGCTTGGGGGAACCGTAGAAGAATTTCCTTGGTTCGGGGGTGTCCGGCAATACTTTCCTCGATGTATATAGTGTCGATCATGGGAATAGTCTTTTTTCCTCGAGTACTTGATTGGCGTGTTTGAGTGCCGATTTTAGATTGGTGGAATGAGAAAAGATGGAAATTATTTCAGAGTGAGCCAGGGCAAAGAGGTCGGCTTGGCGAATTATTTTTTGGACTTGGTACTCTTGGGTCTGAGAAAGTGAATGCAGGCGAGCGATTTCCTGAAATGTAGTGTCGAGCTCGAAGGAGGGACTTATTTCACGGGCGATTTCCTCCATTTCTGTAATGAGTATGCGAAGCAGAGGAATAGCGGGAGTAATAAGAGAAGAGACTGTGGATTTATCGAAGCCAGAAACCGGTGATTGGGGATTATCAGAAATGATTTTGACAGATTGAACCAGTTCGCGCGTGCAAAAGCGTGACGCGGTTGCAAAAAAAGCGGAACCTTCCATGTCGTAGGCAGTATCAGGCTGATATTCTGTGGAGGGTTGATCGCAGGTAAGAAGTACAGACTTTGCCAATTCGGAGGAGAATATAGAGGGGGGGTAATAAGATTTTTGTGTCGAATGCTCGATGGATTTAATAATGTGAACGGGCGTGCCCAACTGTGCATTACCATGTCCGGCAAGGCCAACGTTGAGCCAGGCTGTGTTCTTACTGGGGGCAAGGCCATGAAGGAAGCCAGTGGCAGTGGTAACATTTTGTTTTCCAATGCCGGAAACTACTAATTGATGGGATTCGTTTTTAAAAAGTGCAAGGGGAGACTCAATTTTTTGTTTGGAAAGCCCGAGTTCTTGAATGAGTGCTTTGGCTTCGGGGAGGAGGGCACATACGAAATTCATGGCAATGGGGTAATAGCCTCAGTTTCTTTACTCAGTTGGTCCGAATAAATTTTGATTGAGCGAGTAAATTGTTCCGCTTCCATGTATTTCCCTCTTTTGGTAAACCCTTTGCATAAAATCTCAAGTTTTTGAATAAGGGTATTGAGAATGAGTGGGACAAACTCTCTCTCCCAATTTGATTGGGTTAATAAATTTTCTAAGGATTGAACCCGAAACCGATCCATTCCCCAGTGGGATGTGGAGAGTTGATCGGAATGTCCACCGTACTTGGTAACGAGTTTTTGATTGAGGTAGCCGGTATTAAATTGAAGTAAAATACGGAGCCATAGGTCGTAGTCTTCGCAAACGGGAAGTTTTTCATCGAAGTGACCCACGGCTTGGAATATTTTCCTGTGGAGTACCACGGAGGAGGGACAAATGATACATCGGGTGAGGCTTTTTGTTAAAATATTTTCGCTTGATTTGTCTAAATAAGGGGGTTGGGAGACTGGTTTACCATGGCGTACCCATGCTTCATCAGTATGGCAGAAATAAAGATCGGGATTTTCCAGCAAGAAATTATTCTGGTCTTCAAGCTTGTTTGGTTGCCAGGTGTCATCGGAATCGAGGAGGGCAATCCATTCGCCCTTTGCTTGTTTGATTCCCTGGTTTCGGGCATGACTGACTCCATGATTGGACTGGCGAATCCATTGGACAGTGGGGAACTCGGTGGCAAGTGAGTCGTGGCTACCATCGGTGGAACCATCATCAACGACTATTGTTTCAAGGGGAGCCAGAGTTTGTGCCTGGATGGAATAGAGGGCACGCCGGAGAAGGTGTAAGCGGTTGTGAGTGGGGATGACCACTGAAACCTGCTGGGTGAGGGGGCTGGGCGATGAGTTCACCGCTCTACTATTGAAGTGGTAAAATGGATCAGAATACCCGAATCGGTACTTCAGTACCTTGGTACCCAGGGGCGGAAATAACCAGCTTTCCTTCTCCAATGGCACCGCCCTTAATGCGAATATTTACCGTTTTATTTCCTGATGTTATGACCGCTTCCGGCATAATGACAGATTCGGGAATGTCGGTCTTCACTGAGATGTCTAAACCACCTTCCGGTGCCTCGTAGTCAATTTTAAAGAGGAGGGTATTGGTATCTCCCGATTGAATTTCCAGGGAGGTTGGGATCACCGCAAGAATACTCTCATCTATTCGAAAGTTTCCAATATCTAATGCTCCGTGTGGACCACCGATCAATTGTACTGCATAGTCAATCCCGGAGGGAAGGGGTGGAATTGTGAAACGGAGTTCATTTTCGGATAAATAGCGGGTGGTGGTTTCTTTCTCTCCCATTGTAATCGAGTCGTATTTTGTAAAACCGCGCCCTTGTACTGCAATTTCAACCCCGACCGGACCCCGGTAGGAAGCGAGATTGCCCACATAACGGTTTTCCAATCGAAAAACCAGTAAATCACTTTTGAGTTCTCTTGGAGAGGAATTACCGGAATCGCTGATCACATTGTAGGTGGTTCGAAAATAATAGGTTGCTTCATCAAAACCAGGGGGTAATTTGTAATCGCAACTCCAAAGGTTCGGGTTGATCGGGTCCTGAACCATGGGAATGCTTTCTCCTCCCACCACAGTAAATACTTGGATTGTTTCTGGGCTAACCATTCGATCCTGGATATCCAGTTCGGTCTGCAAGGTATAAATACCCGATGGGTTTTGGCTTAAATTCGTGGAGGTTAAGTTGATAAAACTCGGTTGGTTACAACTTGCAAAAAATGCAAGGGTAAGGGACAAGAAGATATGTATGTAAGTAGTGTTCAGTTTTTTCATCGTTCAGTTGTTCGGTATAGTACTGTAAATTGGTAGACTAGATTCGTTTAAAAAATGCAAGATTCAAATAGTAAAGAGTTAGGACTCTATGTTCATGTTCCGTTTTGTTCAACCACATGTGACTTTTGCGCATTTTACCAAGAGAGACCAAGCAAAAAGGGTTTTGAACAGTATTTTCTTGCTTTGGAGAAGGATTTTCTGGCTCATTTGCCTGAACAAAAGTTTTCTACTGTATTTATTGGTGGAGGGACCCCAGGACTGCTGTCCGCTCTTCAAATTAAAGAATTGGGTAAACTGATTAAACAATTTGGAGTCTTACCCCATTGTGAATGGACTGTGGAGGTGGCACCGAATGAGATTAGTAGGGAGAAAATCGAAGCTTTTTTAGAGGCAGGAATTAACCGCTTATCCTTGGGTGTACAAACATTGGATCCGGTTTTTATGAAGGAACTGGGCCGGGATCACAATGTTTCCAGGGCTTTGGAAGCTTATAAATTGGTGAGGAATGCCGGTTTTAAGAGTGTTAATTTGGATCTCCTCTTTGGGGCACCCGGGCAACAATTGTGCGATTGGCAGGATGACTTACGAAAAGTTGTGGAACTGGACCCGGACCATTTATCCACTTATTGTCTGACCTTTGAGGAGGATACTGCCTTGTATGCAAAATTGGCCAAGGGTGCTATTAGTATTGATCCGGAGCGGGAGGCTGAGTTCTACGAGTGGGCATGGGATTATTTGCCTCGGCAGGGCTTTGGCCAGTATGAGATTTCGAATTATGCAAAACCTGGAATGGAATGCAGGCATAATGTGAATACCTGGGAAATGAATGACTGGATTGGATATGGGCCGTCCGCCTCGAGTCAGATCAACAGGGTGAGGCGAAAGAATTTTTCCAATATTGAGCAATGGGCTCAAGCATTACTTACTGAGCAACCTTTACATTATGAGGAATGGACGGAATTGGATAATCAAGAATTAGCCCGGGATGCAATTCTCTTTGGTTTACGAATGAACAAGGGAGTAAAGGTAAACAGAATTGCCGAGAGATTTGCAATGGATCAGTCTGTCTTTTCTGGAATTATAAACTTTTTAAATGCCTTGGTGACTGAGGGCTTAGCAGAACAGGAGGGCGGGAATTATCGACTGACTAAGGAGGGACGGATTCGTTGCGATGCCATCGGGAGCGAGTTGCCCGAACTCAGGGATCAGTTGGTTGCCATTTAGTTAGGGGAGGGCAATTTCTTCACGGAGCAGTTCCCTACTTTCACTTAACCCACCGGGTCTTGCCCGTGAAAGCCAAATTTCTTCATAAAAGGTAAAAAGTTCATCCTCTTTGGGCAGTTTTGAAATTTCATTTCCCTCGAGCAGGTCGATTCCTTTTTGGAGTGCAATTGTGGAGATTTGAACGCCCCAAGAAATTTCATTTTCAATCAACTTTGACTTGCGGGCCTTGGTGGGTTTTGCATTTAATTCCTGGACCGACTGAAGGAATGAAATCCCTTCCTTTAATTGCTGGGTGGTGTGATTTTCGCGAATGAAATCAAGTACTTTGTGTGGAAGTGGGGCAAAGAGCAAATGCCAGCTTAGACTGGTGTTGGCAATATTTGAACCTATCACTCGGTCCAGTTTCCCTAATTCGATAAGAGCGGATGGCTGGGGAGGTTCGTGGTTTCCGTGGACTAGCTTTTCTATGGCCTGAGCAATGTCATCTTCATTTGAGGATTGGCCATTCCATGCTTTACTTGCTCCGTATAGTAATGGTGGGTAGAGGGTGGACCAGGGTTGATGATTTCCACAGTCTCCCCAACTGGTTAGAAGGATTCCCTGAGCCCTGTGCTCGATTGCATTAGTAATTGCTGAGTCAATATTTTCACAGGTATTTTCCCATCGTCCGGAAAAGCTTCTCCATGTGCCTGTGCCGGGAGCGAGACAATAGGACAGCCCGCAAGAGGCTATTGTCCTGGCTTGTTCGTTAAAAGGATGACCCGGTTCATACCCCCAAATAATGGGGGAGGCGGAGAGGGGAAGTGTTTTTGCATTTTCCGGATTTTCGAGGAGGACATCTGCCCAAAACTGCATTTCTTTGCCATGGGTTTCCACCAACTTGCGAATTCCTTCCAGGTGGGCAAGGTAGACCTGGTCTTTCCCCACCTGTTCGATTTTGTTTTTACTCCATCCTTGCCCCAGTTCCCAGGGTTCATCCATTCCGACATTAAACTTGTTGGAGGAGAAATGGGGGAGATATTCAGCATAGAGAGAGTCAATGAAGTCCAAACTTTCCTGATTTGGTTTAAGTGTGGTGCCATGGTCCCTTACCATATATGGATTCTCTCTTTTGAATCCCTGTGGACATTCGGCGAGGTGTTTGTATTGATCGTGTCTGAGCCACCTTTCAAAATGTCCAAAGGAGTTTAGGTTGGGGACAAGTTCGATAAATCTATCCTTGCAGTACTGGTCTATTAACTGAATTTCCCGGCCAAAAAAAGGGGATGAATCCTTCCATACCGCATCATGTTTCTCAAAAGCAAAGGTATGTTCAATATAAAGTTGAAGTTCATTAATGTGAAGCTGGGCAAGCAGGTCGATTAATGAATAGAGTGTGTCCATGGTGGGGACTTTACATCGACTGACATCGAGCATGAATCCCCGCCTCTTTAGAATGGGGTAGTCCTCTATTTCCAGGCAGGGTAGGTTATGTAAATATTCCGGATTTTTAAGAATCTGAAACAGGGTTTGAAGGCCATGGAAAATACCTTCTGCCTCATTTCCAGATAGAGTTATTTGGGAGGCGGAAATCTGGAGAAGGTATCCCTTTGGATGGGCAACCTCTTCTTTACGGATCGAGATGAGAGCATCTTTACTCTGTTCTGCAGGAGAAAATCCCTGGCTCGATAAATGAGGTTCCAGGATACGAAAGGATTCTTCTTCGATGTAAAACGGAAAGGTAGATGGAATGGGAAACCGGTCGGATAAGAGTTTCAGCTTTTGGGGAGAGGGAAAGAGTTTTATTTCGTTTGGACTCATTACCTTTTCTTTAAGAAGAGTAAGCCGGTACCCCATGTGATCAAAACAGTTACCGGCCATGCCCAAGCCGTGTTAATTGTGGGTTTTAATTGTCCATTCATTTCCTGTAAGCCACTCCATGCAAGTGCTTCTTCTTGAGTAATGAAGTTAAAATTAAGCAGAATTTGATAAATATCTGGCCTGAGGTAAGCAACGAGGGCAAAGGACAGTAAAAAGCCAAGTGCCAGTCCTTTTGCCTGTACCCGAGGGGTGAACAGTGCGGCAAGGAACATGCCAAGCATGGGGCCAGTGGTGTAGGATATCATTCCGAATGCCAAAACCACCACATTTACTTTGCCCCGGAGTGAGTCGAGTTCGATAGCAAAGGCGGAAAGAGCAATTCCCCAAAATAGGACCAAGGCACGGGAATAAAGCAATTCTTTCTTGAGTTTTTCCTTACCTGGCTTTTCGGAGCGGAAGAGTGATATTGTGGTTTGGGACAGAGCGGCGAGTATGGAATCCAGGCTGGAAATAGCGGCGGCAAAAATCCCGGCAAGAATGAGCCCCCTTAGCCCAACGGGTAATTCAGTGACAATCCATACGGGAAAGATGTAATTACTGTCTTCGGAAAAAATTGCCGGTTCGGTGCCGGCCAATCTGAACGGTTCATAATATGCAAATAAAGCGGCTCCGACAAGGAGCATGAGGGTAGTGAGCAAAAGGGCAGCAGAACTGGTAATCATTGCCTTGCGTGCGTCACTTGCATCCCGACAGCAGAACATTCTTTGGGCATTGAGTTGATCCACTCCAAAGGCGCTGAGGTTTTGAAAGGGTACTGCGATAATGGCAACCCATAGGGTAAAGCCCACAGCGGGGTCCTTGCTTAGGTTAAGGAATGTGAATTTTCCCGCATCGCCCGAAACCTGGACAAATTCAGTCCATCCATTCTCAAGGGAAGAAATAATCCAGATCAGGGAAAGTAAACCTGCCCCTACGAAAAGAAAGAATTGCATAACATCAGTCCAAATGACTGTTCTCATTCCACCCATCAATGTCCAACCCACTGCAAATAAGCCAATAATCCAGATACAGTGATCAAATTCTAGAGGAGTAACTACTTTAAGAGCAAGGGCGGCCACTAAGACGCGAACGCTTTGTCCGAGTATTCCACCAATCTGAAAAATCAGGGTGGCGAGGCGTTTGGCACCCACTCCCAATTGATTTCCCATATAATCGTAAGGACTGTAAATTTCCCTTTGATAAAATACCCGCACGAAAAATATACCCACAATTACTCGGGCAATAATTGAGCCGATTCCCCATTGGAGGTAGGTAAAGTCTCCCCCCGCGGCATAGACCATGCCAGGGACGCCAATAAAAGTAACCCCACTGATTTCGGTGGCAATAATTGAACCGGATACTGCGAGCCAAGGGAGGGAGCGTCCCCCGAGGAAAAAATCCTTGATGGTGGATTGTTTTCCTTTTAGCAAGTGCCCGACATAAGTAGTCGCAATTAAGTAACCTGCTACAACAAGCCAGTCCACTACGGTAAAATAATTATGAAAATCCATCCTCTTATAACCAAAAGGGATTTAGGGAATAAAGAAAACGGAAAAGAGTACATGGTGAATAAAAAATGATTTTGGGAACAACTTCTTCTTTCCCTCTCTAATT
>CAJQKB010000080.1 GCA_905478775.1 uncultured Opitutales bacterium | reverse complement strand
GTACCTGGAAGTACCTGTGGAAGAAATAGCACAACAAAGTTATTGTAACGCCAGTAAATTTTATGGCCTTGAATTTGATTACTTTGATGGGAAGCAAAGCGGAGAGTAGTAAAAATAGTTTGCAAAATTAATTTACAGCTAAAGGCTAACTAATAATTAGATCAAAACTTCGGATAAAGACCGCATTCATCGATCTAAAGTTCGTATAAAAATGGTAAAACAAAGGACCTAATTAAAAGAATTACTGCAAGAGGAAGGACAGCAATCTGACATAGATTCATGCAAGGGTGAAATTAAAGTTTTAAGAAAAGAACTTCAATCTCTTGCTAGAGAACGACATGCCATTGAAGATTTTAACCATACCCGATTTGTACAATTAAAAAGTCAAGCATCTGAAGGAGATAAATAAACCAAAGAATTAGGAGAGGTAGATCAAAAGATAAAAGATTTACGGCAAAAACTTTCGAAATGTTCAGATTCAGACTCGGAGGATCTCTTACAGGATGAGCTGCATTTTTTGGAAATGGAAAAAGAATCGATCGAGAATTTTACCCATGATCTCTTCTTGGAGAATGTAGAATCGATGAAGGTTAAGCGGAGAAGTGAATTGCGATAAAGGTTATTTTGTTTCTTTTCCCATTTGCTCTGCATAGATCGTTACTTTTGTTTCCTCTCCCGAGGTTAGATACTTTGCTCTTTTAATCGCTTTTGCAGTCGATAATGTTGGATTACTTACAATGTGAGGAAATATATTTTTTCGATTCATTCGTGAAAGTACTCCTGCATTTTTTAGAATTCTTAAAATATCCCGCCTAACTCCGCAAAGAAGGACATGGCAATTTTTCTCTTTTAAATAATCCAGTAATTCTTCTAGTGCCATTACGGAAGTAGCATCTAAATGATGGGCGTTCAGAAGTTTTAATACTAGAACCCGTAAGTTTGGGTCTTCACCAACCCGCCTTATTTGCTCATAAAATAAATCTGCGGCCGCAAAAAATATTTCACCCTCCACATGGACAATAGAAACCTCCGGTTCAGGACGTCGAGCCTTTCCAGACAACGCCGCAAGTTCACCCTCTTCATTATATCCATATTCAACCATTTCAGGTACAGCTACTTTCCTTAAAAATAAAAGAATTGAAGTAATAACACCGGCAAAAATTGCCATTTGTAGTGAAATAATAAGCCCGACTACCAGTGTCACCGTAAAAGTAATTGCGTCCGATCGGGTGGCTCGGGAAACAGCTTGAATCTGCCTACCTTTAATTAAGGAAGCACCGATGAAGATTACTAATGTGGCCAGGGCAGGAATTGGAATATAAGAGACCAGTGAGCCGAGTGAGAAGTATCCAATTACCACAAAAATCCCTGCATAAAGATTAGAGGCACTGGTCTTCGCACCCGATTGGATATTCAAAGAGGAGCGGGTAAGTGAGCCCGAGGCGGGCATGCCAGAAAGAAGGGAGCAGCCCATATTGCCCATTCCAATAGCAAAGGTTTCCCGATTGGTTTGAATTCGTTCACCAGCTCTTGCCGCGAGTGATTTACCGATGGAGAGTCCTTCGAGGAGGCAGAGCAAAGAAATTGCAATTGATGCCCAAAGAATGGTTCCGCTAGAATGAGATAAAGATTCAAAATTTATGGAGGAAAGTATTCCGAGCGATGAATCGAATGTAGCAAGTGTATTTACCGAACCAATAGTATCTTGGAGGAGAAAATGAAAAACAGACCCGAGAATTAGAGTAATTGCCACATTGGGCAAAGACTTTAGTTTATACTGTAAAATGATATAACTGAGGGCGGTAAATCCACTGACTATCAATGCAGGGGTAGAAAAACCAGCTAATGCTTTGGTAGATGCATATATAATTTGCCAAAAAGTAGCGATAGTGTCCCGGGAGTCTAACTCTAAGCCCAAAACATGTTTAGTCTGGTTTGCAATAATCAGGCATGCCGCGGCGGTTACATAAGCAGTAATAACCGTTCTTGATACGAATTGAATCATGAAGGAAACTCGAAGCATCGAAGCAAGAATAAGGAAGCAGGCAGAGAAAAGTAGAATCCAGGGTAGTATCTTAATTGCCTCAATTGTTCCCATTCCGTCCTGATTAATCATTCCTAAACTGGCAAAAACGCCAAACAGTAAGACTGATGTGGCATTAGTCGGTCCAAGCGTAATAAAGCGGGAATTTGAAAATAAACAGCCCAGGATTGCTGCTACAGCGGAGCCTAATAAGCCATATTGAATAGGCAATCCAGAGACCAATGCATAGGCCATTCCTTGTGGAATCGCTAAAAGTGCAACATTGAGTGCGGCTCTACAATCTGCATTAAGTAAATCGAAAGAATAGTTCTTAAAAACCAAGAGAAGAGGAAAGAACTGCTCAAAAGCAAAAGGGTGGAATCCTTCTTTTACAATATTTTTTTGGGGGGTCACAAATAAAAATGGTATTTCAGTTACTATGAACTTTCTAGGCATGCGAGTAAAAGAAAAAGAAAAAATCTAAAGCTTTTAAGAATCGATCCGACTATAATAAATATCACAAGGATGTGACCGTTATAAAATTTGGTTTCGACAAAACAGGAGGTTAGTCGTGGTCGCTCTATTTTTATCTTTAGATAGATAAAAGCGTATTTCACAACATTTAATTCCTACCTTTATAATTTATCCTTCATGGACTCGATTTGTACTCCTTAGAGATTACATCTCGATTACATTCTATTGGCATTAATTTCGATTAATTCAGAAATTATTGCACAAGCATATAAACCCAAAAGACCCAGTATTATGAACTAATATAAACTTTCGGAGCATGATCAGGACGATACATGCCCAAAATTGATTATTATCAAATTATAGCGACAAGGATGTCATTGTATCATTTTGTACTCGTATATACCCGGGTGCTCAATTCCTAATTTTATTCTTTCGTTAGATTTATATTAATTACCATATTTTATATCTAACTAATTAACTAATTATGATTGTATCAGATGCCCATAACTTTGCATCTCGTTTATCTCGTAACATGGAAGAAATCCAACGAGAAAGACAGATGTACATCGAAAAACTATCCTCAGGCAAAAAAGTTGAGAAATCAACTGATGACGCCGGTGCTTTGTCTAACAAGATAAAGCAGGCAAGCGAAATAAAAAGACTGAGAGGTGCATCGCAAGGTCTTCAGAATGCCTTGTCATACACTCAAGTTCAAATAGGAGCTTTGAGTAACGTAAATCGTATTTATGACCGAATGTCACAATTAGCTACTTTGGCAATGGACATTGGTAAGTCAGATTTAGATCGAGAAAACTACAACAAGGAATTTCAGGAACTTCGAGAACATGTTCTACAAATTGATATTGAACAATTCAACGGTCAGGATTTGTTTCGCAATACAAAGTACGTAGTAATTAATACTGGATCAATAAATTGGACTAATGCACGAGTGCATGCCGCAGCGGCGAGTGCTTCTGACCCCGAGTACGATCATTATATGGCAACTGTAACTTCCTCAGACGAACAGGATGAAATTGATAGACAGTTGGGAGGTGCAGCCAATGGTACCGCTCTTTGGTTGGGGGGAAGCGATCAAGCTTTAGAAGGAGATTGGAGATGGGTTGAAGGTCCGGAGGGTAAAGAAAACGGCGGATTGGGTAGATTATTTTGGCAGGGTAATGGAACGAAATCTCCACCCGCTTTCGGACAAACAACAGGATCACCTTATAATGGAGCCTATGAAAATTGGAATGATCCTATTGAGCCAAACGACTCGGGGACAAGTGAAGATGCTTTGCAAATTCTTTCAACTGATGGAGAGTGGAACGATTTATCTTTAGTAAGCACTGTCCCTAAAGGATATTTGCGTGAAAGTGATCCCCAAAACTTAAGGGCATATGACGATGCATCTGGAGGTTTTTTTGAATTATCAAAAATAAGTTTTAAACGCTTTTTACCAAGCACTACAATTGATCTAACTTCGATGGTAAATGCTCGAGATGCTCTCACCCGAGTTATTTCAGCACAGGAGGATGTGATCGACAAGATAGCCCTAACAGGGTCAAATGAATCTCGTCTAACATCAGAAATTAGCGCATTAGGAGAAGCTTTAATAAATCGCGAAAAATCCCTATCCCGTATCGAGGATGTTGATATGGCAATCACGGCAAGCAGGCTGGCCCGGGCGGAAATAAAGATGCAGTCCACAACCGCTATATTTGCACAGGCTAACAAATTATTTAACCAAA
>CAJQKB010000079.1 GCA_905478775.1 uncultured Opitutales bacterium | reverse complement strand
GGTTTTAAAAACTTCAAGCATTGGTAAAAGCCAATTGCCCTGAACAAATACATCGTTGTTTAAAAAACATAAATATTTCCCATGGGCTTGTTTGGCCGCGAAATTATTATTTTTGGCAAAGCCTTTATTAGTTTCGTTATAAAATATACGATAACGAGAGTCTAATGATCGAAGAAATTTTGGCGTTCCATCTTTGCTTGCATCATCAACAATCAAAACTTCATAAGAAATTTCACCTTTTAAAGTTTTATCTATTTCTAGCAGGCACCGCTTGGTGTGCTCCAATTGGCCATAAACTGAAATAACCAAACTTACTTCGATGCAATCTTTTGTCATAAGTTAATATTCTGTTCAATAACGGAACAAAATGAATGGGCTGTACTCTTTACATCAAATGCTTGCCTACTATGCTCTATCGCACGTTTTCTCATTAGTTGAAATGAGCCTGGTTCCTCCCAAAATTCTTCTAATAAAGAAGTCCAATTTTTGGTGTCTTTAGGATTTAATGAAAAACCTGAAACATCTTCAATAAACGCTTCAGATGCTCCGGCATTACAAGAAGCTAAAATTAAACACCCAGTTGACATTGCTTCCGGAATCACATTCGGTATGCCATCTCGATCGCCATTTTTTGCAACAACACCAGTAAAAAGAAAAATATCCGACTCCAGGAAAACCTTTCTCGTTTCTTTCTGAGACTTGCTCCCTACGAATAATACATGATCTGCGATTCCAAGACGATTTGTTTCCTTTACAAGAAACTTTTCCAACGGTCCGGAGCCAATAATTTGAAGGCGAAACGGTACCGCTCGTAATAAGAGTTCAACTGCAATTTTCAACTGATAAATGTAACCCTTTTTCTCAACTAATCGCCCTACACTTAATAATTCTAATCGAGATTCATTAACTAATTCAAAATTGGACCGAACGGGCCAATTTGCTAATCCTCTTCGAATTAATTTGATTTTCTTAATTGGAACTCCAAGTTGTTCAATTCTTCGTGCTGTTGACTGTGAGGAAGTTCTTATAAATAAAGCATTTTCAAATTTATGTTGAAGTAACCAATCCCCACCAGTTCGAAACACATCATAAGCATGTGCTCCCATTGAAAAGGGAGTATTCGTCAATTTACTTAATGCTAATGCTGCGGTAGCAGGCATTGTTGCCCAAATTCCATGAAGTAGGGAATATTTTTTATTTTTAAAGTTATGTGCTTCTACTAAGGCAAAACCCAACGCGAGAAAGGTTTCGTTCCAGTTTTGCAAATTAGGACAGGGCTTTGCCCAAAGCTCGACAAGGATTTCCTTAAAAACCTGGGGTTTTAACCATGCCCAGTAAGGAATCCAGAAAAATAGATATAAAAGGCGAAAGAATTGGAATTTAAGTATTTTTTTCCCTTCCCATTCTGAACGACCTTTCCAAATTGAATACAGATCTGGATCAAAACCAATCTGTGCAAAGGCGCGTAATTCACGCCTTACGAATGTTTCAGTAGGACGAGGAAAGGTGGCATAAAAAAAAGCAACCTGGTTCAACTTTTACAGTATTCGAAAGAATAGGGAATGAAGGAATTAAATTTATTCTTGGATGGTATTTAAGAAAACGATCTCTTCAATTTTCCATTTGATCCATTGGTAAGATCCTTCACTCCATTCGAAATATTGGTATTTCCAGATTCCCGAGCAAAATTGGTATCCTGTGCGTCGATCACAGGGAAATAATCAAAAGCCAATTTAATTTCCTCAGCATGTGCTGTTCTTTGACCATCAACTGTAATCTCTCCTTGAAAACACGCAAGTGGGTGACGAATTCTAGAAACCTTAACTTTCATGGTTAACTTGTCACCGGGTTTACAAATCCTTCGGCACTTCACGCCATCGCAGGAAGTAAAGAAAATCGTATTGGGATCAACTTTTGAACTAAGGGAAGGGCTATCGCCTTTAAGGAGGAAAAACACACAAAGCTGCCCAAGGGCTTCGATCATGATCGAGGCAGGGAAAACAGGATTCTCTTTAAAATGCCCTTCAAGAAAATATTCATTTCCCGAGATTTTGTATGTGGCAATTGCTTCCTTGTCGTCAATTTTTGCCGTTTCTAAGAAAAGAAATGGTTCACGGTGAGGCATAAGTGAAGCGATTTCCTCAATACGATAACTTTTAGATCGTTTGGGTGGTGCTTCCCCCCTTGCTTTCGCATCGAGGTACACTTTTACATCTCCTAAAGTGCGTAAATCCCTAAGTTCTTCATTATCAATGCTCACTTTTAGAGTTTGTTCAATAAGCATCACAATTTCCAACATGGTTAACGAATCCATTCCCAAATCTTCGTACATTCTAAGAGAATCATCGCTTTTTGACAGAATTTCTCTCTGCTCGGGTTCAAGGTGACGATCGATAATACCAAGAACAATTTTCTCGATTTGCGTGACGTCTTTGTCCAAGCGAAATGCAATGGCTGCTTCAAAAGTTCCCGCAGGGCAACGTTTGAGAAGATCTCTTAGATCATCGTGAACTGATTGGTCGGATGTTGTATCCATAACAAATGGGGTAAATGTTTTAGGGTGATTATTTCTAGAATGTATATATAAAATTATATTTATCATGTCCACAAACTATTTATTTTGAAAATCTTATGAGTTCAGAAGGCAAAAAAAAAGTCATTCTCTCCTGTGCCCAGCCAACGGGGAAACTTTCTTTAGGAAACTATTTAGGTGCCGTTCGCAATTGGGCGGAAATGCTTGAGAAGAATGAATGTTTTTTTGGCATTGTTGATTTACATGCAATTACCACCCCAGCAAAGCCAGCATTGCTTCGACAAAATGTGTTTGATTGCCTCGCACAATATATTGCCTGCGGACTGGATCCTGAAAAATGCCATCAATTTGTACAATCCCATGTGGTCGGACATACTGAATTGGCCTGGATCCTCACTTGCATTACTCCGATTGGCGAGCTTCAAAGAATGACTCAGTTTAAGGATAAAACTGCAAAACTTGGATTTAAAGCTACTCACTCGGACGGTGATGATCTCAAATTCAGTCATGAGGGTGCACGGCCCCAAGCTTCGATTAATGCAGGTATTCTATGCTATCCTGTTTTAATGGCTGCTGACATTTTGCTCTACAATGCAGATCAAGTTCCAGTGGGTGAAGACCAACGTCAGCACCTTGAACTCTGTCGTGATCTTGCACAACGATTTAACCATCAATATTCTGAAACATTTGTCATCCCCAAGCCTTATGTCCCTAAAGTGGGATCACGAATTATGTCTCTTTCTGAACCGACTCGTAAAATGTCAAAATCAGATAAAAATGAGCGGGCAACCCTCTTTATTCTTGATGAACCAGATTTGATCAAAAAGAAAATTTCATCGGCTGTAACAGATTCCGGTTCCAAAATCGAATCCAACTCAGAAAAGCCGGGTGTGGCAAATCTTCTCTCCATTCATTCTGCGCTTTCAGGTCAAAATACCGATCAACTCGAAGAACATTTTGCAGGCAAAGGGTATGGCGTACTAAAATCAGAGTTAACCGAACTGATCAGCGATTCTCTCCAACCTGTACGTGAAAAATACCACGAATTGATCCAAGACAAGACATACCTGAAAAGTGTTCTTGCACAAGGTGCAAATGCTGCCCAAAAACGAGCTTATAAAATTCTCGGAAAAGTGTATCGAAAAGTGGGTTTTCCTGAACGAGATCGTACATAATGAATTCTTTTACATTTTTCGCTTGGTTCTTTTAGAAAAAACAAACAGATAATATTTAACTTATTTATTTAAAATGGATTTCGAAGAAAACGAGGAAGAAAAAGAAGGGGTTACCAAATGGCCCTTCTATTGTGCTGCCCTTTTTATCATTTCATTGGTCATCGGCTTTGCATATCTTCATCTAACTGTAAATAAAACCCTTGATCAGTGGCAACTGACCACTTGTATTCTCGCCTCAGGCCTCGCTTCCATTCTCGTCTTCATACCTCATTTAATTGACCGGTTTCTCGCCATTGCATTTGATCCTTCGAATCGAAAAGACGAGGAACTCCATCGAAAGACTTATTTTGACATAAAAGAAATGAAAAGCCAGTTGGAGGCATTTTCAGTAAAAATTGATAAAGTCCCCACATTGGTTGATAAAATTGTATCCGATTCTCAAAAACAAGAGCCTTCCCCCGACCCTACCCTTTCTGAACTCCCTAATGATTTAAATGAAATTAAAAGGAGTCTGATGGAAAAATTGAAAGGACTCGAAGAATTAGTGGTTCAAACTCCCCTCCTTCCAGAACCGGACCCTGCCGTTGCTCAAATGGCTCAAAATATTCCTTTGATTCAAAACTCGATAGATTCCCTATCCAAGGAGGTTCAAAGTCTTAAAAAGTTAGTTCAAACATTACCCACCGAATTCCCGGAACCTGTGGTGATTGAAAAAAAAGACCCAGAACTAGTTTCCGATCGCTCACCGAATAATGTGGAAAGCGATCCTCTTTCCGATGATTCCAAATTAACAAAAGAAGAGGAGGATATAGAGGAAGAAATTATTGAATCGGACCCGGCAGAAGAAACCATCGTCGAGTCGAGCGTTGAAACTGAATCGTTCGGGCAGGATACTGAAGAATCAAGCGGAGAGGTTGAGATTGAACTAGAGGGCCAGAATGAAGACGAAATGGAACCTCCTACTCCACCAAATCCTGCACTTGAATCCTCTCCAGAAGGCCAAGACCAAACAATTGAAGATGAACTTGATACCAATGACGAGACCGCTACTCCTGAAAAAAGCCAACCAAGTGAGGAGTCACCCGATAATACTGACGCTCAAGAAGAACCGGTGATTGAAGAGCTTGCACTCGAACTTCCCGACCCTGCGGAGACCCTGCGTAAGGTCGATGCCATACTGCAAGAGACTGACCCTAGCGATTCCTCGGGAAGTAGTATTTCATCACTTGAAAATAAGGAAATTTCAGTCCCCAAAACATCTTCCACGGGCACCACTTCAGTCGTAGCTAATGTAATGATTGGAATTGGAAATAAACCCTACCTTCGAGGGGAAGGTCCTGGATTAAATTGGGATGAAGGCGTCCCGATGAACTTTATTGAAATTGGCAAGTGGGCCTGGTCTCCATCCCGAAAAAATGCCTCCCTGACCGTTCAGTTATACCGAAACGATAACGACCCCGATCAATCCGGAAAAATAGAGGTCAAAGCAGGTGAAAAAATTGAGATTACCCCCCAATTCGGCTAAGCAAATACTTTGCTTGTTACCTCGCTTCAATGAGTTCAATCAATAGGGGAACATTGATACAAAAAATTACGCCATACTCAACGGGCTCGGGTAAAATCCAGCGTTAACCAAATTTGCGATTGATTCCTCAACACGGGGTTTATCTTCCTTATAAGTCACCCCCATCCATTCGCATTTCGCCTGTTTCACCTGGACTTGGGCAATCCCTTGCTTAATCCATTGATCCACCGCAAAAGGAAGATAAAATTCCTCCTTCTCCGCATCTGATAGTTTGTGAAGAAACTCAACAAAGCTTTTTTCCAGAAATTCAAAAACAGAAGAGGGAAAAGCCCAAACATTCATGGAGACCAATTCCTCGCCGGTCAGTTTTCCTCCTTCTCCCTTGCTATTAATTCCGATAATTGGATTTCCTTGAATTCCAGTCCATTCCTCCACTTTTTTTAAAACTCCACTCTCAGTCTGGCAGATTCCACGAGAAACTGCCCCGTACTCGGACATGGTTTCGGAAAGGCGAAACCCGACCATTGCACATGGCAGCTCATCGTGTATTGAAAAAGTAGAAAACTCCGTAAATTGCTCATACAGAACTTTAAATGTTTCCGCTCCGTAAAAATCATCCGCATTAATCACTGCGAACGGACTATGCTCGAGTTCTTTCCTGGCTGCCCAAACCGCATGACCCGTACCCCATGGTTTTTCCCGGCCTTCCGGAAAATTACATCCAAGAGGCAGATCACTTTTTTCCTGAAAAGCGTACGACACCTCCATGATTCCCAAATATTTAGCGCCTATCTTTTCGCGAAAAATTTCTGCAATTTCTTCCCGAATTAAAAAAACAACTTTATTAAAACCAGCCTTGCGGGCGTCATAGATCGAATAGTCCATGATCGTTTCTCCGCTCGGTCCAACAGGATCAAGTTGCTTTAGTCCTCCGTAACGGGAACCCATGCCAGCAGCGAGGACGAGAAGAGTAGGTTGTTCAGAAGTCATTTCGTATTGCAAAGGATAGATAATCTAAGACATCGGTCGAATAAACTGCTTCCTGTCCATGCTGACGCGCAAGAACCTCTCCTGCTCGGCCGTGCCAAAGCACTCCGAGTGAAGCGGTGGAAAAAAGATCGTATTTTGCTTTTGCCAGTAAAGCGCCAATAATTCCTGTCAGTAAATCACCACTTCCCCCTCGTGCTAAAAGCGAGCTACCAGAAAAACAATAATGATGTTTCTCCGTAGAGATAATTTCTGAATGTGCTCCTTTAAGAACCACAATTGAACCAGTTAAAGATGAATATTCTCTCGCTGATTGTGAACCAGCAAAGCGTTTAAACTCACCGGCGTGAGGGGTAAGGATTAAACGTTCCGGTACAGGAATGTTTTCCAAAATTTCAGAACGGAGGGCATCCGCGTCAATAACGACCGAACCTTTCCACAAGTGAAGTACCTCGCGAACAAGCGAATGGGTTTCGGCTTCTATACCTAATCCTGGACCAATCGCCAGGGCGGTTGCTTTACCAAGAAATTGGCGAATTTTGCCTAATCCCTCAAGCGCTAATCCACCCTCTGGAGTTTCCGGTAAGGGAATCCACATTGCTTCTGGTCGCTGGGCAACAAAAGACGAATGTAAAGATTCGGGAATACCGACCGTAAGAAGACCTACGCCAGCTTTTAGAGCGGCTTGTGCAGCCATCATTGCTGCTCCCCCCAACTCCCGCGAACCTGCGAGAAGAAATAGGTGACCATGAGTACGCTTGTCACAGTCAGCCGGTCTTAATGTACGTAATTTCCTCAATGCCGAGCCACATAGAACCTGCTTTTGTGAGCTTTTAAAAGATCGGTCTGATTTCTTTACAAAAAAACCGAGATCCAAATAACGAAGGCGGCCCGTCCACTTTTGATTACCCGGTTCAATAATAGGGCTCTTTGCAATACCCGTTGCATAGGTAAAATCAGCCCGAAGTGCTTCACCACAAAAATCTTGCCCCACTCCAGTGGGTATATCCACAGATGCTCGAACTGCGATCCCTTCGCTTTGATTGATTACAGAAATTAAGTCAGCAATTGGAAACTTCAGCGGAGATCTTGCTTGCATACCCAGTAAACCATCAATTGAAGCAGAGAAATCGCGCTCTTGAAGTAAATCTGCAAAAATCTTTTCAATTTCTCCCCTCCCCTTCAAAGCTTCAAGGGGTTCAACCTCTTTTACTCGCTTACCAACCAACTCGATCAGTTCAACATGAGCCCTCTGGCAAAGTGGCTTACAATCCTGCCATTTACAGAGCTGCCAAATTACTGCACGTGCCGTGGGTATAGTCTTCAGTAGGCGTTTGGCTGCAATCAAAGCATCGCCTCCATTGTGGCCCTTGCCTACTAAAACCAAAATTCGTGGGCGATGGGGAATAGTTCGTAATTCGCGCATGTCCCTCAACAAGCCATCCCCTAATGCATCACCCGCCTGATTCATTGCTTCCCATTCACGCTCTTGGTCGCCATTAAAATAATTGCTTTCAAACGCAAGCGCTTCCTCGCAACTCAAAATAGGATCGCTGGGTAAGGAGTTCATCACGAAACCAGGATTACCACTGCCGAAGCAACAGTTGATAAATGAGTAAGACTGATCAGCACTTTGGAAGCACCTACTTTTTCAAGTAATTCTTGGCCTGCTTCACTCAATTTAATAAATGGTTCTCCGGCATCTCCATGAACTACTTCGGAATCCAACCATCCAAACTCCTTGCCCATTCCTGTACGAAAAGCTTTTGCCATCGCTTCCTTGGAAGCAAAACGGGTGGCGTAGAAAGGAGCGGAGTCTGACTTATCATCGCAGTACGACTGCTCTTCAGGAGTGAAAATCTTATTTAGAAAATGCTCCCCGTGCCTTTCTATGGATTCCTTGATTCTGGAGACTTCGATTGTATCAATGCCAAGACCTATCACATTACTACCCAATGGAATTTCCGGTATCGATGTCACTGATTCAAGAGGGTACGCATTTTTTTTACCGATTCCACCAAACCGGTGTTCAGGGAACGGGAAATAATACTGTGACCAATATTAAATTCGTAAATTGATTCCAGCGTCTTGGCTCCCTCCACATTTTCATAATTAATTCCATGCCCCGCATTTACCCGTAATCCAAGCTCCAATCCAACTCGCATTCCCTCCCTTAAAATACTTAATTCTTTTTCCCTTCGCTCGGAATCATACCATGCACGGGCAAAGCTTCCAGTGTGCAACTCAACCCATGGGGCACCGATCTTTGCACAGGCTTCCAACTGGTGAGGGTCCGGATCAATAAACATACTCACCGGGATTCCATTTTGAAGTAACTCGCGAACCACCTCGTTCGCTCGTTCAATATTCCCGCACACATCCAGTCCGCCTTCGGTGGTTACCTCTTTCCGATTTTCCGGCACCAGGCAAACGCTGTCCGGATTTATTTCCTGAGCCAACTGAACCATCTCCAGCGACATCGAGGTTTCCAAATTCAAACGGGTTTTCATCTTTTCCTGGTACCGTTGAACATCCTCCACCTGCACATGCCTTCTGTCTTCGCGAATATGCATAGTAATTCCATCCGCACCAGCATCTTCTGCGAGCCAGGCCATTTGTGCAGGATCGGGCTCCACAAAGCCTCCAAAGGTATTTTCTTCATCGCGATAGCGTGCCTGCCGCAATGTTGCAACATGGTCAATATTTACTCCTAACAAAATCATACGAATTAAAAATATCTTTTTTTTACGAGAAACTCAACTGGCTTTGCGAATCTTCTTCATTTGATTTTTTCTCCGCTCCACAATTTAAGATTTTCCTAAGAAATCGAGGTCGATGGTGAATACAGGGACCATTTTCCTGTAGACCTACTAAATGCTTAGGAGAACCATATCCCTTATTCGAGGCAAAATCATACCCTTCATAAACGAGCGCTAATTTTCTCATAAACCGATCACGGGTTACTTTTGCCACTATTGAACCCATGGCAATAGCCAATGAAAAAGTATCACCTTTGATCAATCCCTCATGTTGAAAAGGAAGTTTTTTCATCGGACGACCATCCACGCTTACCACCCATGTGTTTTCTTTCCGACTCATTGCATCCGCAAACAAATCTTTTTCTGATTTAAAATCCGGCTTCCAAATTTCCTTTGAAGATAAGGAAACCCTTTCCATTGCACGCTTCATTGCGAGGCAGGTAGCCCCGACAATATTTTCGGCTTCGATTTCCTCGACCGAAGCCTCCCCAAATGCCCAGAACAGATCTCCCTTCTCCTCTAGTTTTTGAATCTGTTCAAATAGGTCCTCTCTTTGCTTCTCTTTGAGTTGTTTAGAGTCATTAACCGTGGAGCAAGACTTTCGATTTCCTCGATGTTTAAAAAAATCATTTTTCAACAAGACAGCACCCGCCACTACAGGCCCGGCGAGGCAGCCCCGGCCGGCCTCATCAACCCCAATAATTCCCAGATATCCCTTCGTTCGCTTCCGATCAAAAGTCCATAGTGGATTGACCATCTTTTCAAATATGAGGCCTTACCCCTTTCGCCATTTTGAATTCCACTTTGGCTTTGCGGGAGGAGTCTTTCCCATAGCCTCATAAGCAGTTTTAAAATGAAGTTTACAGAACTCTTTCATTCGTTCCTCCCCCCACTTTTGGTAGAGGGATGTTGCTTTTTCCTTTGCCTGAGACCCTGAACCCTTGGGGAGAACACACCCTGCTAATTCGCCAAGCTTTTTCATCTGTTGCAACCAAGTTGCTCGGGCAATTATTGACGCGGCTGCCACAACTGGGTCCTCCTCCGCTTTGGTTCGCATTTGTAAATCAAAGTCCTGCCCTTCCACGTATTTCTGCACGAGTGGTTGTTTAGTAAACTGGTCCAGTAAACCCCAGGATGGTTTTCTTTCTTTAATGGCATCGTTCAAAGACCGACCGTGTAACCAAGCCAGGAATTTATTTAAATTACTATCAAATTGTAAGTACAACTCATTGTATTTGATCATATTGGTATATGCCACTTTGACCACGACACCCTTCGTATCCTTAATTTGCTTTGCCATTTTAAGAATCGCACCATCTGTGATTGTCTTACTGTCTCTCACACCTGAATTCATCCAATCCCTGACCATATCACCATCAGCGACAACGCATGCCGTGACCACCGGACCGAACAAATCTCCCTTTCCACTTTCATCCAACCCGGCATGCGGTTCGAACCATTCGGGGTTATTCACCTCCTCATAGCCGAGTAAAAATTCTCCGGTTACCTCAGGTTCAAGAATATTGGCCACAAAATCCTCGGTCTTTCTACCCTGGACAACCAGTTTACCGCTTTCATAGACAACCACCTTTACCAATTCCCCATCGAATGCATAACGGGCATATTGAACAGTACGGGTAGACCAATCTCTGGACTTTAAAGAATTCCCCAATTTGTCCATTTGCTCATTGGATAATTTTAGGGTATAAGAATTTTTTTTCTTTCTTTCTCCCTCACCTGAATTTGAAGATGCACTTACCATATCTAAATTATCAATGGAAAAGTCGGACGGAAAAAGCAACTGCCAAGCATGAATAATTTACTCACAAAGCATATTCTCGGAGAATTGGAAAATCGAGAAAAGTTTCAGATAGACCTTCTTGAATGGTTTGATAGCCATCAACGGGAGCTTCCCTGGCGACATAACTCTTCGTTATACAAAACGGTTATCTCGGAATTTATGCTTCAACAAACACGGGTCACAACCGTTTTACCTTATTTTAAAAAGTGGATCGAAAAATTTCCTGACTTTAACTCGCTTGCTTCTGCTAAGGAAGAAGAGGTTCTCAAGGGATGGGAAGGTCTCGGCTATTATTCAAGGGCAAGAAACTTACATAAACTTTCCAAAATCGTAAGCACATGGGATTCATTTCCAACAGATGCAAAGTCCTGGCAGAACCTTCCCGGGATTGGTCCCTACATCGCCGCGGCGATTACCAGTATTTCCTTTAATCAAAAGGAAGCCGTTTGTGATGGAAATGTAGTCCGTGTATTGACTCGAATATTGGCCTGCGGAGAAGAATTTAAGGATGGATCAGTCGCTCAAAAGAAGTTGCAACCCCATGCACAGACACTCCTTAATATTCAAAGACCGGGAGATTATAATCAGGCATTAATGGAACTCGGGGCAATTGTTTGTCACCGTCAATCTCCTTGCTGTACCATCTGCCCAGTTCAGGCCTATTGTAAAAGTGGAAAACAGGGAGACCCAGAAAGATTTCCGGTTCTAGCAAAGAAAAAAAAGTCATTCCAAAAAATAAAGCGTTTTTGGATTGAATCAAGTGACTCACTCCTTCTACAAAAACCAAAGGAGGGAGGAAATAAATTGGTCGGGATTTATGAGCTACCTAAAGCTATTGAATTAGAAATTGCAAAAAAGGGTAAAATACTCGCCGTTAAAAAAAGAACAATCGGACAGGTCGATTTTGAAGAATCGATTTACTTAACTTCCCTTAAACAAGATTGTGAAATCAATCGATACAATATGGAATGGATCAAGTGGGAGAATTTAAATAAAATAACCCTTTCAGGACCTCATCGAAAATGGATTGAAGAGCTTAAACTGAAGAATTCGAAATAATTCCTTCGAATAGAAAGTGATCTAAAACATTAAAGTCTTCCTCTCGGGCAATTCTTTTTGCCTCTGGGTTCATTAAAAATTTCTCATGCGGTTTAATTCCGACCCGGCCTATATCAAGACGATCGGAGTCCCAGCAGGTACCGATAGTGATGTTCTCAGTAACCTTCCCTACTGTGTGGGTACGACAGGCTTCGCATAAATCCTCAAATTGAACTGCATTCAGAGGAACTAATTGAGAAATTGTCCGAAGATATTTTTCCGCTCTCGGTCCATGTTCTAAGTCTCGATGATCATCCTCTCTCTTTGAATCATGAAATAGAGCAAATAATTGAACCACTTGAATATCCGCTGAATTGAACTGGCAAAGATAAGTTCCATTTCTCTCCACGGTCTGCCAATGAGAGACACCATGGATTGAACTGTTCGACAATTTTGCCTCCGAAATTACCTTCGCCACAAGATCCTTCATGAAAGATCCTTTGGGGTAACATATTGAACAAACTTTTCAATCTCTCCATCAAATGATCCGTTGGAAAAGAAAACAGTTAGGACCGCTTGATTCAGATTATTTTTTGATTTTAAATAATCTCCTAAGTCAGAATTTTTCGAAAAAGAACACCCCTCTCGACCTGAATTCTTAATCCTGTCAATCATCGCTTGTGTATCAATCCTTTGTGCAACAGGTATTTTGTCGCCTCGATGAACCGCACCGAGCAGAACCTCATCGGCGATAGATAATGAATCCGCAAAACGATCCTGAAAAATATTGGTTACTGCCGTATTACTTCGAGGTTCAAAGCATGCGATGATCTTTCGATTGGCCCACCTAGCCCGCAACGACTCTAATGTACCAGCAATCGCGGTGGGGTGATGAGCAAAGTCTGAAATAACCGTAAACTCGTCTTGGTCCACCAAGATTTCCTGCCTACGCTTCACGCCCTTACACGATGAATAATCAGGTAATTTAAAACCGGAAAATGGATTAGTTCGGAGGATTTCCTTTCCCTCGCAAATGGCTTGAGTCAATACGGAGCTCAAAAATGACATCGCTAAATTTCGGGCATTATATTCTCCTGGCATTTGCCAATCAATGGAACAAATCTTTTCGCCCTGCCAAAAAAGTTCAAATTTCGTACCGTCTTTGTTTTCGGCAAAATTTTTAATTTGTAGATCATTTCGGTCCCCTGTACCGACTGAAAATGTCGTGCACCATGGAGCGTTGGGCAAAGAAATAATGTTCATGTCATCTCCATTTCGAAGCACAAATCCATTGGATGGCACAATTCGGAGAAGATGGGAAAAACTTCGGGAAATATCTTCTAAATCCCTAAAAATATCTCCGTGATCAAATTCTAAGTTATTTAAAATTAAGATACGGGGGCGATAATGAATAAATTTACTTCTTTTATCAAAAAAAGCAGAATCGTATTCATCTCCCTCAATTACAAATGGTGACCCCAGCGCTCCCAGTTCATTTCCAGAGGGCAAATCCAATGGAACCCCACCTACTAAATATCCCGGAGATAAACCAATCTGCTCCAATGCAAACGCAGACAGAGAAGTTGTCGTTGTTTTCCCATGAGTACCGGCAACCACC
Organism: uncultured Opitutales bacterium; assembly: GCA_905478775.1. Lineage (GTDB taxonomy): Bacteria > Verrucomicrobiota > Verrucomicrobiia > Opitutales > Seribacteraceae > Seribacter > Seribacter sulfatis. Next base: position 18,630 of record CAJQKB010000079.1, on the reverse strand, counting down.
AAGCATGGTCTCGACTTGATTAAATCTTCACCGATCAGTTGAGGGAGAGAAACATAAGGAAACTTTCGAGTACTCAAAATAAACTCGACCTGTTCGTTTCCTCGAGAAACTGCATTGCCGACGACCACCCGGTCCGGATTCCACGAATTCATAACCTGCTGATCAAATCCCTCAAACAACTCAATTCCGGCGTTCGCAAGAACGTCCGACATAGGGGGATATACTCCAAGATCAGATCCTGCTATCTCGTGACCCTGTTTTTTGAGTAAAATCGCCGCGTTTCCCATCGCCGTTCCACCAATACCAATAAAAAATACCCGCATACCATCCGAGTAGGCAAATTTTGACCGAAGGGGAAGCAAAATCCACATTTAGTTCTTCACAAAAATAAAATTGCCTCGACTTATTGTCTACTTTTAAGGAGATCGGTTAGTGATGAAGGAAGAAAATATGAAAATTCTTGTTATTGGAAGCGGAGGAAGGGAGCACACACTGGCAAAAGTGTGTTCGAATAGTCCATTAGTCGATAAAGTCATTGTTGCCCCGGGCAATGGTGGAATAACTAAAGAATTTCTTACTTTCCCTCTCGATGTCGAAAAAAATGATCAAATTGTAACTTTGGCGAAACAGGAAGAGGTAGACTTTGTAATCATTGGCCCGGAAGTTCCTCTATGTAATGGTGCAGTCACTACATTGGCATCGGAGGGTATATTAGCTTACGGACCCAATAAAGAAGCAGCCCGATTGGAAGGGAGCAAGGCATTTTCCAAAGATTTTCTTGCTAAACATGGCATACCCACTGCCTCCTACGGGAATTTTAGCGAGATTCAACCCGCACTTGAATATCTATCCACCTGTTCACTTCCGGTTGTAGTAAAAGCAAGTGGATTAGCAGCAGGAAAGGGAGTATTAATTTGTTCTACCCTGAAAGAGGCAGAATTTGCCGTCCAGGATATGCTGGACGGCGCCAGTTTTGGAGATAGTGGACGAGAGGTTGTAATTGAGGAGTTTTTAGAAGGGGAGGAGGCTTCGCTCCATTTAATCTGTTCAGGTGAGAATTATGTCACCCTTCCGATCAGCCAAGATCATAAAAAAGTAGGAGAAGGTGATACTGGTTTAAATACCGGAGGTATGGGGGCGTATGCACCAACCAAGTTGGTAACTGATGAAATGTTAATAGAGTACGAAAATTCGATAGTTATCCCCACCCTGAAGGGACTAAAAGCAGATGGAATCGATTTCCGAGGCACATTATACATTGGCTTAATGCTTACCTCCAATGGTGCCAAAGTACTTGAATTTAATGTGCGGTTTGGAGATCCTGAAACTCAGGTAATTCTTCCATTAGTGCAAGAAGACCTTGTTCCTGTTTTAATTCAATCTGCAAAAGGAGGTACTTTACCATCCAAGTTGGCAATTAAAAATCAATCGGCAATGATTGTTGTTCTTGCAAGCAAAGGCTATCCGGAAAGTTATCCTAAGGGAGAGGTAATCCAACAACCCGAACTTTCTTCGGAGGATAGTCAAATTATTCATGCCGGGACCCAATTAAATGAAAAACAAGAAATCGTGAGTGCAGGGGGAAGAGTGCTCGGAGCAGTGGGATGGGGGGAAAGTTTAGAACAGGCAAGAGATCGAGCATACGAATTATGTGAAAAGATTCATTTTACCTCAAAATATTTTCGTAAGGACATTGGACATAAAGAATTTTCTAGAACATAAATTGATTCAATCTTGCCTTTTTGTCGGAAGATCGAGAAAAAGTGATATTCGAACATGGGAAAAAAAAGCCGAGAGAAAAAGGAACGTAAGCAAGAAAAACTAGTTGTATTTGTATGTACTGCTAATGTTTGTCGTAGTCCAATGGCGGAAAAATTATTTGAAGATGCTTTGACCAAGTCAAAAATTACAAAAAAGGTGCGCGTTTTTTCAGCCGGTATCTCTGCAATGGATGGGGACCAGGCATCTGACAATTCGATACAGGCATGCCAAGAATTGAACTTGGACATATCTGATCATCGAAGTGCAGCATTAACCCGTGCCACCCTCGAGAATGCCTCGGCCATTTTTTGCATGACAGAATCTCACCGTGCATTACTCAACATGTATTTTGAAGTGCCGGAAAGCACATCTATATTTCTGATGAGAGAATTCATCGATCAAGGATCAAAAGAGTTACCGGATCCCTATGGTCAGGATATGGAAGTCTACAGGGAATGTAGAGATCGAATGAAAGAAGCACTCCCCTCTCTTCTCAACTGGGTTGAGAAAACTCTTTAATTTCATAAGTTTATTATTTTCACCATGTACAATACAGAAACAGCATCCACTTCATCCTCATCCTTTCTCGATCCCACCTCCCTTAAAGAGCTTGATCCAGAAATTTTTCAAGCAATCGAAAAGGAAAAAATCAGACAACGCACGCACATCGAATTAATTGCATCGGAAAATTTCACACTGCCCGCAATTATAGAAGCAACTGGAAGCGTACTAACAAATAAGTATGCGGAAGGATATCCGGGAAAAAGATATTATGGTGGATGCGAACATGTCGATGTTGCAGAGACCCTTGCGATTGAACGTGCCAAATCTCTTTTTGGAGCTGAGTACGCAAATGTACAACCTCACTCGGGTAGTCAGGCAAATACGGCCGTTTATTTTGCCATGCTACAACCCAATGACAAAATTTTAACGATGAGCTTGCAAGATGGTGGTCATCTTACTCATGGTCATCCCAAAAATTGTAGCGGTATGCTCTATGAGGTAATTAACTACGGAGTGAATCCAGAGACGGGCTACATTAATTACGATTCAATTGAAGAAATTGCGAATCGGGAAAAGCCCAAATTAATTACCGTAGGGGCATCGGCTTATCCCCGAATTATTGATTTTGAAAGAATGGGTACGATTGCAAAAGGATGTGGGGCATTACTGCTAGCGGATATTGCCCATATCGCTGGTCTTGTTGCCGCTGGGTTGCACCCCTCCCCCGTTCCTCATGCTGACTTTGTTACCACAACGACCCACAAAACTCTCCGGGGTCCACGCGGGGGACTCATTATGTGTAAAGAAGAATACGGAAAGGCAATCGACTCTGCCGTCTTCCCTGGTAATCAAGGGGGTCCCCTCATGCATGTAATTGCGGCGAAAGCCACTTGTTTCAAGGAAGCAGCAAAACCCTCCTTCCAAGAATACCAACAACAAGTGATTAATAACTCTGCTTCTCTCGCTACTGCATTAAGTGCGAAGGGTTTTCATTTAGTGAGTGGTGGAAGCGATAATCATTTAATGCTACTCGACCTACGTCCATCACACCCGGAATTAACAGGAAAGAAAGCTCAGATTGCTTTGGATGGAGCGAATGTAACCCTGAATCGAAATACGGTGCCTGGGGAAACTCGTAGTCCTTTCCAAACCAGTGGCTTGCGCATTGGAACTCCCGCAGTTACTTCTCGGGGAATGAAGGAAAATGAAATGAAAGAGATTGCCAGTATAATTTCTGATGTTCTTTCCAACCCGGAAGACTCCTCTGTTTTAAATGAGGCGCAAAAGAAGGCACTTGCCCTCTGTGAAGGTTTTGCATTACCATATTAAATTGTAGTTTAATTTATGCTTATTTTACCGAACCGAATCACGAAAACATGAATGTAAAAAAATCTAAGAAAAAAGGGTTTACCCTAATCGAACTTCTCGTAGTCATCACAATCATTGGTATTCTTGCTGGGATTGCATTTGTCGGTTTTGGCGATGTGTTTGGTACAGCAGGCAGAACGGCTGCTCAGAAAAATTTAAAGACTATCTACGAGTCTCTTGTAACCAAGAGCCAATTCTCCTTCCCGATGAATGATGATGTGAAAAGTTCAGCTGACTTTGCAATTTGGTACCGTAAAAAGACCAATGACACCCGACCTGAACTTTGGTTTCTTCCTGATGATGAAAAGTACAGGGACTTACTCGAAGACGATAGTGGAGATGGACCACCCTCACAAATCCCCAGTGAGTATGGAGAACTTGATAGCGTAAAAGATGCGATCGGGTATACTATTGCCATTCCCGGTGATGACGCAGAAAGTAGAAAATTTAATCGAAACTTAAAAAGTGGTGCATACCCAATCATTTGGACAAGAGGCCTCGAATCCGGTTCAGACAGTTGGGATGTGGATTCTCCTTGGGCAGGTGAAGGGGGTCATGTACTTTTTAGCGACGGTACAATTCGTTGGTATGACGATACAAAAGGAAAAGATGAAAACGGAGTCTTTTCAGCAGCAATCAACAAAGAAGATGGTGCTGATAAAAAATCTGAATCGACCAATGACATCTCAGCCGCCCTTCCCATTGGCTGGGAAATGACCAAGGATTAAGAATCAGTCTTTATTTTATCAATTTTTTAAAATTTTAACTCTGTGGGCCGAGTAAAAGTCCATGGCATTTTATATTTTGGGAAACAAGGACGAGCAAAAGTTGTTGTAGAAGGAAAAGACGAACCCATTGCCCTCGCAAAAGGTTCTTCTGGTACGGCAATTCACGGAGACACAGTTGAACTTACCGTCCTGCCCCCCAAAACGAAAAAATTTGACCGTAAAAAAAGAGATCGAAAACCTTCCAAGGCTCGCTACGAGGTCAGGAAAATCATCAAGCGTGGAACAACTGAATTCCTAGGTTACTTGCGAAGGGACCTTGGCCGTTCACTCGTACAAGCTGAAAATTCGAGGCTCTTTGTTCCCTTTAAGATTCTTGGAGACCAAAGAAATGCGGTTGAGCATGATAAAGTATTAGCCCAATTTGTGCGATGGGACCCGCCGGCTCGTATTCCTATGTGTAAGGTCCTTCGGGTACTGGGACCAAGCGACGATCCACTTACTGATCATAAAGGAATTTTAGCAAAATATGGGTTAAGTGGAAATTTCCCAGACAAGGTAATGGAGGAAGCAAAAGCTTGTCCCGATCAAGTTTCAAAGGAAGATCTTACCGATCGGAAAGATATCCGAAGTATCTTCACATTAACGATTGATCCACTGGATGCCCGTGATTTTGACGATGCATTATCGGTAAAGGAATTACAAAATGGTGAGTGGGAAATCGGAGTCCACATTGCAGATGTTTCTCATTACGTAAAACAAGGCAGTGCCCTGGATCGTGAGGCCAATCGGAGAGGGAATTCAACTTATTTAGTGGGGGAAGTCGTTCCCATGCTGCCCCATCGTTTATCAAGTGGGATTTGTAGTTTAGTGGAGGGCGAAGAGAGATTGGTTAAGTCAGTCTTCTTTGTCTTCTCAAAAGAAGGTAATGTAGTACGTTCAAAAATTACTGAGTCCGTTATTCTAAGCGATAAAAGACTGACCTATGAACAAGCCAGTCTATTTTTGAAGGAAGATGAACTCGAAAAGATTAAATCTGCCAAGCCACCCCCTAGTCGTTATTCTGGGAACCCTGGAAAACTCTTAAATGAACTCCCTGATAATCTCCTTCAGGACCTGCAGGTAAATATTCGTAAAATTGCTTCAATTGCAAGAGTACTCCGAGCCGAACGGATGAAAAAAGGTTCACTCGATTTGGAATCAACAGAGGTCAAAATCTTAGTCGATCAAAAGGGGGAACCTGAAGAAATTTTACAGTCAGAAAGTGATGAAAGTCATCACATGATTGAAGAGTTTATGCTTTTAGCAAACGAACGGCTTGCAATTGAATTACGAAAACAAAAATTACCGGGCGTTTTTCGGGTTCATCCAGATCCAGATCCGGAAAACTTAGAGGAATTAAGAGGCTTTCTACAAGTATTTGGTATTTCATGCGGTGAACTAACCGGAAGGAAGGAAGTGACTAAAATGCTTACTGCAATGAATAAGCATCCACTATCTCAGGTTCTCCGAATTAAATTCTTAAGAAGTTTAAAGCAGGCTTGTTATAAGAGTACCCCCGATGGACATTATGGACTGGCGAAAAATGATTACCTTCATTTCACTTCTCCCATTCGTAGATATGCCGATTTGATTGTTCATCGAACTATTGAAGATCATGTCCGTGGAAATAAGAGAAAGAAAATAGACCACGCTCGACTGGAAGGAACGGCAAAGCATTTGTCCATAACCGAACGAAATAGCGTGGATGCAGAGAGGGAATCAGTAAAAGATAAACTATTACTGTACTACAAAAGAGATATTGGAAAAAGACCTGCACCGTCACATCGAGCAATTATTACTGAGATTTCCAGAAGAGGATTCTTTATTGAACTGATTGACACCCTCGCACGCGGATTCGTACCGATTCGTACACTTCCCCGTGAACTGGGTTACCGAGTCTCTTCCAATGGCACTTCGCTCGTCGCAAGGAATGCAAAGATTCAATTAAAGCTTGGCCAAGAAATCAGCGTTCATATTGACAAAGTTTTTGTATCGGACAAGCAACTCGATTTTCGACTCGCAAAAACATCTTAGGTTGACAGTTGCCTGAAGTTTTTCGATCACTTCTTGATGAATTTTAATTACCAAAAAGAATTAGTTCGAATTTGGGAGAATGCAGTAGAACTATACCGTAATGGAAATACTTCTGCCGATACTTTTCCAATCCAGCATGATCTTCCATTTTTGAATAAAATTGGCCTCAATAAAATGGATATTTTTGATTATGTTGAAGATTGGGTATGTGAAGGAACTCCAGATCTTGGTACTTTTCTTCTTATTCATGACTTACGCAGAGATTTTTTTATTGAAGAACAAAAAGGAATTCATTCGCTCGAGAAACTCGATTCAAAGGCACTTCCGGGCAAAACCGAAAAGTTGAATGGTATCACCTGGCTTCCAAGAGTAATAGGTAAAGCCAGAGCTAAATTGAGAGGTGAACTTCCCTTTGATACAATGTTTTGCTGTGGGGGAGACAGGGCATTCTTTGGGACTAATGACATCCATCCGGCAGAATTCTTGCGTATTGTTAGAAAATCTGAATCTGAAGATCATTTGATTGCTCAATGGGTTTCGGAAAGAATTAAATCGTCTCAAACAAATTGCTAAACAATATTTTTGCCTATTATGGAATTCGAAAAATATCACGCTCTAGGAAATGATTATCTCGTTTTTGACCCCAAGGGAAAAGACATCACATTTTCGGAAAAGGAAATCATCCGGATATGCCACCGTAATTTTGGTCTAGGCTCCGATGGGATTCTACTCGGACCTACAAAGTCAGACCGGGCAGATTATAAGCTAAGAATTCTAAACCCGGATGGAAGTGAAGCTGAAAAGAGTGGGAATGGACTGAGAATATTTGCGAGATATTTACGGGATATTAAAAAAGTGTCCACACAACCCTTTCAAGTCGAGACATTGGGTGGAATCGTATCTTGTCAGGTATCAGAAGATAAATCGGTCATAATTGTTGAAATGGGGAAAGTAAGTTTTCATAGCGATAAAATTCCGGTTAATGTGCAGGGTAATTCAAGAGAAGTTTGTGATGAAATAATTGAAGTAAATGGCAAAAGCTTACAATATTATGCCGCTACAATCGGGAATCCACACTGTGTTATTCCTGTGGAGAATGCAAATCAAGCACTGGCAATGGAATTGGGTTCGGGGTTAGAAAATCATTCCAATTTTCCAAACCGTACTAATGTTCAATTTTTACAGATCATTAATCGTAATCGGATCAAAATTGAAATCTGGGAACGCGGTGCAGGCTATACCCTGGCTTCAGGAAGTAGCAGTTCGGCGGCAGGTGCAGTAGCACGGAAAATGGGGGCATGTGATGAAAATATTACCGTTGAAATGCCAGGAGGAGAAATTGGTCTGCTCATCGATGATGAATTCAATGTTCAAATGACTGGCCCAGCGACTCGTGTAGCAACGATGGAGTTGGACAAAGAATGCCTTGAAGTCAGCTAAGGTAACTAAGTTCTAAAGGTCAGGTTTACGGGCGATCCAAAATCGACATTCATCTGAAAAGTCCTGGACTCTCTTAGATTCTTCAGAAATACGGGATCGCAATACATCGCGCTCCAATAAAAAACCCGCATCTTTTAAGTCTTTTCGTACATCTGAACAGTCTGGAACATGAATAAATAATTTTCCATTCGGAGTTTCCCCATACCGATCTCCAAATTCGACAAGGGCTTTATCTTGTAATCCAATCCTCCATTTTTTTCGCTCGTTCGCCCAAAATTTTTTCCATTTCGGAAGGGAACGATCATGAGAAGTAAAAACAAACCTTCCATTTGGCCTAAGTATTCGAAAACATTCCTGTATCGCTTTTTTTCGATTCGTTCGGTGTGGAATTTGCATTAATCCATTAAACCCGAAAATAACTCCATTAAATGAATTACTTGCAAATGATAATTGAGTTGCATCAGCAGTAAGAAAATTGATTCGACTATTTCTTTCTTTTTGTATGCTCAAAGCACGTTTCACCATTTTACTGGAAACATCACTGGCCGTTAACTTTTCATATCCAAGCATCCATAAAGAAAAACTTATCCTCCCTACCCCGCAGCCTAATTCTAAAATCTCCGTATTTTGACTTGGAAAACATTTTCGAAAAATCAATTCTTCAGATGCCCATAATCCAATTTTACGGGTCGCTTCTTCATAATGATCGAGAACACCCCTATTCTCAAAATAAGAAAGGACTACTTTTTCATCCACCATCTGATTGTCAAATTCCATAAAATAAATTCTAATTATGCATATATTTCGATATGCGAAAAGCTAAGATGGCGCTTGCCAATTTCAAAGTTAAATGGTTTATTATCTCATTTCCTATCATGAAAGCCACTATTCAAACACAGGGCAGCCAATTTACTGTCCAAAAAGGCGATATACTTTTCGTAAATCGCTACCCCGACACAAACGAAGGTGATCAAGTAAGCATTGATCAAGTTCTCATGCTTGTAGACGAAGGCAAAGCGACCTTTGGTACTCCTAATGTAGAAGGAGCTACAGTTAAAGCAAAGATTCTCGAGAATAAGAAGGATAAGAAAATAATTATTTTCAAAAAGAAAAGAAGGCAGGGTTACAAAAGAAGAAAAGGACATCGCCAACATATTTCAGTGGTTCAAATCGAATCAATTGATTTAAAGTAAACAGAAGAGAATTCCAATATGGCACACAAAAAAGGACAAGGTACTTCTAGAAATGGAAGAGATAGTAATAGCAAACGCTTAGGCGTTAAAAAGTTTGGCGGCGAATCAGTTGTTGCTGGCAATATTATCTTAAGACAACGCGGCACAAAATACCATCCTGGCAAAAATGTGGGATTGGGCCGCGACCACACACTTTTTGCTCTTACCCCCGGTAAGGTTGAATTTGATAAGCCTCATCGTTTGGTTAACATAGTCTCTGATAATTAAAGGCCTCTAAGCTCAAACGAGCTCTTTTAAAGTCTTTCGTTTTTCAATATCTTCCTATACTTGTTTTCTATGGACGAAGCAATTAGTGAAGATAACACATTGGTTGAACTAACTTTTGAGGAGACTCGCGTTTTAGGTTCCTTGATCGAAAAAGAACTGACTACGCCAGAATACTATCCAATGAGTCTAAATGGTTTGGTTAATGCGTGTAATCAGAAAAACAATCGATTACCACGAACCGACTTCGATGAAGATGAGGTAAAAAAAATAATTGAAGAACTTCGCATTAAAAGACTAGTGCATCGTGTTGACCTTGTAGGTTCACGCGTACCAAAATACCAACACAATGCAGAGAAGGAACTGGATTTAATTAAACCGGAACGAGCTCTTCTTGCTGAGTTACTTAATCGCGGACCCCAAACAACTGGCGAATTGAATAATCGGGCAAGTCGAATGTTTTCGTTTGATGGGATTTCTGATGTCGAGGAGACTCTTCAAGAATTGATGGATCGAGATCCTTCCCTTATTGGTATAATGGATCCATCTCCCGGACAAAAAGAACAACGTAGATTCCATAAATTGGCCCCCAAACCTGTAATTGAGGAATTGAATGATGGAGTTGCAGTGTATGTACCGGGACCCGATAAACGAATTGATCAGGTCGAAGAAATGACAAAGGAATTTACCGAATTAAAAGACGAAGTGGAAACCCTTCGTTATCAATTGAGAGAATTATCGGATGAATTTAAACATTTCCGAAAACAATTCGAATAATTAATTTTTATTCAAATTCGCAAAGAGTTATTCTCTTCACATCGTAAAAAGTCGCCGTATGTGCTTTTTAGTCCTTGTTCAAGGGATATTCTTGCTTTCCATCCAAGGTTATCAAGTAATGAAACATCTAACCTCTTGACTGGTGTTCCGTCCTCCTTGGTTAGATCATGCGTAATTTCACCGACAAATCCAGTTGTGTCCTTGACCAAGTTTGCCAATTCCAAAATGGTTTGATCCCTTCCGGTTCCGACATTTATCCAATCGGGCGGATTATCGACAGACAATAAAAATAATAATGCATCTGCCAAATCATCTGCATGTAAAAGTTCTCGCCTTGGTTTTCCCGTCCCCCAAATACACACTTCAGATTGCCCCGTTTTTTTTGCCTCATGGAACCGCCTAATAAGGGCAGGAAGAACATGGGAATTTTGTGCATGATAATTATCTCCTGGTCCATACAAATTAGTGGGCATCGCAGAATGAAACAACACTCCGTATTGCTTTCGATAATGCCTACACATCTCTAAACCGGCAATTTTTGCCAAAGCATAAGCCGAATTTGTAGGCTCTAATGGACCCGTTAGCAGTGATTCTTCCTTCAAAGGCTGTTCTGCCTCTCGAGGGTAAATACAGGAACTACCCAAATTTAAAAAACGAGTTACTCCCACTTCGTATGAAGCATGTATTAAATTTGTATTGATCAGTAAATTTTCACGAATAAAGTCTGCTGGAAAGGTATTGTTTGCATAGATTCCGCCAACCCGACCCGCCGCGTTAATCACGATATCTGGTTTTTCTGAAGAAAGAAAATGATGAACATCCCGTTGGTTACAAAGATCAAGTTTCGTTCGATTACGGGTAATTATCTCGTACTCTTCCACACGGGAATTAAATGCACGAATTAGAGCAGAACCAACCATTCCGTTGTGTCCACTAACGAAAACCTTTTTCATCAACTAAGATTTGCCTCGGATAAAGCTTTTTCCTGCAAAGCAAGTTTCATATCCGCATCCACCATGATAGAAACAAGTTCCTTAAAGTTTACCTTAGGTTTCCAACCCAACTTATTCTCCGCCTTGCTTGCGTCCCCAATTAAAAGATCCACCTCTGCAGGACGTTCATATTTCTGATCGAAGCCCACAAATTCATTGTAATCTAAATCGAGGCAGGAAAAAGTTTCTTCCAAGAATTCACGAACGGTATGGGTTTCATTAGTCGCGATTACATAATCATCTGGCTCGTCCTGTTGAAGCATCAACCACATCGCTTCAACATACTCCTTCGCATATCCCCAATCTCTTTTCGAGTCGAGATTTCCAAGAATTAATTTGTTTTGCAACCCTAACTTGATACGAGTTGCCGCACGGGTAATTTTTCGGGTAACAAATGTTTCACCCCTTCGTGGTGATTCATGGTTGAATAAAATTCCACTACTTGCATGTAAACCATAAGATTCTCGATAATTTACCGTGAGCCAATGCGCATACATTTTTGCACATGCATAGGGAGATCTTGGCCAAAATGGGGTAGTCTCAACCTGGGGAACCTCCTGTACCTTACCATACATCTCGGAAGAGGATGCTTGATAATACCGAACCTTATTAACCAGACCCGCTTCTCGAATTGCCTCTAAAATACGTACTGCACCTACTCCTGTCACATCACCGGTATACTCGGGAATATCGAATGAAACTCGCACATGACTTTGGGCACCTAAATTATAAATCTCATCCGGTTGTAGCTTGTAGAGTAACTTTACCAGCTGAACTGCATCTGCTAAGTCTCCGTAATGTAAAAATAACTTGGTGTCATCAACAAGTGGGTCTTTATACAAATGATCAAGACGAGAAGTATTAAAGGAAGAGGCACGCCGTACTATTCCATGTACTTCATATCCTTTATCTAATAGGAATTCTGCCAAATAAGAACCATCTTGACCAGTGATACCAGTAACGAGTGCTTTTTTCATAAAAATGAACCCTAAAAAAGTTATTACTTTTCGTAAAGGAAACTCGTGTTCAACATCTCAAGAATCCAACATCGTTGACAAATCCGATGTTCTTCTTCAAATAACATATCTACAAAAGAAGGGGGATTAGCTCAGTTGGTTAGAGCGCGTGCATGACATGCATGAGGTCACTGGTTCGATTCCAGTATCTCCCACCATTTTTAAATCAAAATTATTCAATGAATAAACAGAAGAAATCTAAGATGGAATGGTTTATTATCATTGGGCTTATTCTCCTTTTTGGATCTGTTTGGTTACTTGCCCACTGGAATCTTTCCCGTCAACCTCCTCACCATAAAGGTCCAGGAAGTGTAGGATATGAAGAACCAACCCCACCATCGGATCTAATTAGTAAATAAACCTGTAAGTGTTTTGCCGAAGTTATCAGTCATCTGGATGGGGAATGGAAAGTATTATATAATGACTAAGAAACTGTCTCTACCCTTACCGATTAACTTCTAAAGTTGAAACTTAGTTTTGAAACTAAATTTCATGTTTAATTAATATGCTGTATTTACTTTATTTTTTGTACTCTTTCAGTTAGCTAATAAGCATGCTTATTCATACAGTTATTTTTTGGCTTAAAAAAAGTTTAAATACAGAGGATCGTTCTCAATTCTTTCAAGGAGTAGAAAAACTGGGAGAAATTCAATGCGTGGAACATAATTTTATCGGTACACCCGCAAATACGACCAAAAGACCTGTTGTTGATGACACGTATGACTGCGCATTAACAGTAGTTCTGAAAGATCTAAAAGATCATGATTTGTACCAAGTAGACCCAATCCACTTAAACTTCATTAAAGAATGCTCACACCTGTGGGAGAAAGTGCAGATTTTCGATGCGGATTAGGTCTTTATGGACGAATTTGATTGGTTCGCCAAAAAACGTACGAGGCCATAAGCAAGTATTACTGCCATTGGTCCAATAATAAAACCCTGCGGACCATAGGATAAAATCCCCCCGATAATACCGAGGAAAAGCATAAAGCTTAACCAAGCTCCCTGTTCATGTAATCGCCTTCCCATACGAGCACGAATTCGACTAATTAAATAATTAAAGAATAAACTTAAACCCGCCATTGCCATTGCGGTAACCGGTTCTCCTCGAGTCCAGACTAAAGAAGACAGTGGAAGCCAGACCATAGCACTTCCCACTACCGGTACTAGTCCAATGAATGCTCCAAGGAAAAAAACAGGGAGAAAAAAGAATCCACCTATAAAATGAGCGACCAAGGCAAGTGCAACACCGCGTATAAGCGAGGTGAGTACAGTATCACTTAATAAGCGAAGAGTAATCTTCCTGTGCATTTCAAGCCATCCGTTCACTTCACTTTTCTCGAATCCACCAATTCGCATTGCTCCTTTAAGAAAACTCGAACCATGCGCATAGAGGAACGACAGTGCAATTAAGGCAAGAGCAAGTTCTGCTACAAAGCCACGAGTTCCTTTGAACAGAAATTCCAAAAAAGTTCCCGAAAATTCCCGGGTATCCCCTACCAAGTTGGAAACAAATTGAACCGCTTTCTCCTCATCGAGAGGTAGTCTCGGATAAATCGCATGAATTTCACGAATACGTGCTGAGATGCTTTGTAAAAGAGCTTCCCTTCCCTCCTCTTCCCCCAAAGCAAGAGATAGGATCGTATCAAGCATGCCTTGGTTTGGATTTGAAGCCTCCCAAATGATCAAGAGAAATGGAGATAAGATGATTAAGAGTAAAGAAATAGTAGCTAAAACTGCACATAGTTCTGATCGCCTTCTCGGGTCAATAGAAGGTAACAGTTTTCTTCCTATACTCTCAATCGGTCGGAAAAATACCGGGTAGGTTAACGCTGCCAGGGATACTGCGAATAAAATAAATTCAAAAAGAGGAGAGAAAGTACCGTATAATGGAATTAGAAGGAGTAATAAGGCTAAAACAAGTAAACCACGTTTTTTCCAGAGTTGCCAAAATGCATCTCTTTTTACAGTGAGTAAGTCATGTTCTTCTTTGTCGTTTTGCATATCCTTTGTTCGGATTAAAGCATTAGCCCTTTGGTTCAATCTTCGCAAGTTGCTTTCCTAAAAAGGTGCCTGTTAAAGTTGCCTTTTCTGCTAATTTGCCTGGCGTTCCGGAGAAAACAAGCTTTCCTCCTTTTTCTCCACCATAGGGACCAATCTCAATAACATGATCGGCAAGTCGAATTACATCCAGATTATGTTCTATCACGATCAATGTATTTCCTGCATCTCGTAGCTTAAATAATAAATCCATTAGACGTTGAACATCAAGCCAGTGTAATCCGGTGGTTGGTTCATCCAAAAGATAAAGTGCCTTGCCTGACTGTTTACGACTTAATTCAAGAGATAATTTTAATCGCTGTGCTTCCCCTCCCGATAATGTATTTGCTGCCTGCCCCAATTTCAAATATCCCAATCCTACTGCCTCCAAGGTATCAAGTTTTCCCAGAATAGATGGGTGTTTTATAAATAATTCTTTGGCTTCCGAAATGGTCATCTTTAAAATGTCGGCAATATTATGCCCTCGGAAACGAACTTCCAGAGTTTCTCGATTATAGCGTTGCCCCTGACAACTTTCACATTCTACGAACACATCAGCCAGAAATTGCATATCCAATTTCACCATGCCATCTCCCTTGCATCTTTCGCAACGGCCTCCGGGTAAATTAAAACTAAATCGACCCGGACTGTATCCGCGTACCTTACTAAGAGAACATTGGGAAAACAGTTTTCTTAATAAATCAAATAACTTTACATAGGTTGCGGGATTCGAACGCGGACTTTTCCCAATAGGAGATTGATCGACCCGAACCGCTTGTTCGAAATGCTCTAGACCTTCGATACCAGAGTGTGCACCCGGTAATTGCTTGGCTCGGTGCAATTGATTTGCGGCCGATTTAGCCAAGACTTCATTCACCAAAGTACTTTTACCAGAGCCAGAAACGCCGCATACGACGGTAAGAAGACCTATTGGAAAAGAAACATCGATTTTCTTTAAATTATTTGCCCTTGCAGATCGAACTATCAACTGATCATTCCCTGGTAGTTTATCAGATGCTTCTTTTTCCACTTTTTCCGAACCGGAAAGAAACGGACCGGTTGAACTTTGTTTTGAAGCCAGGCAGGATTGTACATCGCCGGAAAACATAAGTTGCCCGCCCTCGGTACCAGGACCGGGTCCAACTTCTAATAAATAATCACAGGCTAGAAGGGTATCGGCATCATGCTCCACCACTACGACGGTATTTCCACGATTTCGTAATCCATATAACACTTTGATTAATCGATCATGATCAGATGGATGCAGCCCCACACTTGGTTCGTCTAGGGCATATATCACTCCCACTAAGCCCATTCCTAGTTGAATTGCTAAACGGGCACGTTGTGCTTCCCCTCCACTCAGGCTTGAATAAGAACGGTTCAGTGTAAGATAGCCAAGTCCCACTTCGTTAAGAAAGCCAAGTCTTTGTTCCAGACCCGAGATTGCATCAAGAATTTTTTCGTATTCCGGATCGTCTAAAACTTTTTTTCGTATAAATGACCAAGCTTTTTCGGAGGAAAGGGAAAGGAAATAGTCAAATGATTTACCAGCCAGTAAGACCGATCGGGAAAAGGAGGATAATCGCTTACCTTTACAGGAGGAACAGTTTGTACCGACTTGATAAGTTAACAAGCGAGCACGGAGAGAATCACTCGTGGTATTTTTCATGGTCTGACCAAGATCAAATAAAATACCAGGAAAAGGTTGTTTTTTAGCTTTTCCCCGACCGATTTGTAATTTTAATTCGAAAATTTGCTTCTCATCGCCGTGTAAAAGAAACTTTTTTGTTGGTGCGGATAAGTCGTTCCAAGATTGCTTCAGGTCCAGAGGATATTGTTCGGCTAACTGCTTTAGGATATTTTTACGCAAAGTAACCATCTTGCGAGATCCTAACCGCCACACCTTAATGGCCCCTTTTGCGAGTGAGAGGGTTGGATCTGGAATGATTAAATCCTCGCGAAAAGAAAGTACCTGGCCAAGGCCTGCACAAGTTTCACATGCCCCGTCGGGGTGATTCCATGAGAAGTGCTTGGGCGAAAGATTGGGGTAAGTGGAACCACACTTTTCACAAGCATAGCTTTGCGAGAAAAAAACTTCATCAAACTTTTTTTGATCATTTTCAATTAAAGCAAAGGCACATTCTCCTCCTTCTTTAAATGCAAGTTCAAGGGAATCTGCTATTCTACTCCTACTTTTCGAATCCACTTTTATCCGATCGATTACTAAGTCCACCTTGAGTTCCCGGCCCTTCGTTTTTTCTGGAATCAAATCCCGATCGTCCAACCGTTTAATTTCTCCCTCAATTCGAACCCTTTGAAAGCCCCTTCGTTCAAAATTTGGAAGTTCTTCTCTTAGTACCGCTGCTTTAGTTTCGAAGATTGGGGCCAAGATCAAAACTCTCCGTCCTTGACTATTTGTTAGCAGTTGCTCCACGCAGTCATCTAAACTTCTCTTCGATACTGGGGATCCATCTACTGGGCAATGAGGGGAGCCCACTGTAGCCCATAATAATTTCGAATAGTCTGCAATTTCTGTTGCAGTGGCCAAAGTACTACGAGGTCCGGAGGATCCGGCAACGGCCTGTTCAATCGCGAGAACTGGAGATAATCCTTCCACAAAATCAACCTCTGGACGACGAACTTTTTCCAATGCCTGACGGGCTTTGGTCGATAAACTTTCCACATATTTCCTATGGCCTTCAGCAGCTAAGACATCGAAGACTAGAGAAGACTTACCCGAACCGCTGACTCCAGTAACTCCGATTAATTGGCCGCGAGGAAAAAGAGCTGTAATATTTTGTAAGTTATTTTCACGAGCACCTTTTACATGAATATAACCACTATTTTGATTCAAATCATTTTGTTCTCTTACCATTTGCATGTAGGATGTTCAGAGTTGAATAAAATGCAAAGCAAACAACATAGTTCGAAATCACTTTCAAAATGACAAACATTAGATTAAAGATAAAATAATGAGTTTACCTATTCTGTATACTAAAAACGGATGTCCTTGGTGTATTGATGCCTTGGAATATTTTAATCAAGCCAATTTGAAGCTCAATGTAATTGATGTTCTAAAAGACCCCTCAAAAATGCATGAACTTCAAGCATGCAGTGGACAAATGAAGACTCCCACCTTAAAGAATGGAGACTTTATAGTCGCAGATTTTGATGTCGATGAGTTTAAGCAGGCAATGCTTAACAACCCATTAGAAGCAAAAAAGTTAGGCTTTTAAATAACTTGAATGCCCTCGTTCAGGGCAATCAAAAATAAAGATTACTGATCCAATGCTTGGATTCTGCGATTCAGTTCTTGGATTTTGAATTCAAGTTGCTGCATTGAAGAACCCAAATTCGTTGGGGTGTTTTCGCTGTCGGTAGGAGCATCTAAATCTAATATTTGCACTCCCGCTGAAGTATCATACACTTTTGCTGAATCAGTTACATAAGGAGTTATGTTCCCCGAGGTTGTTATCTTAGTTGCCTCACGACCATTGCGTTCGACAGTGTAAGTTTGAGGAGACTTTTCCAATATAAGGGTTTCGGTATCATCAGTGTTGTATTTTTTTACCTGACGATAATTCTTATTTGTTGCTCTTCGACCTACTACCTGTGTCTTCGCTGTTTTAAAAATAAGAAAGTTGTGCTCTACTGTATGGAAGTGAGGATCCACTATAAAGTGATCTGGTTGACCGTCCAGAGCTTTATAGACTGCTGACTGCATAGACTGCTTTACCACAGCACCCCCTAAGTCATGCTCCTGCTTGTGGGCTCGAAAAGATGCACGCCCTGGGTCCCCCCATCGTATGAAACCTAGCAATTCTGCTCTTGTTCCTTCGCCCCTGACTGGTTCACCGATTTCCACATCGTTGGTAATTTCAGGGTAAGGCCGAAGTGGACCGGTTTTATTAGCGGTTCGGGTACAACTAGATCCCAAAATAATGAATGATAAAATCGACAACGAGCTTAATAACTTAATCTTCATGAGTATAAATTTTGGGTATTATTAGAAGTTTCCTTTGGTGGAAAGGTAGAATTCCATACCTTCCTCAATAACATCGTGTCCACCAACACCAGCAATACCTAAGCTGAAATTCCAAGGAGCATTTGGCATCAGAATAAACTCCGTTCCGTAATCAACCCACATGCTATCTGTCAATACATCGCCGTTGGAGTAATTAAAACGAATAAATGGCAGCATGGTAAAGTTGTTGTGCAAATGATAGTGGAGTGCGATACCTCCCTTAAATAGCCATAGTGCTTCATCATTAATATCGTTACTGGGAAAATATCGGCCAATAGATAGTCGGCCTGACCAATTCATACCATATGCCTCGCTTGATTCGACCATAGTTTCAAAAGAAACACTGGTCATCGATTCATCAAACATCGGAAAATCACTGGATGAGTTTAGGTGTGCAATATTCACCCCCCAGGCAACATATTGATTAATTCTATAATTCGGAAAAAATTC
>CAJQKB010000078.1 GCA_905478775.1 uncultured Opitutales bacterium | reverse complement strand
TATACGAATTAAATTTTAAAAGTAATTGATATGAAACACTGCTATTGTAATAGTAGGGTATCTTTTTTTAAGGATTTGAAAATTCCCCTATAATTCCCTATGAATAATAAAATACTTTGCGTCGATGATGAAGAATCTATCCTTAAAGGATTTCAACTAAACTTAAGAAAAGACTTTGAACTCCATATGGCTTCTAACGGAGTTGAAGGTTTGGAGGTATTCGACAGGGAAAAAGGATTTGCACTTGTGTTATCTGATATGCGAATGCCAGAGATGAACGGGGCAACAATGCTCTCTGAAATTAAGAAGAGAGATCCCGAAGTGGTCACCGTTTTATTGACCGGGCATACAGATTTTGAATCCGCAATGGCAGCAGTGAATGACGGTAATGTATTTCGTATGTTATCCAAGCCATGCCCTCCCCAAACATTAGTTAAAGTATTGCGAGCGGGGTTAGAGCAGCACGACTTAATTCGGAGTAAGCGAATATTATTGGATAAAACTTTGCGCGGAGCAGTGGATGCGCTTGCCCAATCACTTTCCACGGTAAAACCACTTTTCTTCGGAAGAGCGCAACGGGTGAGGCGACTGTCCAATGAATTAGCAGAAATGCTAAATATACCCAACCGGTGGCGAGTGGATGTAGCGAGCGTTTTTTCGCAACTTGGCTATATTTCATTACCAGAATCTGTTTCAGAGGATGTTTATCATAAAAGAGATTTAAGCTCTGAAGTAAAAAAGTTGGTGAAACAGGTACCGATAGACACCCAAAACTTAATCTCAAAAATTCCCGGACTGGAAGAGGTCGATGCCATTCTGCAAAAATTAGAGATTCAACACCGATTTGAAAAAGAAGACGGCTCGGGCGTTCGGTCGCTTGCTTCTATTCTACGTGTCGCCTTAGATTTCGACTTTTATGAAGAACTTGGCCACGATCGGAGTGTAATTGTACAGACCTT
Source organism: uncultured Opitutales bacterium (assembly GCA_905478775.1). GTDB lineage: Bacteria > Verrucomicrobiota > Verrucomicrobiia > Opitutales > Seribacteraceae > Seribacter > Seribacter sulfatis. The sequence continues at coordinate 8,722 of CAJQKB010000078.1, read as the reverse complement.
AAAAAGTCGGAGTAATGATTATGACCCAATAATAACTGATTCCTTGTCCAATTTATTGGTGGTCGCTGAAAAAAAATTCCATCTCGAGGAAATACCAATTAAAGAGTTAGAAATTGGAATGCGTTTAGCTCAGGAATTAAGATTAGATGACGGTTTCTTGATTGCATCCTGCGGTGCAGATGTTGATCGACAGCTCCTCAAGGTAATTCGTAATTATAATTCCTGTTATGCGGAAAGCCCGTTTCCAAGAAAACTACAAGTCACAGTACCAGTGACTTCTTAAGAATTTTATATGTATACGCTTTGAAAGTAAGAACATATATTTGGATACTTTCATCAGCGAGTATAGGAGGTGCATTGTTAGTGGGAATTTTTGGGTGGTGGATGTTTCGTAGCACCAATCAATTAGCAAATGAACTTCACCAGGAAAGTAAATTTTCTGGGCAATCAGCCGGAGAATATTCCGATGTAAAGGATTTTTTGGAAGTTACCAGAGGAATTGTAGTATCTTTCGAAGTGTATCCCCAAAATTACGAGGGTATATTTGGGGTAACTTGGGATCGTTTTACGGCTGCTAAAATTGGACTCAATCAAATTTCTGACCAGTACCTTAAGAATTATCCTCAAAGCATGTTGGAACCTATTGCAAACGGATTAAATAATTTATCTTTGTCGATTAAGAAAATGGAAAAAATGTCGGTATGGGAAGTAACCGAAGAAGACAACGATATAAAACGTATAAATTATTTAAAAAAACAATTTAACAATGCGAGGGAAGAATTAGACCAGGGGCTTAATTTTTTGGAGCAAGCAGCGGAACAATTTTTACAGAAATCGAAATCCTCATTAGATGCGAAGCAATCCGAATTAAATCAAAAAGAAGAGAGCGATTTGATTCTTTTGTCGATTGCGAGCACTTTATATTTTTTACTCGTTACTTCGTTAGCTTTTGTCATCTATAAAAGTTTTGCGAGCCCTATTAGAAAGCTCGAGTCCGCTGCCAAAAGTTCAATTGAAGATAATCGACCGTTCACCTTAAAAGAATCAGGCCCCTATGAAATAAAGTCCTTAATTAGAAGGCTCCAAGGACTTATTCTTGGCTTAGAGTCCACCGTAAAAAAGCGCACGTCTTCCTTGCAGGCAAAGACAGTACAATTGCAGGCTAAAACGGTTCAATTGCAGGAGGAAATGGTCCAGCGGAAAGAATTAGAAACTCAGTTAGTACATGCTCAAAAAATGGAAGCGGTGGGACAATTGGCCTCCGGTATTGCACATGAAATTAACTCTCCCTCCCAATTTGCAAATGATAATATACTATTTTTAAAGGATGCAGTAGACGGATTTATTGCAAAATTACGAGGGGAGGCCACGGCACCCGACCTAAAGGAACTGCAATTTCTTGTCGAAAATGCACCTGAGGCAGTGGATCAGGCAAAAGAAGGAATCAGTCGGATTACCACAATTGTTAAGTCGATGAAGAATTTTGCCTACAAAGATGCCGAATCAGCCAAGAGGCCAAGTGATTTAAATCAGGCCATTCAATCCACTATTGTGGTTGCGACAAACGAATGGAAATATCATGCCGAATTAAAATTAGAATTGGATGAGAATTTGCCTTTTGTTCCCTGCAATATTGGAGAAATTAACCAAGTGGTTTTAAATCTTGTTGTTAATGGAGCCCATGCAATTAGAGATCGCTTTCAAGAGGCCCAAAAAGGAAACTTGAAAGTTTCTACTATGCATTATGCAGATGCAGGCTGTGTGGTTATTTCAATTAATGATGATGGCGGCGGAATTCCTAAAAAAGTTCAAACCCGTATTTTCGAACCTTTTTTTACTACAAAAGAAGTCGGAGTCGGTACAGGACAGGGTTTAGCAATTGCACATAATGTAATTGTAAAGTCGCATTCCGGACAAATTTGGTTCGATACGCAGGAAGGTGTAGGAACTACTTTTTTTATAAAACTCCCGATGGATAACAAGGGAGTAGAGGATAAATAGAATGCGATTAAAAGTAGTTCATTTTTTTTTCTCGTTCTCCTGTGCTTTTTTTAATTGCTGCTCAGAAACCGAAGTTTCCGGTTCCTTAGATACGAAACCCTATTCGCCTTTTTCATCTGAGTTAGATTTAAAAATTAAACAAAATGACATTCAAAAATTAAGTCAGTTCAAAAGTTTTGTAAGGATTCACCCGGGCGAATTTACGATGGGAAGTCCACGAGGCGAGCCCGGAAGGGGAGAAGATGAGAATCCCCATAAGGTCGTTCTTACTAAGCCTTTTTGGATTGGTAAATTTGAGGTCACCAAGAGGGAATGGAACCAAAATTTACCATTCTCATTAAAGCGTGGTCATCCAGTATTTTCTTTGAAAAGCAGGACTATTCAAAAACTTTGCAAAGAAGGAGAATTTATTGATGGGAATTATGCTATTCAAGAGTACGAAAAAGTGATATCAAATGGGAAAATCCAAAAAAGTTTTTTTTTAGAAGAATCATATCCTAATTTTGGAACTATTGGAAATTGGGCAATAGGAGGGAAAAACCGAAAAAGTTACGCTATTAATAGTAAAAAATTCTCTTCTCTCAGTGAAATTACAAAATATTTTGCTCAAAATAAAATTTCAGCGATCGGACGTATTGGACAAATGAACCCCATTACTCATATTTCATATTCACAAGCAACTGCATTTTGTTGGAATAAATCTACCCTTGCGCACAGCCTCGGAAAGTTACCTAAAGGAATGTTTTTTAGATTACCAACCGAGGCAGAATGGGAATATGTATGTCGGGCCGGAACATTAGGTTTTTCTGGTTTGGGGAGTGGGGAGCGTTTGTCGGGCGTAAATGCTTGTTTGAACGGATCGCGCCCGGAGTATGTTTTGGGGGGTGAGCCTATGTTAATTAACCGAAAGGTGGTATCTCCAATCAATCCCAATTCTCCGAGGTACCCCCCTAACGCTTGGGGCGTTTATGATATGCATGGAAATGTGATGGAATGGTGCCAAGATTTTTATGGTCAATATTCTTCCAAGTCAGCAGTGATCAACCCGCTAGGCCCATTTAATGGAAGTAGGCGAGTGGTACGGGGTGGTAGCTTTTACAGAACCGCACATGATTGTCGCTCAGCCAGTAGAATGAGTTACGAGCCCTCCTACCGTGGTTCAGAGATAGGCTTTCGAATGGTGATTGGTTATCCCGTTTTATAGTCTTACATTAAGGAAGCTTTTCCAGGAATGGTGCGATTACCTTACTTGGAAGGTAAGCGGGTAGTGCATAAGTCGAAACTCGATCCACTCTTGCAATATTTATTCCTATACATTTTCCATCTAAATTAAATAATGGGCCACCCATAGATTCCTTACCGATCGGTAAGTCGTGCTGGATAATCATTTCGAAGTTATCTTTTCGCTTCGAGACAGGCCCACTCATTTGTAAGTTTCGATTAAATAAATCAAATGTAACGGAACGATGGCCAAGGGTTACTAAGAATTTTCTTATCTCATCCTTTCGGTTTACCTCTATACGAACCACATCACCCGGATCCTTTTTACCGATTATTTTGATGAGTGAGTCCTGGTTTTTAACCCTTCTATTATCAACCTCTGTTATAATATCGCCCTCTAGAAGGCCCGCTCGGTAGGCGGCTGCTTGCGGAACAACTTCTGAAATTTTTACTCCTTTAACTTTGCTGGTGTCAGTTGTTAAAAGAACACCCATTACGCCGCCTTCCCGGCCAATTTTTCGAGGCAGGCCACTAGTGACTCCGATACGAATTTCTTCTAGATTCGAATGGGCTGCAAAAACCCAACTTCCTTCTGACGTGTTACAATCTACATCCCAGTCAATTACCTGAAAAGAATTCTTGTCGGTCTCGAGTTTGTATATAGCGAGGTCCGTTTCTTCGTACCTTTTTTTAATTTTAAGCGAATATTTTTCCCCGTCAAAAGTTTCTGCTTCACGAGCACCAACACAGGAACTTGCCTTGGTTATTACGTAACCACTGGGATGGACAATGCTACCCAGTGCAATTAATTTATTATTTCTCAGTAATCGCACCGTTGCTTGAATTGCCACTTCCTTTGAACTCCCAAATGCATTTTGAATTGAACTCCCATTGAGTCGATCTGAAGCGATTAACAACTCTGAATTATTCAAGTCCGTATATGCATGAACTGGTAATGTAGATAATAAAATAAGAATGATTTGATTCAAGATTTTCATCTTTAAATAGCTTTATTCAGTTGGTCTTTCGCCCAAAACAACTCGAAGAGAAAGTTGTTTTTCACCTCGATGGTATTCTATCGTAACTGCTTCATTTGGTTTTTTACCCGAAATTAAAATGGTCAGTTCTTCTCGCGAATCCAATTTTTCCCCATCTAATGAATAAAGGATGTCGTTTTTTTGAAGACCTATTTTTTGTGCGGAACTACCTTCTACTACATTTAATATCATTAATCCGTCCTTTGTGGCTTCGCAAGATACTCCCAAAAATCCTTTCTCTTCAAGTTTATCAAAAGTAAGAAGTTGGCCCTCTCTGTAAAAGTCCCAATTTATATGAAAACATTCAATTGGAACATGGAAGTTTTGATCCGGTTCTTTAGAAATACGGCTATGTATTGCGATCACTTTTCCATCTAGATTAAATAATGGTCCACCCGAGTCCCCGCCAAGAAGACGGCTATCAGACTGTAATGTGTCCTCTGTTTTCCCAATTACACGGCCCAGCCGAACTATTATTCCCCTTTCCTTATCAAATCCCCCGGGGTGCCCAATCGCGAAGCACCAATCCCCCACTTTTGAACTGTTCATTTTTTCAATCTGCACATGAGGCCATTTTCCTTTTTTAGTTATTTTTAACATCCCCGCATCGGAAATTTCTGAACCACCTAAACTTACTGCCGGTAAACTCTTACCGTTAGGGAGACGAACCTTCATTTTTTTGCCAGTTTTTCCAATAACATGTGCCGCGGTAAGAACGAGTCCGTCTTCTGATACAATAACACCACTCCCTGCACCATCATCAGATTCAATTGCGACCAAACTTTTTTTTGCCTCAGATAGAATTAGCCTCAACCGATCCTGAATTGCATTGAGATCAGCATGGTTTTGCGGAGTTTCAGAAAACCATTTTTTTTCGGATACCACATCAGCATCTAAAAAAAGAGAACTGACAAAAAGAATTAATGTATTTGGAAAGAAGCGATTCATTACTACCTAACAAAAACTCTTGTTCCGTAAACAGCAAACAACATAGGTAAAAATGACTTTTATAAATTTGTAACAATACTATCCACATATCTTTCCGTGAGCGAACGATAGTGTGAATTGGAGTTCAGTAAAAATAAACCATCTGGGCTTGTTACTCCTGTCTTTAAGGAAATATAATCGGGCGGAATTTTCTTGGCTGTCTTGGGGGAAACAAGGAGGAGGTCTGGCAACAAATTGGATGTGGTACTTTGTGAGATTGAAGAAATTGTAAAAACAAGCTTTTCAGTACGTGGAAACAACAGATTGATTTGAATTCCTTCTCTTTCAACAAATGGATCCACACTGGGAGTCATTATTTTTGTGAAATTGGGCTCAGAATAAATTGTGATCGTAGGACATTTACTCCATCTATCTCCGTCCACCCCGATTAGATTGTGATTTGCAAAATGAAATTGGCCCTTACTCGGAGCAGCAAGATAGCGTGCGAACTGCAAACCTTTTGATGCCAGGTTGGACCGCGATAGGATTTGAGCACTGTATTGAATTGAAATAGCGTCAAGCTCCTCTACTTGATGAATTTTTAGACCATGCTTTCGAGCGGTGTCGTGCTTTATTATGACACCATCCAATTGGGTAGAATTCAACAGTGAGTTCGTAAGAGAAGAAATACTATAATAAGGCAAAATATTTGCATCTATTTGGAATGATTCGTCTATCTTATGACTTGGATATGTTTGATGACCTAATTCGTTTGTAAAATCAATCTGTCCGATGGTTAAGTTACGATCAAGGATATCAGACCAGTTCTTAATTTCTAATCCGAAATCACTTCTTGTTGCAAAGACCGGTAAATACTTTGCAACAGAAATTGATTCTTTAAATATTTTATTTTGTAGGTTTTGACTTTCCGGCATGAAATCCGAGCCAATAAAGAGATCGTAAGGGTTATTCTCGTGATGAGAATGCGAAAGATAATTTCGGGTTACCTCTTGAAGGGAGTGCACCTTAATTTCAATGGGGAGGTTAAACTCCTTTTCAAACTGTGCTGCGGAGGCTCTAACGGGTATTTCGAGTATACTTTCGCATGCAATGGATAAGGCTATTTTTTCAGGCTGAGAATTTGGGGTGATTTGATTCCAGACCACAATCATGGAAGTGAGAACAAACATGGACAAAAGGGAAAGGCTAACCCCAGTGTATTTTGGGGTGCGAAAAGTTTTTACCTGATCGGGTTCAAATGGCTTCATTTTAACCTAAGATATGTAAATTGATTTTGTTAATATTTGGTAAATAAGTTTTATTTTAACACTTCTATTCACCAAGGATAAACTTCAAACTGTGTTTAATGATCATTATTTAAATCCTTCAGATTTTCATTTTAGTTGAGAATTAGCGGTTTAAATAAATGCCCAATAAATTAGTCCAACAATCAATACGATAATAGGTGCCGGCAATTTTCGGCTTATAAGTAAGCCAAGTGAAACGAGGAGAACCACGAGATCTAATCCCAACCAATTCATGCTAAAAAGAATTTTTATAAATACTCCTCCCACCAATCCGCCCGCTATTGCGTTCATACCCTTCAGGGCAAGATGAGCACGAGTCAATTGTTTCAAATTTGCCCAGATTGGATGAATCAAAAAAAGAAGCAAAGTACCGGGAAGAAATATGGCCCACCCTGCAATCATTGCACTTAGGAACTGACGATTAATTCCACTAACCTGGTCACTCATTCCCCCCGCATAGGCTGCAAATGAAAACATGGGTCCCGGCAGGGCTTGAACTAATCCAAATCCAGCGAGAAATTCACTTTGGGTCATTAATCCATTAGAGTCTACAAGTTCTCCCTGCATTAATGGAACCACGACTTGTCCTCCTCCGAATACTAAACATCCGAATCGATAAAAGCGCTCAAAGGTTACCCAAAGAGAATTTTCTGAAAAAAAGGAGGAAATTATGCCCACACAAAGCAAGGTAATGAATAGAAAAAATATTCCCCATGGTACAGAAAATTTGCCAATGTGCTGGCTTTGGAACTGTTCTGTTTTAGACGAGAGCAGAATGGATAATCCAGCACCCACACAAAACGCTACGGGAATCGCCCAAGGCGTTGTGCTTACTAAAGCAATAGCTAACCCAAAGCCCCACAACCCAAAACTTAGTGGGTTAATTACAACTTTTCTACCGAGCACCCAGGCTGCCCACCCAACGAAACCGGCTGCCATTGGAGCGAGAAAACTAGTTATACTGGCAAAGCTATTCTTGTCTATTAAAGCTGGAATCAAGGCAATCAATGTCATTAAGCAAAGAGCAGGCATGGCCCAGATCAGAAGGGTAAGGATGGCAAGTGACCGTCCACCTCTCTCCAATCCAATTGCAGTAATTACCTGAGTACTTGTGGGGCCGGGCAAAAAACTACAGAGTGCCATCCATTCAAGAAGAGCCTTCTCTGTAAGGTAGTTTTTCTTCTGTACCAGCCGGTCTAGAAAGACTCCTAAGTGGGCTTCGGGTCCCCCAAAAGCTACCAAGGAACAAAGAAATACATCCTTCAGGTATTGCGTGTTTGAAAACTTTTGGAGGCAATTCTCTTTATCATCTTTTTGTGTAGTCACTCAGGTTTTTTAAAAAAAGAATTATAAACGAAAAGAGCAAGGAGTGCCCCTATGAGTTGTGCTACGCAAAAGTGAAGAATATCGCTAGGTGATATACCCGCAAAAGTGTTTGAGAACGATCGACCAATCGTTCCTGCCGGATTGGCAAATGAGGTGGAGGATGTAAACCAGTAAGCCCCTCCAATGTATGCAGCTACGGTGGTCGCGACTTTTTCTTTGGAGGAAAGTAGGATTACCAGTAGTAAGCCGAAGGTTGCGGCTATTTCACTTACGAATAAATTGGTGCCTGATCGTGCTTTTTCAGAAAACTGAAGAGGGTCTAAATCGAAAAGATAGTTGGCTAAGATTACACCAAGTATAGCTCCAGCAATTTGAAGAATGCTAAAAACAAAAAATGTGTTTGTGCTAATCTCCCCACGCAATCGCATCACCAGAGAAACTATTGGGTTGAAATGCGAACTGTGATCTCCCAGGCAAGTGATCAAAAAGTAAAGAGCAAAAACGGTTGCAAATGTATTTGCTAAAAGAGTAACCGCATCATTTTGATTCAGGTTTTGGCCCATAATTCCCGAACCTACCACCGCCCAAAATAAAAAAGCCGTTCCAAGAAATTCAGCTAAATATTTCGATTTCATAAAATTTAATAAGTTAGAGATTTAAAGATTCGGGCAGGGATTCCACATAAGTCCGGATTTCGTCTCTTACCTGTCTGTAACAGGTAAGCTGTTCCTCTTCCGAAGCTCCCTTATCGGCTAATTCCTTAGCCATTTTCGGAGGATCTGGAAACCCTGAATGAACAACTTGGCAATTGGTGGGGAAAATCGGACAGGTCTCATGAGCATGCCCGCATACGGTAACTACCACATCCAATGCAGTGTCCGCAAAGTCACGAATATTTTCCGA
>CAJQKB010000077.1 GCA_905478775.1 uncultured Opitutales bacterium | reverse complement strand
CGGGGCGTCCTCATTTCCCGACGCATGCTCCATTTTTGTTTCACCCCTTGAGCACCGAGGAAAGCACAGGCTTGTCCGTATTGAGAGGCCACCTCCTCCAATGCATCCACGAATTCCTTTCTTCTTGGATTACCATGCTCCTCAAAAAGAAGGCCTTGCTGTGCCCCTTTCGGAATCAGGTCGATCAGTAAAACACCTGCTTTCTTATAGGCATATCCCTTACGATAAATTGAACGGAGCAGGGACTTGGCGTTTTTCACTACCCGGATCAAATCGTCGGTGGGTTCATCAAAAGCGAGCGTCCGGGCATTAGAATATTGTTCCTGGTCTTCGCGAAAACGATTGGTTTTTATAAAAACCTGCAGGGCGGAGGCAAGGGATCCCTCCGAGCGGATCTTACGGGTCGCTTTAACTGCGTAGTTCGCCACCGCCTCCTCTAATTCGGACAGGCTTTCAACCGGCCGGCCAAAGGAGCGGGAAGAACAGGTGTTTTTACGGGGCTGGGGAACCTGCTCCATTTCCAGGCAGGGAATTCCCGAGAGTTCCCGTTGAGTACGCTCCAGGGTGACTCCTCCAATGGATCGAATCATCGAAGAAGGAGCCCGGGCAAAGCGGAGGGCGTTAGTTAAGCCGACCCGTTGCAAACGAATACTCAACCTAGGTCCCACCCCCCAGATATCCTCGACCGGAATACCGCTGAGTACCTCATCCTGCCCGGCCGACACCTCAAAACAACCGGTCTTTTTTTTCTTAGCCAGACGGTTGGCTAATTTTGCCAATGTCTTGGTGTTTCCAAGCCCAATTGAAATCGGTATACCCGTCCAACGGCCCACCGTTTTACGAATACGCTGACTCAAAAGCAGTGGGGATTTAACTCCGCTCAGGTTTAAAAACGATTCATCAATCGAATAAACTTCCATATCCGGGGCAAACCGGGCCAGTACCGAAGTGACCCGTCTGGACATATCGCCATACAATTCATAATTCGATGAAAATACCGTCACTCCATTCCACTCGCAGAGTTTTTTAATTTGGTGATAAGGAGCGCCCATAGGAATACCAAGGGCTTTGGCCTCATTGGAACGGGCGACCGCACAGCCGTCATTATTGGAAAGTACAATTACCGGTCTATTTCGTAATGCGGGACGGAAGACGCGTTCGCAGGAAACATAAAAATTATTACAATCCGCCAGAGCAATCATAAGGAATGAATCACACTAGTGACCACTCCCCATAAATGCGTATCATCTTCTTCCTTCAACAAAATCGGTTGGAATTTTGAATTTTCAGGCATGAGCCAGGATTGTCCCTTGTCCTTCCGAAAACGCTTCACGGTAAGCTCGCCATTCAATGCCACAATCACAACCTTGCCATCTTTTGCCTGGGCACTACGGTCCACCACCAGGAGATCTCCGTCATGAATCCCCGCACCGATCATCGATTCTCCATTTGCCCGCACGAAAAAAGTGGCACTGGGCTCCCGAATGAGGTGAGTATTTAAATCAAGTACTCCCTCCAAATAATCATCTGCAGGCGAGGGAAAACCCGCAGATACTCCACAGGCGTAAAGAGGCAACTGATTTTCCTTCTCTTTTACAAATCGTAAAATACGATCTACTTGGCTCACTGGTATACGAACCGGGCGAGTTTTCTCACCGTAATGGTTACTCCCTTTGGGACGACCTGCTCCTTCTCTTTTTCCACCTCTTGTCATACCTTTGAAATATGTTACATTTTTCAAAAAGGCAAGGGAGGATCTTAAAAATGTGATCCTTATTTCTTTTCCATTCGATATACAAGTGTGGATTCATTAAGCAAATCAAATTCTTTTACTCACCTCATTGTAGGTGGATCACGCGGGATCGGTCGATCCCTGGTAGACCAATCCATACAAGCTGGTCAATCGCTCTCAGTTCTGTCTCGTACCCCTCCAGTGGAACAATCTTCTGGTTGTACTTGGATCACAGGAGATGCTGCAAAACCGGAGGAGTTTACAGATCAGTTACCTGAAAAAATAAATGCCCTTACCTTTTGTCCAGGCAAGGTCATTTTAGGCCCGATCAGACGATTGAAAGCGGAGCAAATGCTTGAAGCCTACCAAACCAGTGTATTGGATGCATTTACATTGGTGCAGGCATTACTTCCCCGTCTCGATGGATCGGTTGTCTTTATCTCCTCAGTCGCAGCCACTACTGGCTTGCCGAGCCATTGTGCTATTTCCGCAGCTAAATCGGGACTGGAAGGATTTGCTTTAGCTCTTTCTGCCGATTTAGCACCCAAGGTCCGAGTGAATGTGGTCGCACCAACCTTGACTCCAACCGAAATGGGTTTAGGAATGGTCGGCGGAGATAAAATGATTCCTTTAATAGAAAATAAACATCCTTTAAAAATAATTCCCGCAGTGGAGGAAATTGCCGGTACTATTTCTTTCCTGCATTCCGATGCCGCAAGGTCAATTACTGGACAGGTCCTCAAGGTAGATAGCGGACTGTCCAAGCTTCGTCTCAATGATCGCTGACCCATCCCCGCCCACTAGTGGACGGGCGATTGTTTGGTTTCGGAAAGATTTACGCCTACAAGATAATCCCTGCCTCGAAGCCGCACTACAATCGGGCAAGGAAATCATTCCAGTTTACATTTGGAATCAAGAAGAAGGCGGACAATGGAGCCCGGGTGCTGCTGCACGTTGGTGGCTTCACCACGCACTGGCAAGCCTAGGTAAAGATATTCAACACCTTGGCGGTTCTCTCCTCCTGCAAAAAGGATCTGCGGAGGAAATCCTACCCCGCTTAGCGGATGACTTGGGTGCGGAAACCCTCTATTTTGGAAGGACCTATGATCCCGCTGGCCTCGCTACTGAGAAAGCAGTGGAACTTGCATTTTCGAACCGGAATGCCACCGTTGAATCGTTTAACAGCAGCCTTCTGCAGGAACCTTGGGAGATCAAAAATGGATCGGGGCGACCCTTTCAAGTCTTCACCCCTTATTGGCGGAAATCCAGGGCCGGTATTTACAAGGAACCGCTTAATTATTCCCTGGATAGTCTATCTTTTCTTTCCCCGCAATCTCCCGGGCTGAGTATCGACAAGTTAGAATTACTGCCCGACCATAGCTGGCATTTAAAACTATCCGAACACTGGGATGTTTCCGAGGATGCTGCCCACAAGCTTATCACGCGAACGGCAGATGTAATTACCCGTTCCTATGCCACTGCCCGAAACATTCCCTCGGTAGATGGAACATCTCGATTGTCTCCCTACCTTGCCTGGGGATTAGTCAGTCCAAGACAGATCTGCCAAGCCGTGTTAACCGCAGATAATGATTGTGGACATCGCGGTGAAAACAAGTATCTCGTCGAGATTGGCTGGCGTGAGTTTTCCTATCAATTACTCTATCATTTCCCACACATCCCGGACCAACCACTTCGGGAAAAATATTCCACCTTTCCTTGGCTCGATGATAACCAATCATTACGGGCCTGGCAGTTTGGAAATACTGGATACCCGATGGTGGATGCGGGAATGAGACAACTTTATGAGACCGGATGGATGCACAATCGGGTGCGCATGGTGGTCGCTTCATTCCTCGTAAAACACCTCCTTATTTCATGGCAGGAGGGAGCACGCTGGTTTTGGGATACACTCGTGGATGCCGATCTCGCAAGTAACACGCAGGGCTGGCAATGGGCCGCGGGTTGCGGAGCGGATGCAGCTCCCTACTTCCGGATTTTCAACCCGATTACACAGGGAGAAAAATTTGACGGAAAAGGTGAATATGCCCGTAAATGGATCCCCAGCCTAAAGGAACTACCCGGAAAATGGGTATTTAAGCCCTGGGAAGCGCCGCCCGATCTCTTGCTGGTGAGCGATGTCTTTTTAGGCACTAACTACCCACACCCCTGTGTGGATCATAAAGAAGGTCGAGCCCGGGCTCTTGCCGCACTCGCTTCGATCAAAGAATCGTAACCTGAAAATGTTTCGGACGGAACTTTTTCAACCATCGAATTCCCGCACCATGGTATCGGCTTTATTTCCCCTCTCTACTCAGTACAAATGAAAACCTCTATTGTTTGGTTCCGAAAATCTCTACGCCTGCATGACAACCCCGCCTTAATGGCCGCGTGCGAAAATGAACAGGTCGACTCTATTATACCACTCTACATCATTGACCCCGATATATTCGGTGGGAAATTTGAGAATTGGAGCCCCAACCGATTGCGGTTTTTAATCGAAAGTCTGTCTGATCTAGACAAACAACTTTCCACCCGATACGGGAGTCAGTTAGTATTGATTGAAGGCAAAGCAGAGGATGTATTTGAAAACCTCGAAGGCCTGTTGGGGGAATCTTTTAATTCCCTCTATTGTGAATATTCCTCCGATCCATGGGAACGAAAAAAATTCTCCGTGATCCAAAAAACACTCTCGGAAAAAAATCAAGCCATTCAGCTTCAATCCATTGATTCTTTTCACACGATTTTGGATGTGGAAAAAGTAATTTCCTCACCCCATTTCCGAAACCCGAAATCAATGAAGGACATCGATCGGGTATTTGCTTCCCATTTTGATAAAAACGAGCATGGCTTTTACAAAATCGACGACCCCATTCCTGAACCTGAAAATAGTAAACCCTTTCCTCAGATTTCCGGGATCCAACCGTTATCAATTGAAGACCTAACCACTCAGATTTCCCGAGAGGTAAAAACAGATATCATGTCTGTAAAATCATATTTCCCGGGGGGAGAAACTGAGGCACTCTCCCGATTAAAAAAGAAAGTTTCAGGACAGGTTGAATATGTAAATACATTTAAAAAACCTAAAACCATGTCGACCAATACCACTGGTGAACCGATGGAACCCAGTACCACTGGACTGTCTCCGTATCTAAGTGTGGGTTGTTTATCAGTTCGTAAATTATGGAAGGAGTGTGAAAAATGCCAAATTCAGGGACCCCATTCACAACCTCCCGAATCCCTTCACGGCCAACTAATGTTCAGGGAGATGTTCTATCTTCTTTCCAGGACTGTGGATCATTGGGACCACGATCAATCCAATGAGATGTGTAAAGAGATAGAATGGGGGGAGTACGATCAGGAAAAAATGGAGGCCTGGGAAAAAGGACAAACCGGCTTTCCTTTAATCGATGCGATGATGAGACAACTCGAGGCAACCGGTTGGATGCACCACCTTGCCAGGCATGCAGTTTCGTGCTTTCTGACCCGTGGACAACTTTGGCAAAACTGGAAATATGGAAGGGATGTATTTGACCGAAAACTCCTGGACAGCGACTGGGCATTAAACAATGGAAATTGGTTATGGCTATCTGGGGTTGCCCCTTTTTCTATGCCCTATTTCAGGCTCTATAATCCCTGCCCAGATGCGAAATCAAGCCTCAATGTGGAAGCACAGACCGCTGAGTTCATTAAATTCTGGGTCCCGGAACTGAAGGATTTCCCTCCCCGGTATATCTATGAACCACACTTAGCATCTGAATCAATCCAATCCGGTTCCAACTGTATTATAGGCAAGGATTATCCAAGCCCGATCGTGGATAGAAAAGAGAGTGCCAAGGAAAACCTTGCCAAATTTAAAAATAGTCTCTCCCGCTTAAAATCGGCCTAAGAATAGACCCCAAAAATTGCCTTTACTGATTTCTTTTTAGAAAAGTAGCAGGTTACCTTCCCGATCCACTTTGGTACCATCCGCCAATTTTGTTTCCCCGGTCATTCCAGTAAATCCGCGAATTGTCTCCAATGTATCCGCCTCCTCCATTTTCTTATCGGTGCGCCAACGCTTAATTCGGGGAAAACGCAAAGCCACTCCTGACTTATGACGACCAGAAGAACGGGCCCCTTCAAAAGCGATCTCAAAAACCATGCTTGGTTTAACGGAACGAACCGGCCCAAATTTCCCGGTAATATTTTTGCGGACGAATCGGTCGACTTTTTCAATTTCGCTGTCACTTAATCCGGAGTACGCTTTTGCAACCGTGACCAATTCCCCCTGTTCATTCCAAACTGCAAGGGAATAATCGGAATATAAATTCGAGCGTTTCCCATGTCCAAGTTGAGCACTGACCACCACCATATCGGCGAGGTATGGATCGATCTTCCACTTATACCAGGATCCTTTCACCCGGCCGGATTCGTAGGAAGAATTCTTTTTCTTCAGCATAAATCCCTCCACTCCACGAGCCCGGGATTCTTGACGAAGCTTCGCCAAATTTGTCCAAGATTCTCCCTCCACCAGCGGAGACAATCCAATGGGAAAATCAGCCGGGAGCGACGAGAGTGTAATCTCCAACTTCTTTCTTCTTTCTTCCATGGGAAGTGATCTTAGGTCGGACCCTTCCATGCGTAAAATATCATATGCCTGAAATCTGACCGGTTCCCGCCTGAGAATGGTGGGGCCCGGATCCTTTCTTCCCAGTCTGGTTTGAAGACGTGAAAAGGATCGCATTCCCTCCTGGCCCCAGGCCAGGATTTCTCCATCCAGACAGAGGTCACCGGGAAGCCACTTGCCGGCATCCATTACTTCAGGAAATGAATGACCCACGGATTCATCTCCCCTCGACCAAATCATACAAGTACCCCCACGATTAATCAATTGAGCCCGAATCCCGTCCCATTTCCATTCCATTTGCCAATCCTTCACACTGCCCAGGTTCTCGACTTCTTCCTGCAGTGGATTTGCGAGACAGAACGGAAAAGGTTGGCATACTCGATCCTCATCGACCCCGGGGTTAAGAATACCCTCCATGCGTAAGGTTTTGGGTGACCAATTTCCGGCCAGTCGCTGGGCAATAATCGCAGGCTGCACTCCGCCCACCCGGGCAAGTGCCTTGCACAGATTTCCTTTAGATACTCCCATCCGAAATCCCCCGGTGAGCAATTTGTGAAAGGGCAAAAAATCCTTTTCACCCAAAAAGTCCCAGGCTGCAAAAATATTTTCTCTTCTTTGCTCCATTTCCATGCCGACCATCGGTTCAATAAATTTCCCGATCAGTTCAGCTAAGCCCACCTTTCCCCTCCCCTCGCCCTGGCTGGCAATGAGCAGGGAAATTGTCTCCGCCAGATCCCCCACCCGGTCATGGCATTCCTCCAGCAACCATTGCGGAAGCCCACTCCGTTCGGAAGCAAATGTACGGAGCTCCGAAGTTTTGATTGCTCCCTTAATTCGATTGCCCGCGAGGAACCAGCAGACCCAAATAGAATCTTTCGGATCCGCATCGGTTAAGTATTGTACTAAATGGTCGAGTCGATCATTCGTTTTTGTCGCCTCATCGAGGTCGTGAAAAAGTTGGGAAAACTCCTTCAATCCAATTCCTCCTCTCGAAAACTGGATTCGTTTAAAACCGAGGCATTGATTCCCTTCTCTCCCAGAAATCGGCTCAGTGCATCTCCATTCCCATGTGTCAATTTAACCACCTCCGCTCCGGTCCCAGTAATCACATCAATCAGACCAGGCCAATCTGCATGATCAGAAAGAACAAATCCACGATCAATATTTTTTCTTCTGCGGGGTCCCCGTATTGCCATCCATCCCGATGCAAAACCACGCTTTACCCCACGAAATTTCTTCATCCAACTACTATCCTCCACTGCAGGGGGTGCAATGACCATCCCATTAGCAATCACTGTGTCTTTCTCTATTTTTTTAATTTCGGGTAAGGAAATCCCCGCATTTTGATAATGTTCGAGGAAGGGATGAACTGCGGAATGGGCATATATTAGTCCAATCGAAGGATCAAGGCCTGCTACTATCCGTTGTGCCTTTCCTAAAGAGTAAGCAAATACAAGCGAACCCTGTCCAGAATCCTTATTGTGCTTCCACCATCGATTAATTTGGTCGTAAATTTCCTCCTCCGGTTGCCAACGGTAAACCGGCAGCCCAAAAGTACACTCCGAAATAAAGCCATGGCAGCTTACGAGCTCGAACGGCTCACAAGTTCGATCCGCCTGTGGTTTGTAATCTCCACTGACCACCCACACTCTACCACGAACCTCAATTCTGATCTGTGAAGAACCTAAAATATGACCCGCGGGATGAAAAGAAACAATTGCGTCTTGAATTGTTTGCTTTTTCCCAAAGGGTATTGATTCAATTTTATTTTTTTGCCCGACCCGAATTTGCAACAACGGCCGGCACGAATCCGAACAAAGATAATTTTCATGCCCCGACCGTGCGTGGTCGCTGTGGGCATGAGTAATGAGTGCCCGCTTTACTTGCCCACGCGGATCAACGTAAAAGTCTCCCGCCGGGCAATAGAGTCCTTCTTTTTTTAGAATTAAAATTTGATTGTCTCTACTGTTACTCAATGATTATTCAATTGATTCCTAAATAGGAAAAAGGACAAACTTTTAAAAAAAGTGGCCGGAGCAAAAGGCACTTTCAAGCGATTTCTTTGCTTCACAGTACTCATTATTCAAAAATTGAAATAAAAATGAACTTTCAATGATCCTTCCCGCGACCCGGATCGTTTTATTTATCATAATGGTTACTCCACATGTTACAAGATCTCAAGGAAGCGATACTCCTGACCCAGTGGGCAGGTTTATTTCCGATCGTTCACGCATGGCACCTCCTTCCAAGGAAGAGTGCGACAAACTTTTTCTGGAAATGTCAAAAGGCTCAGACGAAGCCAGAAAAGAATTAATTGAACGACATATCCGACTAGTCGCTTCCATTGCACTCAAGTTCCGCCAGACAAATGTTCAAATGGAAGACATCATGGCCGAGGGCATACAGGGCTTGGTGGTTGCATTGGATAAATTTGACTACACCAGAGGGATAAAATTAAGCACATATGCAGCATGGTGGATTCGGCAAAGAATTCAGCGCCTCATTGGTAAAATGTCAGGTGCCGTTGCCGTTCCTCACGATGTTTCCCAAGGAAAGAGAAAAGAAGGTCAAATTCGTTCATCACTGCAAGTCGATCTGGGTCGTCTGCCTACTGACGACGAAGTCAACGATGCATTGGGACAGGATAGAAACCTTACCAAACGAGTTAAATTTGCGCCCACCAGCTCCCTCTCGATGGATGAGCCTCTGAGTGAGGATTCCGACAGTACTTTGGCCGACTTGATGACTGCGGAAGAAGAACTCAAACAATCCTATCGCGAGGATGGTTCACTCTCCGATGATATTGGTGTTGCATTGTCTTTTCTCGATCAACGAGAAAGAAAAGTATTAAGCATGCGTTTCGGTATGGAAAAAGGAGAATCAATGAAATTGGATGATATTGCGGATTCGATGAATGTATCTGGTGAGCGCGTCCGACAGCTCGAATCTCTCGGTTTGAGAAAATTACGGGCAGTCCTCCTGCAAAATGGAAAAATTGACTTTCGAAAATTAGATCAACTGGTCAGTACAGATTTACGTGGCAAAACGAAGATGAGTCCTTTAGAACTTTCCCTCGTTTTAGATCCAGCCACATAAAATGTCTTTTTCCTTATCAAAATGGGTGTGTCCACCCCCAGAAACTTTTAATGAACCACTTGGTTCAGGCGGACGCGTGGAATGGTTTAGGTGCTTACCGTATGTTCTCATTCACCTGATTACAGTACTCGCCTTTTTTTACCCGGTTACAATAAGTTGCCTTGTCGTAGCTTTGGTCTCATACAGCTTACGTATGTTTTCAATTACCGCATTTTATCACCGTTATTTTTCGCATCGTAGTTTCAAGACTTCTAGACTTGTCCAATTTATTGGTGCGTTCGTTGCCTGTAGTTCGGGCCAAAGGGGTCCACTGTGGTGGGCCGCACATCACCGAAGGCACCACAAACATTCCGATACCGAAGAAGATGTTCACTCCCCTCACACGAAAAGTTTTTTTTGGAGTCACACCCTTTGGTTCATGACCGACTATGCAGTGCCCACTTTTCTTAAAGAAATCCCGGATTGGTTAAAATTCAAAGAACTTCGGTTTTTAAACCGCTTTGATTGGATACCACTCGTTTTACTCGGATTTGCCTGTTACTACGCACCCGAAATTACTTGGTTTGCAGAGCTTACCGGACTCTCTAATATGCAGATGTTATTATGGGGATTTTTTGTCCCCACAATCGTTCTTTATCATGCTACATTTGCAGTAAACTCAATTACTCACATGTTTGGAAAAAGGCGGTTTAATACCAAGGATGAAAGCCGAAATAATTGGATTGTTGCCATCTTTGCATTCGGGGAAGGCTGGCACAACAATCACCACTTTTTTCCGGGATCTGCGAGGCAAGGATTTTTCAAAGGAGAATTCGATCTTACTTACTACGGTTTAAAATTTCTTTCTTTCTTTGGCCTGGTTCGCGACCTCCGGCCGGTTCCGGGTTGGGTGAAACAAAAAGCAATCGATTCCTCTTCCTAAATTGTGAAAATTGCAGTGGTGGGATCGGGCATATCCGGTTTAGCGTGTGCCTACCTGTTACATAATAAGCATGATCTCACCTTATTCGAATCTGAAAAAAAACCGGGTGGTCATGTCAATACCGTGGAAACCAAAGGAAAGACAGGAACTTTCCAGGTGGATACTGGCTTTATTGTTTTCAACCAAGAAAATTATCCCAACTTAATCCGCTTACTGGATCAATTAGGGGTGCAATCCCAGCCCACCCGAATGGGATTTTCAGTTCAGTCCGATAAGTTAAACCTTGAATATAGCGGAGAGAACATCCGTGGACTATTTGGACACATTCGTAATCTCCTCGATCCCAAACACTGGAATATGGTCCGCGATATCTTACGCTTTCATGAACTCGCAAAAGAAAAGAGTGACCCGGAACAAACCATTGAATCCTTTTTAGAAAAAAATAATTTTGGAAATCGTTTTTCTAACTACTTTCTATTACCGCTCGGATCTGCACTCTGGTCATGCTCACCCGAAAAATTTGGTAATTTCCCGATGGAATTTGTCTCCGACTTTCTTTCCAACCATCAAATGCTACAAGCCAATAACAGGCCTATTTGGCGGGTAATAAAAGGAGGGTCACACACCTATGTTAATCGATTAATTGATTTACTGGGCGACCGGATTCAGTTGAATACACCTATTCAAAATGTCCGGCGGGTCGAAAATGGAATTTCCCTCACCCTACCAGACGGAACCGAGCAAGAATTTGATGAAGTGATCCTGGCCTGTCATGCCGATCAATCCCTCCGCTTACTTGAATGTCCCACCGGGGAAGAAAAAAATCTCCTACAATCCTTCCCCTATCAAAAAAATCGGGTTACTTTGCATAGTGATGATTCAGTACTACCGAGAAGAAAATCCGCACGGGCGAGTTGGAATGCTTATCTCCCCCAAAAAGAAAGTACCGAAGCATTGGTCACCTATGACATGAATATTTTACAAAACCTGCCCACCCAGGAACCATTTTGCGTATCCCTCAACCAGGAAAATATAGTAAAACCAGACCTGATACACGGTAACTACCATTTTTCCCACCCCACTTATCACTCGGGTAGAAAAGAAGCCCAGTCCAAACACCAATCCTTTATCCGCAATCGAGGCGTTTCTCTTTGTGGTGCGTACTGGGGTTATGGATTTCATGAGGATGGATTAAATAGCGGTTTGCGGGTGTGTAAGGAATTTGGTGAAGTTCTCGGATGAAAAGTTCCCTCTATTTCGGCGAGGTAAGACATCAAAGAAAAAGTCCAAAAAAACATGCCTTTTCTTACCGGGTTTTCATGACTCACCTCTTCCTCGACGAGTTGAGTGAAGTCTTTCAAAAAAGATGGTTCTGGTCGCTTGACCGATTGAACCTCTCCTCTTTTTTCCGAAAGGATTATCACAAACCAGAACATCACGATCTGGCCGATGCGGTACGACTGACCATGAGTAAACAACTGGGATATGAAGTCAAAGGGCCCGTATCCATCATTACCCACCTCCGTACATTCGGGTATTGCTTCAACCCCGTCTCATTTTACTACTGTTGGAACGAGGAAAAAAGTAAACCCCATGCATTAATGGCAGAGATTACCAATACTCCCTGGCACGAACGGTATGCAAAATGTTTTCGTTGGGACAAAAAGGATCAGGATAAATCAAAGCATTCCTTCGCAAAGGAATTCCATGTCTCCCCTTTCATGGGAATGAATATTAACTATGACTGGAGATTTCTTGGCCCCGCAGATAAGCTCAAGGTGGATATGATTTTGCGGGAGAACAAAGAAATCCTCTTTACCGCACACCTCAATCTTGCGAATAAAGAATTAAACTCTGCCAATATGGCGTGGGCTTTGATCCGTTTTCCTTTTCTTACTTTTCGAATAACCTTTGGAATTTATTGGCATGCTCTGCTTCTTCGTTTAAAAGGGTGTAAATTTTATCCTCATCCAAAAAATTCAATTTCAACTTCCTAAATGACAGAAAAAAAAGCCAAGCAGGAAACTAAACTTGCCAATTCAGAAACCTCACAAAATGGGTTTTGGAAAAGAGCCCTTCTTTCACAATTAAAAAAAATCGATCGGGGTTCATTGACTGTCGAAACAAATAATGGCACTCAACAATTGGGCTCTCCTTCCCAGGATAGAATCTCAGCCATAATTCAGGTTACCAATTCTGACTTCTTCCGAAAGGCTTGCCTAGGTGGTTCGCTTGGAGTGGCAGACAGTTATGCGGAGGGAGATTGGAAAACGGATGATTTAGTAAGCGTATTTCGCCTCTTTCTACAAAATCAGGATGTGATGGACGGAATGGAAAGCGGTTGGGCATCCCTACTCAACCGAGTGGCAAGGTGGGGATATTTAATCGGGCAAAAAAACACCATTAAGGGAAGTCGCAAAAATATCGCTCTCCACTACGATCTGGGGAACGATTTTTATGAACTCATGCTTGATCCCACCATGACCTATTCCTGTGGTATTTTCAATTCACCCGAGAGTACACTCGAAGAAGCATCACTGGCAAAATACGACCGAATCATCGATCAGCTTGATATTCAACCCCACCACCATATTTTAGAAATTGGGTGCGGATGGGGTGGATTTGCCGACCGGCTTGCTCAACGAACCCAAGCCAAACTAACCGCCACCACAATTTCCGACCGTCAATTTGAATACGCTCAAAACCGGATTCAAAAAAACGGATTCGAAGATAGGGTATCGATCATAAAAAAAGACTACCGCGATTTAGTTGGTCAGTTTGACCGGATTGTTTCAATCGAAATGATCGAGGCGGTAGGCCATGAATTCCTCCCCGGATATTTTTCCAAAATTTCCGACCTCTTGCTCTCCAACGGTGCTGCCATGATTCAGGGAATTACCATGCCCGATCATCGCTACAGGCAGTACCTCAAGGAGGTCGATTATATCCGCACCCGAGTATTTCCCGGAAGTTGCGTACCCTCCGCCTCGGCAATGATCGAAGCGGCGGTCAAAAACTCGGACCTCCGCCCTGCAGATCTGCACGACTTCGGGTACCATTATTCACGCACCCTGCGGGAATGGCGCCTACGCTTTTTGGATAATGAAAAATCGATCAAGGAACTCGGTTACGACGAACATTTCCGAAGAGCCTGGATTTATTACTTATGCTATTGCGAAGCCGGATTTGAGGAAGGGTATACTGGAGATATCCACCTGTTACTCGCCAAGCCGGAATGTAAACTCGCTCGGGGCTTCCCTCAATGAAAACGAAATCATCCTATCTCCTCGACCTGGTAATTTTTCAAATAGCATGGTTTTGCTGTGTCCTCGCTCCCCTGAGCCCAATCCCGCAAGCACTCCCTGTCATTGGCTTAGTCCTGGTACTTATTCGCACCCAGTTTTCCCGTGGATTGAAAGAAGTTCTCCCCTTTGCCATTGCCTGTTTCCTACTGGGTGTGGCGGGCGATGCAGGTTTAGTTCAACTTGGCCTGCTTTCTTTCGATGCATATCCTGATTGGTTCGGTGCCCCCCTTTGGATGGTTGCCCTGTGGCTTAATTTTGGACTAATGCTCAGGCCACTATTCACCTGGTTCCTCGATCATTGCTGGCGGGCAATTATTGGCTTCTCTGCCGGTGGCGTGGTCGCCTACTATTCAGGTCAAAAATTGGGAGTTCTCACCTTAACTGTAGATATTCAATCCCAATTGGGGGTGGCAGCAGAATGGGCTATTGCCGGTATTATACTACGCTACCTCCATCTTAAATTCCCCAGCACTCCACAAGAAAATGAGCACGCTTGAACTTCTTCTATACGGACAATTAGGTGCCTCCCTGGTAATGGCGATTGCCTGGGCTCATGCAATCGTCATCAAAAATACATCCTATGTGGATGTGTTGTGGGGCTATGGAGTTGGCATCCTTGGATTTATTTATCTGGTTTTGGAAAGCGAAACTTGCGATCCCACTCGTTTGGCACTTCTGAAAGCACTCCTCCTCACTTGGTCAATTCGATTGGGAACCCATTTACTCACAAGGTGCTGGGGGAAACCAGAGGATGCACGCTACGCCTATCTGAGAGCAGCGATGGGAGGGAAAGCACAATTGGGATTCTTTGTCTTTTTCCAGGTACAGGCATTTTGGGTGGTTTTATTCGCTTCTCCATTCTTAATACTCGTAAAAAATCCAAATCCAATTAATTCACTCGATCACATCGGACTCATTATTTGGCTGACCGGTTTTGCTGGGTTACACCTGGCGGATAAACAACTCAAACTATTTAAACAAACTCCCGGCCGTACTCGGGCAGATGTATGCAAAACAGGATTATGGAAATTTTCCCGGCACCCCAATTATTTTTTCGAATGGATTCTATGGATTGGTTATATCCTTCTTGGTTGGCAGGCACCAAGTGGTGTATGGCTTTTACTTCTCCCCATTATTTTATATATTTTCCTCTCTAAAATTACCGGCGTTCCCTTCGTGGAGGCAAGAAAACTGGAAGCAAGCGGAGAGGAATATAAAACTTACATAAAACAAACCAACTCCTTTTTCCCTTGGTATCCCCAAAAAAAAGATTTTTCCTCATGAGCATCACTAATTTTTTAATCGATCTTGCAGAACGTGGCCTCGTACCCGATTTCATGATCCGGGCTGGCATTCGAAATCTTTGCAAAAAACGATTACAACAATGCAGATCAGATAACTGCGAGGCCAACGCCGAACTGGCGGAAAAATACATTGCCGATTCCGATGCCTCTCCCATGGCCGTGCTCACTGAAAAAGCCAATGAACAACACTACGAAGTACCCGCCGAATTTTACAGGCACGCCCTTGGAAAAAACTTAAAATATAGTTCCTGTTACTACGAAGAAAAAAATAAATCCCTTCATGAAGCGGAAGACAGGGCACTCCAATTAACCTGCGAACATGCACAATTAGAAGAGGGTCAGGATATTTTAGAATTGGGTTGCGGATGGGGTTCACTATCACTTTGGATGGCTAAAGAATTCCCCCGATCTTCCATTACCTCGATTTCTAATTCCAATTCCCAACGCGAATATATTCTCGGCCAGGCTCGCAGTCGGGGGATCGAAAACCTTCGGGTACTTACGGCTGATATTAATGCATTTGAAACTGATTCAACCTATGACCGAATTGTTTCCGTGGAAATGTTCGAGCATGTAAGAAACCACCGGGAACTCTTCCGGCGAGTCAACAGCTGGCTCAAAAACGGGGGGAAATTATTCACTCATGTATTCTGCCATCGGTCCACATCCTATCCATTCGATGTGGAAGGAGAGGATGATTGGATGTCCCAACACTTTTTTAGTGGAGGCACCATGCCCGCGGATGAACTTTTCCTTCGTATCTCAGGAACACTCGAACTGGAACATCGCTGGCGTTGGTCTGGCACACATTACGCAAAAACATCCGAGGATTGGCTTCTCAATATTGATCAGTCACGCGATGATATCCTATCCCATTTCCAACAAGACCTCAGCATAGCGGAGGCCCATCGAACCTTTAATCGATGGCGCATCTTCTTCCTCGCCTGTGCAGAGACTTTTGGTTTTAGGAATGGACAGGAATGGTGGGTCAGTCATTACTTGTTTAAAAAACAATGAAAAAATCATTCCTCACCCCCCTTCTTTTTTTCGTACTCTTTCAATTCAATTACGCGGAATCCAACTTCACCGATTCCCTCAACTGGCCCCAATGGCGCGGACCCAACCGCGATGGCTTTGTCTCCAAAGATTCACCTTGGCCCTCCACGATTGACGGGAAATACCTCACTCAGTCTTGGCAGGCAGAATTAGGAAAAGGCTACCCAGGGCCTGTTCTGTCCGATCAATTGGTATTTACTATTGAATCAGTCGAAGGGAGCGAAGTCGTACATGCCATAGATCGTAAAACGGGGAAACCCGCCTGGAAATTCGAATGGGAGGGTCAAATGAAAGTCCCTTTCTTTGCCGCCAAAAATGGGAGTTGGGTACGGTCAACCCCGGCCTTTGATGGAGAGAATTTATACGTCTGTGGAATGAGGGATGTTCTTCATTCCCTCAATGCGAAAACCGGAGAAGTTAATTGGAAAGTTGATTTTGTGGAGCGTTACAAAACACCTCTCCCTGCTTTTGGTATGGTTTGTTCCCCGCTCGTAGACGGAAAATATTTATATATCCAGGCGGGTTCCGGTTTTGTAAAACTCAATAAAAAAACCGGTCAATCGATTTGGCGTTCCCTGGTTGATAAAGGCGGAATGTTCGGCAGTGCATTCTCCTCTCCCGTAATGGAAGAAATAAACGGAAAAAAACAATTGGTAGTTCAGACACGAACCGACCTGACCGGGGTGGATCCGGAATCCGGTCAGAAACTTTGGTCGCAACCAATTAAAGCATTTCGTGGAATGAATATTCTCACACCAAGTGTTTTAAATAATCAAATTTTTACCAGTAGTTACGGTGGAAAATCACTATTATTTGACATTCCAAAAGCGGGCAAAAAACAAAGTATTGTACAGAACTGGGAAAATAAGCAGGAAGGGTACATGTCCGGGCCGATTATTTTGGATGGTTATTGCTACATTCATCTTCGCAAACAA
>CAJQKB010000076.1 GCA_905478775.1 uncultured Opitutales bacterium | reverse complement strand
CAAATATTCATCGGTTCTCGGAGTTTAAAAACTTCAATTCTACCTATTACAATAGCGAGACTGGAAAACCAGCATTGAGCTTTTACTTCAAGGAAATTTCTAAGGAATCTCCCAAGATTGGATTCTTCAAATTTTCAATTCCGTTTTTCTATGTGGAAGACCTAATTGTAAAAATAGAAATGGAAAATATGGAAAGTCAAAGCCTGATAAAGGATATTAAAGAATATCATAAAAAACAGGCGATTCGTTTTTTGCAGGCAAGAAATGTCAAAGTTCAATTTCATCTAAAAGGAGAAAATAATCTTTTTATTTCTGCAAACTCTATGAAATTAAGAAACAATGGGAGTTATCATTTTGGGGGGAATGTAAAAGTTAAGATTAACAGCAAAATTTCCGAATTTTCTTCCTTATCGCTTATTTTTTCAAAAGGAAATGAACCCTATTCTTTAACCAATCAGAATGAGCAAACTGTGCTCAAAATATTTGAATCTTTCCATTCCATAGAATCTGAAGTACTTTCTAAACCATGAAAAGTTCCTTTGAATTAGCCATGGAAAGAATGGGGGGTAGTAGCTCCGCTTTGTCCGATGATCAGAAAAAAACTATTGCGGAGATTGACTCCAAGTACAAAGCAAAGATTGCAGAGAGGAAAATCTTTCTCGAAAAGAGCATATCAGATGCTCTGCAAAAAGACCTGCATGAAGAGGTCGATACCCTTCGTAAGCAGGTTGCAGAAGAGATTAGCTCACTTGAAAATAAAGCGGAAAACGAAAAGGAAAAAATTCACGAGCAAAATTAATCCACTCGGATTGTCGGTCGCTTCTAAGTTAGGCCGCTTTTGCTTTCCGATATGATATAATGTAGAGCATTGCTAATGGCACTCCATAATCTCCCCAACGCTCAATCCATTCGAAAATATTGACAATCCCCATCCCTGCAACGGTATCGGCGGGGACATACAGAAACTCAGTAAAAATCTTCCATCCCAAGGCAAGGAAAATCAGCGGGCGGAATGGAGCAATAAAAACTAACACTCCCAAGGCAAATTCAGCATACCCCACTTGGGTAATAAATCCTACATCTGCATTGACTCCGATCGATTGCCAATGATCGATAAGCATTTTCTTCTCTACCGCAAAGCCAAACCCTGCATGCCCAATAAGGAGTAATGCAAGGCAAGTTTTCAATAAAAAGAAAATAGTATCAATGGTGGAATCCTTGAGCTCGGGTTCCTTATAAGGAGTTACTAAATCTTTACCAGTTAATGTAAACGCTCCGGCCATAACCAATAGAATGAATGGAGGTCCCCAATTCCCTGCCCTTTCCCAAAATTCCCATGTTTGCATTTTTGCCACCCTCATCGATTCAGTAGCCAACTGGACAACCCATTCACCATCTACTTGAATCTTTTCTAGATTACCAGCAAGGGGTCGTAAAATTGCAGTCCACAAGGCCCATAAAAACATCCAAATCAAGACCGTACGGTTTGGCTTTCGTAACAATATGACCGCCATTAAAATATCAAACAGGCCAATTAATGGTTGTAACTTCCAAGCAATCTCAGGCTCAATTCCTTGCGAGGCAAAGAAAGGAAGCCAACCTGACTTGGTAATTATTCCCCAGGTGCCATGTCCAATAAAGCACAATGCTGCAGTGATTCGTAAGGTCCAATGTAACTGAGTTTGTAGGGTATCCTTATTACCAGAGTGTGAAGAAAATAATCCGTGGAGGAAGAACTCGTGTGCTTTCATAAGTAATTCTTAATTGGATAATAAATTTAAGTAAAGACGATAGATCAATCGGAGTTGACTCAATAAGGCCATCCTAGATATTCAAAAGGATGTCATTTTACTACAGTACTGTCTCAATGCGCATTCTTGCATGCGTAGCTTTTTTGATCAATATCGCACTTCCCACATCTGCACAAATAAAGGAAGAAACTTGTGAGAAACTAAAAAACATCGGAAAGTTTTATGAAAACCCTGAGTCCAGCAGTTTGCAAAGTGCAAAACTTTTTCTTTCCTATCAACACCAGATTGGCTACATCGATGGAGCAGACCAGAGGGGAAAGAATTTCAATGATGACTTTGAGGAATTCCGAAGGTTTTGGATGGGAATATCCGGTAAATGGGGAAGCTACTGGAAGTTTAAAGTAGTAAGCCAATTATCAAACGACCGGCATAATTATCCAGCAAGTAAGGGGGGGGCTTATCGACAATGGGGACATGAAACTTTTCGTGCTGCCAACATTACTTTTGATGCCGATAAATTTTGGGATTTCGAAAACATTGATGCCATGGAAATCGGCTATGGTAGAAGAACTGGAAGGATGGCCGATGAATGGCAACGATCTTCCACCATGATTAATTGTCTGGAACGTTCTTCTTTTTCTAATAAGCTTTGGCTCTACGATAAAGAAAAGGGAAACCCCTTAGCGGCATGGGTTAAATGGAAAGCTGGTACTAACACATTTGATGCCGCGGTTTTTTCCGGAACTTATGACGATTATATTGGTGGGTGGAAAGACAGTAAGGTTTACTATGGATCATGGTTGGGGGATTTCTCAGAGCAAAGCTCTTATCAATTGCATGAATATTGGCTCTCCTATTACAAACAAGATGGAAATTTAAACCAAGATCAGTTGGCAGGTGGAAATGATTGGGCTCTTTCCCTTGTGAACCGTATTGGCGACGGTTCATGGGCATTTCATTCGACCCTTGCATTTGGAAATAACGGAGATCAGGCGAATGCCGATCGAGAGGGAGATTTTGGCGGTCTAGTGCTCATGCCTATGTATTGGCTAAAGGAAGATAAGCTCAAACTAGTGGGACGCTATCTGTTCCAGCAGTCAGACCAAAAGGAAGGCCTCCAGTTAAACAGTCGTTATGCCCCCCTTGCGGATTCTCGTGATAGTGCGATCGATCTTAATAATGGCAGAGGCGATAAACACCATGCCTTTTATCTCGGACTAAATTATTATTTATGCGGGGAAAACCTTAAACTTATTACCGGTATTCAACACGATGAGCTTAGCTCCCATGGAGCAAACCAATATCGTGGATGGACATTGGGTTCAAGTTTTCGAATTTGGTTCTGAGTATACATTATTTTTTGTCAGTATTTTTAAATTCTATATAGCTCAAAAGATAGCGAATCAGGTTAGAGCAAATAAACTTCTTTTACTATCTATACTTCGCCTGCTTCGGTTGTTTTATAATAATATTTAGATTTTGTAATGGTTCTTTTACCCAAAAAATGGGTATAGTATTCTTGCTATGAAATCTCATGAAGTTTTAAAACAATCCGTAGAGGATGTGGGGGTTAAAACCATTGCATCAGACTTGGGGGTTTCTCCTTCCCTTCTTTACAAATGGTGCCAACCTGGGGATGAACCGACTGACAGCGGTGCTACTAACCCTCTCGACCGCTTAGCGAAAATCTTCGAAGCCACAGGGGACGAACAAATTATTTCCTGGCTGTGTCAAAAAGCAGACGGATTTTATTGTCCCAATCCAAGCACCGAAAAAGATCCAAATAAAGACTTATTTGCACATACACAAAAATTAGTCCGTGAATTTTCCGACCTCCTTCAAGTCGTATCCCAAAGCAACAAAAACGACAGCAAGATTTGTGCTGAGGATAGCAAAAAAATTCGCAAAGAATGGGAGGAACTAAAGGGAGTGGGAGAATCATTTGTTCATGCCTGCGAACAGGGTTTATTTTAAAATGTTAATGCTTAAATTGCCCTAATTCATTTGGGAAAAATACATCGCTACTTCGGTAATAATCAACCACTCTTTCAAACGCTCCTCAAAAAGGGAACCTGAAAGGAATAGTTTTGGTTCATTTTCATTCCTAGAAGAGCCGATGGCCATATTCTTGTGAGGAATAAATTATTCAAACTATTTATTTTCTGTACTGCAGTAACCTTTATTTCTTAAGAGTTTTTTTGTTTTTAAGAATAAGGTTTTTTTTAAACATTTATTCGAAAGATGTTTGCAGGCACCCACGAATGCAGTAAGGATATATCACTTAATTTACTTTAAATATGTCCTCTGCATCCAACATTATATACACTAAAACCGACGAGGCTCCCGCACTCGCGACTTACTCTCTTCTGCCCATTCTTCGTGCTTTCACATCGTTCAGTGGCGTGCATTTTCAATCGAAAGATATTTCCCTCGCTGGTCGTATCCTGGCTCATTTCCCTGACTACCTTTCGGAAAATCAGCGCATTCCAGATGTACTTGCTGAGCTGGGAGAACTTGCCAGCCAACCAGAAGCTAACATTATCAAGCTTCCTAATATCAGTGCCTCTATACCACAGCTCAAAGAGGCGATACTGGAACTTCAGGGAAAAGGATTCGCCATCCCTGATTTTCCTGATGACCCACAAACCGATGAAGATAAATCCATTCGCTCTCGCTACTCCAAAGTCCTCGGCTCTGCGGTAAACCCTGTGCTAAGAGAGGGGAATTCCGACCGACGCGTGGCTAAACCGGTCAAGGAATACGCCCAAAAGAATCCTCATTCAATGGGTCCTTGGCAAGCAGAGTCCAAGACTCATGTTTCTCACATGAAGTCAGGCGACTTCTACGGAAGTGAGCAATCTACGATCATCGATAAAGATCGGGTCGTCTCCATTGAATTTATCGATGCCAGTGGCGAGAAGAAGATACTCAAAGATCATTTATCATTACTCCAAGGTGAAGTAATTGACGCCTCAGTGATGAATCGTAATTCGCTTCGTTTATTCTTAGCAGAGCAATTAAAGGAAGCAAATGAACAGGGTGTGCTCTTTTCTCTCCATATGAAGGCCACCATGATGAAAGTTTCCGACCCAATTATCTTTGGACACTGTGTGGAAACATACCTAGGCGATCTTCTAGAGGACCACGCAGAAACTCTACAAAACGCCGGATTCAACCCCAATAATGGACTTTCTGATTTTTACCGCATCCTTGATACACTTGATAAAAAAGATCAGTCAGATATTCGTGTAAAGCTCGATCAAATTATCAAGGAACGCCCTCCCCTTGCCATGGTTAATTCGGATAAGGGGATTACCAATCTCCATGTTCCCAGTGATGTGATTATCGATGCGTCCATGCCCGCCATGATTCGTACTTCAGGACAAATGTGGGGACCAGATGGTAACCCCAAGGACACAAAAGCAGTAATCCCGGATCGTAATTACGCCGGAGTATATCAAGCAACCATCGATTTCTGTAAAGAGAATGGTGCATTTGATGTTACTACTATGGGCAATGTGGCCAACGTCGGATTGATGGCTAAAAAGGCAGAGGAATATGGATCCCATGACAAGACTTTCGAAATTGAAAAAGCAGGTACTGTTCGTGTCGTAGGCGAAACGGGAAATGTGTTGCTTTCCCATGATGTGGAAACCGGAGATATATGGCGCATGTGCCAAACCAAAAAAATATCGATTATCGACTGGGTTAAACTTGCGGTAAACCGTTCAAAGTTGAGCGGTACTCCGGTCATTTTTTGGCTCGATGAGAAGCGGGCACACGATGCCAATTTGATCAGATATGTAAATGCCAAATTGACCACGCTGGACACCGAAGGATTAGACATACAGATTCTTGCCCCGATTGAGGCAACTAAAGTCACATGCCAACGATGTAAAGACGGACTCGATACCATTTCCGTAACCGGTAATGTTTTGCGTGACTACCTTACTGACCTCTTCCCCATTCTGGAGCTCGGAACAAGTGCAAAAATGCTCTCCATTGTCCCGCTACTCGCAGGAGGAGGATTATTTGAAACCGGAGCAGGTGGGTCAGCACCCAAGCATGTTCAGCAATTTGTAGAGGAAGGCCATTTGCGCTGGGATTCACTTGGTGAATTCTTGGCCATTGCAGTGTCGCTTGAAGACTTAGCAAATAAAACCGGGAATTCAAAAGCACAGGTTTTAGCAGGCACACTAAACTCTGCCATCGGCCGGTTTCTAGATGAAGATAAATCACCATCCCGAAAAGTGAATGAAATCGATAATCGCGGTAGTCATTTCTATCTCACACTTTTCTGGGCAGAAGCCCTGGCAGGGCAATCGGATGAGAGTGATCTTCAGTCTCAGTTTTCGGGATTAGCACAAACTCTTCGCGACAATGAAGAAAAGATAGCTCAGGAACTAATCGCTGCCCAGGGCAAACCAGTTGATTTGGACGGGTACTATCTCCCCAGTGTGGAGAAAGCTTCAGCCGCTATGCGACCAAGCCAAACCTTTAATCAGGCTTTGGATAACCTAGGCTAAGTTCCACTTAAATTCGAATTTCATTATTGGAAATCCTTTCTTAATCATTGCCAATATTCGACTATTGGTGTTGGGGTTTCACATGCCAAAAAAATCGGTTCTATTATCCTTTTTGCTTTCAAGTTTGTCGATAGCTTGTATGGCAAGTCCACCCAATGTTCTGTTTATTCTTGTAGACGATATGGGAGCAAAAGACTTATCCAATGAAGGATCAGGATTTTATGAAAGTCCGAATATTGACCGAATAGCCAACGGGGGAATGAAATTCACCCGGGGCTATGCCACCTGTCAGGTATGCAGTCCATCAAGGGCAAGTATTGTGACCGGAAAATACCCGGTCAATCATGGCATCACCACCTGGATAGGAGATTCACCGGGAGAAGGATGGAGAAAGCGGGGAAGAAATGACAGTCACCTCCCACCCGAATATGAGCGCAACTTGCGTCATTCCGAAATCACTCTTGCCGAAGCGATGAAAGACGCCGGTTACAAAACCTTCTTCGCCGGAAAGTGGCACCTGGGAAGCGAAGGTTCGTGGCCGACCGACCATGGTTTTGATCTAAACAAAGGTGGATGGGATGTGGGTGGTCCACGGGGTGGGTTCTTTTCTCCCTACACAAACCCAAATCTTCAATCCGGAGCGGATGGGGAATCCCTCACGCGACGCCTCGGTCTGGAAACTGCAGACTTTATAGAAAAGAACAAAGATCAATCCTTCCTTGCCTTCCTGTCCTTCTACGCCGTTCATGCCCCTATTCAAACCACAGAAACACTGTGGAAAAAATATCGGAACAAAGCAGAAAAAATGGGGCTCATCAAAAACAAAGAAAGGTTCCTCTTCGATCGTCGTCTGAATGTACGTCAGGTACAGGACTGTCCGATCTATGCAGGAATGATCGAGCAACTCGATCAATCTATCGGTCTCGTACTGGCTAAGCTTGATGAACATGGCTTGGATGAGAACACCATCATTTGCTTTACCTCCGACAATGGAGGCGTTTCCTCCGGGGATGCCTATGCTACCTCAAACTTACCCCTGCGCGGGGGTAAAGGTCGGCAGTGGGAAGGAGGAATTCGCGAACCTTTTTATATCAAGGCTCCCGGCATCACAAAGCCAGGCTCAATAGAAGCAACTCCAGTAAATGGAATCGACTGGTACCCTACCCTGCTTGAACTTTGCGGAATCGAATTTCCCCAAAAACAAAATTTGGACGGCGTCAGCCTTGTTCCTTTATTAAAAGGTAAAGCGATCAACGAGCGCCCACTTTACTGGCATTATCCACATTATGGAAACCAGGGAGGCGAACCCAGTTCGATCATTATGGAGGGTGACTGGAAACTCATTCATTATCATGAGGATAAAAGGAACGAACTTTATAATCTTGCTAATGATATTGGCGAGCAGAACGATCTGATCGCAAAGGAAAACAATCGTGCCCAGCAAATGCGAAAAAAGTTGATCACTTGGATCAAACAAACCAATGCCCAATTTCCTAAGCCCGACCCCCAATTTGATTCCGTAAAGAGAGACGCCCGTTGGAAAAATATTAAATCCTCAGGAAAGCAAGGATTGGAAAAACGTCACGCCACCTTTCTCGAACCGAACTACAAACCAAACAAGGATTGGTGGGGAAGCTCGGTCGATTAAGCAAAAGATAATCGTTTTGTTTAATTGCACACTTTTTATCATTACAGGGAAGAAACGCAAGTGAGCGAAACGGCAATCCATCGTGTCTCGAGTCACGTGGGTGAGTTGTCTATTCGCTTCCCGGTTCACAGTGGATCGCCACGGGCGAGGCCCTCGCGATGACAAGGCGTAGAACGGAATGGTAGTGTACGGTTCGGTCAAAACTCGCACACACATGTCATTGCGAGGAGAGAACGAAGTGACCGACGCGGCAATC
>CAJQKB010000075.1 GCA_905478775.1 uncultured Opitutales bacterium | reverse complement strand
CCATCCGTTGGGAAAGGGAAAGTACTTTCGATGGCCAAAGTGTTGTCGTAGATACATTCGCTTGCAGTTGTGAATCGAATTACTGGATTGAAAGCAATTTCGGACCCGACCAGTTCCACTACCTCGGGTGCGGTAGAAGTAGTGCTTGATGATGTTGAGTCCCCTCCCCCATTACATGCAAAAAGGGTGAGCGTAAAAATTGCCGGAAGGATTTGATTTATATAGTGTTTGGCTCTAATAGACTATTACAAAGCAATAAGGGAATACATCTGTCAAATTAGATTTCAGATTGATACCTAAATACTACGAATGTATAATTTTCATATTACTCTTTTAAATGCTACCTACCGCTTCATCAATACACTGTTAATGATGTCAATCATCAGTTGCTCTATTCCCGACTTACGAGACGAAGAGACCCAGCAAGAAGCATTACTAAGTGCAGTTGAAATTTCTGAATTAAAAAAAGAATTTATGTACGGTATGATGTGGTTGTATACCGACGACCAAAATGAAACTTTTACTGGATGGGTAAAAGAAAACCATCCCGAAGGAAAGACTAAGAGATTGGGATATCTTAACAATGGGCAAAAGCAGGGAGTATGGATGGAGTGGCACCCCAATGGATTGAAACAATCTGAAGTGGAATGGAATAAAAGTTATTTAGATGGTTCGTTTAAATATTGGC
Organism: uncultured Opitutales bacterium; assembly: GCA_905478775.1. Lineage (GTDB taxonomy): Bacteria > Verrucomicrobiota > Verrucomicrobiia > Opitutales > Seribacteraceae > Seribacter > Seribacter sulfatis. The sequence continues at coordinate 17,076 of CAJQKB010000075.1, read as the reverse complement.
ACCCCAACGGAATTCTAAAAGCATTCGGTTTTATAATCGATGGGGAAATGGATGGGGAATGGAAGGAGTATTACACAAATGGTCAACTACAGGCTCATTCCCTCAATCAAATGGGCAAGTGTATTTGGAAAAGAATTTGGAAAATAAACGGGGAACTTTGTCCGGAATCAAAACTGGAAGAGGGAAGTGGATTTTACATGGAGTATAAAGAAAATGGAGAGGCTCCTCAAAAAAGAATTTTTAAAGAGGGAGTAGAAATCAAACCCTCACCTGCGAACCCCTTTTAGCTTACGGGTAACTTCGATTCCATTTTCATAGTAAATTGATGGCATTCTTTCCCCGCCTTTATCATAAAGTATCCATTCCCCGTCATGCTTTCCTTTTAAATATTTGCCTTGGATCCGTAGGTTCCCATTTTCATACCACGATTGGTAGAGACCATGATATCGATCGTCTTTAAACGAGCATTCTTGTTTAAGTTTGCCATTTAAATACCATCTTTTTGAGGGGCCACTTTTTACCCCACTTTCATAAGTCGTCTCCCCTTTTTTTTCTCCATTGTCGTACCAATCGAAATACAATCCATTTTTAATCGGTGGCTGAACGGGTAAAGAAATCAATTTTTGAGCGAGCACTCGAGTGTCATTCACTTCATTATATTCGAGGTCACGAACAGATTGAATCTCTAGATTTTCGATCGACTTAATGACCACAGTTTCAGTTTCAGATTCCCTTTGACAACCGACCCAAGATATAGAAAGGCCTATGAGTACTATATATTTCACTGTTTCTAGATAACCAAAATGAAAGAACAGTCAATTCTCAGGATAGAAAACTCACAAAAAGTCTCCTGCGAGCCTGCCCTAAAACAATCTAAATAATGCGGTTTTGTGCTTACCCTTGAAAGGCAAGAATTCGAACACTCCATCGCCCCACAGCAAAAGAGAGAGAGTTTGGAAAAAAGTCACAATCATGGGCATTTGTTAAAAAACTGGATGCACCGGCTGCCCCTTCTCCTCCATAATCCGGGGAGTCTGTGTCTAACACTACTTCCCAAGAACCGACATGTGGACAACCCCAGTCACGATGCACGACTTGGTCTGATAAATTACAGGCAACCAACAAAGTATCTTCAGGATGTTGGCCAAACTTTAAAAAAGAAACAGTCTGCCTGGCGGAGTCATTACAATCGATCCACCGAAATTTGTCGCCTTGATGATCCACCTTACTCCAAGATTGGTGGGAAAGGTATAAATGATTCAGGTCTGCGACTAACTTCCGTAAGCCCTGATGGAGCGGGAATTCCAGTAGTGACCAGTCTAATGGAGCATCACAATCCCACTCCTTCCACTGCCCAAACTCGCAGCCCATAAAGAGAGTCTTTTTCCCTGGCCATGTCCATTGTAGCGCAAGTAAAGCCCTTAAGTTTGCAATCCTATCACCCTCATTCTCCAACCCCATTTTATTGACTAAGGATCCCTTCCCATGGACCACCTCATCATGAGAGAATGCCTGGACAAAATTTTCGGAAAATTGATAAGTCGCACCAAATGTAAGGTTGTTATGTACCTCCGAACGATTTTCTGGCCTGGTCTGGAAGTAAGAAAGCACATCATGCATCCATCCCATATTCCATTTAAAATCGAAGCCCAGTCCTCCAACATGAGGCGGTTGGGTAATTTTTGGAAATGCGGTCGATTCTTCGGCAATACTGAGGGCATCTGGATATTCCTGATGAATTGCTTCATTGAATTGCTTGATAAAGGCAATTGCTTCCAAGTTTTCTTTTCCTCCGTCTTGATTGGGAATCCATTGTCCTTCCTCACGACCATAATCGAGGTAAAGCATCGACGCCACTGCATCAACCCGAAATCCAGATACTCCAAACCGGTCCAACCAGCAAATGGCACTCCCAATTAAAAAACTCCTGACCTCAGATCTTCCATAATTAAATATTAAAGTATCCCATTCTGCGTGTTTTCCTTGCCGGGGGTCTTCGTGCTCAAAAAGGCAGGTTCCATCAAATTGTGAAAGGGCAAATTCATCACTTGGAAAATGGGCGGGCACCCAATCAATAATGACTCCAATACCCGCTTTTTGGCATGCATCTACCAGTACTTTAAATTCATCTGGCGTTCCATACCGATTAGTGGGAGCATAAAAGCCAGTAACTTGGTACCCCCATGAAGCTCCAAATGGATATTCACTAATCGGAAGAAATTCAACATGAGAAAAACCCAGTTCATTCAGATAAACTGGCAACTGGTCTGCCAATTCAAGATAGCTCAAGGGTCGATTTTCGTTTTCTGAAAATTTCCAAGACCCCAAGTGCATTTCATAGATAGAAACCGGACTGGACCGAGGATCTAAAGTGAGGGCTTCTCCTTTTTCAACCCTTGGGTAATCTCGAGGGTGAATTATGGTGGCATTTCCCGGAGGCGGTTCAAACCGAAGCCCAAATGGATCGGTTTTTTCTCTTAATAACGAGTCTGCTCCTAAAATTCGGAATTTATACTTTTGTCCGATGATTGCTCCGGGCACAAAAATTTCCCGACACCCCGAAGAGCCCAAGGAACGCATCGGCAATGAAAAAGGATGCCAATTATTAAAATCTCCAACCAAATGAACACTCTGAGCCGATGGTGCCCAAACCACAAATGCTACTCCTTCCACCCCCTGGTGCAAAGATGGAAATGAACCCAGTTTTTCAAATGGACGACGGTCTGTACCGTCATTAAATGCGGCAAAATCCTTATTTTCTTTAAAGGGTAAAAATCCGTAAGGATCAAGCCATTCGAAATTGTTACCGGCACGAATTGATCGGAAAAGGTAGGGGAACATTTCTTCCAGTTCAGTAATATGACCTTCAAAAAAACCATGGGAGTGAATTTTTTTTAGGGGATAGACTGCACCAGTATTCTGATCAACAATTACAATTTCATCCGCCTCGGGATCAAAAGCACGAGCCACAACTCCTTTTCCGGAACCGAGGGAATGTAAGCCTAAAAAATCGTGAGGACATCCAATTTTTCCGGACAGGCAAGAATTTAATTCGTTTTGATTGATTATCATGAAAAAAGAAAGAGGCTTTTTTAATAAAAAAATTAAAAATGAGAAAAGAAATTGCTCCTAAAATCATTTCTTTCTTGTTTATAATTGGCATCCTCGCATCTTAAGTCCCAAGTGAAAACCTTTTTTTTCCCATTACTCGTTTCCATCCTTGTCCAAAATTCATTTGGGCAAATTGAAAATTCGCCACCCAAAGATTCCAATAAGACCATATTGGAGGCAGACAACGAAGTTTATTTTGACGAAGTATTACAAAAAATGGTTGCCGCCCCTAATGCTCGCTTAGAGAGTGGCCCCGTTTTGCTCCTCGCAGACAGGATCGAATATGACGCCAATCAAAGCGAAGCATTTGCGGAGGGTAAAGTAATCCTGAGCGATGGAGAAATCCGTCTCTTGGCTAGGCGTATCAAGCTTAATTTAATTACTGGTGATTTTAACGCCTCTGAAATTAAATTCGGTATTTATCCATGGGCAATTCAGTCGGATGAATTGAGTCGTCAGAACTCCACAATCCAAGGTTTAAATTCCTCGCTCTACCTCTTGGGTAAAGAAAAAAATGAACCAAACCTCTTAGTTCGAGAACTCAGATGGAACGAAGAAGAAGAAGTAATTCGGGCGGGAAATATTTCAATAAAACTGGGGGATCATACCGTCGGTCGCTTACCCTCGTTTTCAGGAAAAACGAATCGAAAATCTCTGCAATATAAATTAAGAGCGGGGAAGCAAAGTAACTTGGGTTGGTATTTAGGTACAGGGGGGAAGTGGCAATTAGGCGCAAATGTTGATGTAAATGCTGATTTCACCGGGTATTCGAAGAGAGGACTACTGTTGTCCCCAGGACTGCAATGGGATTCGAATGGTAAAGACTCCAATTATAACGGTTCTGTGGAGAGTGGGTGGATTGATGACCAGGGAGATTTGCGAGGAAATGACCTTCTTGGTTCTCCGATCGATTCTCACCGCTCATACATAAGGGCATACACGATTAATCGGCCTCAAGAAAATTGGCGGGTGGCAGGACAATTTGAATGGAATGAAGACTCAGAAGTTTATCGGGATTTTCAAAGACAACAATTCCACGAAAACCAGTGGAACGATTCATTTGGTGAAATTACCTTCGAGGGGAAAAACTGGACTGTTTCATCACTTACCCGCTGGCAGGCAAATCAATACGAATCAACAGTCGAACAGATTCCAAATTTACGAATCGACCTTGCCCCCACTCCCTTGGCTAATACCAAATTTTATAATACCATCGCGATTGAATTTTCCGCTTTTCGGCAAAAAGGGAACTTGGGTGAATTATTACAAAAATCAAATAAACTCGATTTGGGATATAAGATAGTCCGACCGTTTCGTTTGGGAAATGGATTGATTTACTCCCCCCATTTGTCCTACAGAAGACAGGATTACTCGATGGATGGGCCCAATGCGAATCGAAGTATGGGCGAATGGGGAAATGAAATAAGGTATGAGGTATCGGGAGATTATAATTGGGAAAATGCGACCTGGAACATTGATCAAATTAGACATATTATGGGTTTCTCTATTTCTCACCGGAAAGTAAATCGTATGAGCGCCGACCAAGAATCGCTTATTCCACAAATTGACAACCCTTTTGTAGAACTTAACCTCCGCCCCATAGATTTAATGGACCATATCGAGGCAGATGGGCTAACCCCTTATGAAGTCGTTCGACTGGGTTGGGAAAATCAGTTTCTTACACGATCGGGTGAGGAGACTCGAAGGATTGCTTCACTTCATTTCTTTCAAGACTTGTATCACAAAAAAGAGGATAATGGAGATATCGCGAAGGAGTTTTTTGCGAGTCTTTCTATTCAGCCTGCACCATGGATCTCCTTCACCGGGCAATCCAAAATTAATTCCGATGAAGGAAAGGTGATTCGAAATAGCTTTTCCGCACAGTTTATTGACGGGACTGTGAACACGCTTGAAGTTGGCTATTTCAAATATTTATCTTTTTCAGATCAATGGAGACTCTCCGCAAACCACCGATGGGATGAAAGAAAAAGTTTTCATACCTCCATTGCGTACGAAGAGGAATCGAACACAATTCCTTATTGGCAGGCTGCTGTTGAATACAATCGATCCGCAGCTTGGACATGGATAATCTCGGTAACAGGTCGAAAAGGCACCACGAAAGAAAATGAGACAGAAATTGCGTTAAGCACCCGAATCTTTGCGTTTTAAATTTTTTAAATTAAAATAAGACTGTATTGACTAAAAGCTCACTCTATAAATATTATATTAGTAAATGAACAAAAGATACCAACATCCTAACCTACCTTATAAAGACCCAAAAGTAATGGCTCACCTCTTTGGTCTTGGATTGGACTGTACCGATGGGCACAAGAGAATTACTCAGGCAGATAAGTTTTCTATTTTTGGAGGTTCAGAGAACACACACGATAAAATGACAGAAACCCTTTTCAAAACTTTTGAGGATTTGTCCCTCAAAGGAAAGTCGATTGAAAATGCTTCCATGGACGAAATTTCTGATTTGATCGAAAAAAACACTCCCAAGGAATAAATCTTTCGCTTGCCCTGAGTTAATATTCCTTTTTGAATCAATAGCATCATGTCAGAAGGATTGCCCAACCCCCCGAAACCCATCCTCAAATTAACTCCTAAAGAAGGAGCCCCAGTGAAACCTGGTGAAGGTGGACCCAAGTTTAGAGTAACCCGATCTCCATTTGCTCCGAAGATCAAGCCGAGTGACGGAACTCCAGCACCTTTACCCTCACCGACTGCTGCTGTTCCCCCTGCTGGCATACCAGCAGCACCTGCGCCACCCAGTGCCGCGGGACTCCCCTCTCCAAGTGTACCGGCAACTTTACCCAATGCACCTATGCCAGGAGTCATACCTTCGGTCGGTGCTCCTGCCCCTGCACCGATGCCTGCTCCAGCCGCGGCATTATCCCCGTCTCCTTTACCTTCCCCCACTCCAAGCCTACCTAATGTGGGAAATTTACCATCTGCACCTACCCCTGGACCCGCACCCACATTAGCCACCCCGTCCCTTTCTCCCAGCCCTGCACTTCCCACACCAGGTGCTCCAATGCCCTCTCCTGGGGGGCCGAAACCAGCACTTACTGCACCAAAAGGAGGACCTGCACTACCCGCTCCAGGCGGTGCAATGCCACCGATGCCAGCAATGGGAACGCCTCCTCCTGGAGGACTTCCGGCACCAGGTCCAATGGGGGCACCCCCCGGTGGACCCAAGCCTGCAGCAGCAGTTGGACCTGAAAAAAAGAAAAGACCGAGTATTATTTTTCTCATACTCGATTTCCTCGTATTTGGTGGTGCGATCACGGCAATGGTTCTTCTATTTCTTTCTAATTAAACTCAACAATACGCTAAAAATATCATAATTATAATGAGCGAACTCATTAACTTAAACAAAGAGAGCTTTGCAAAAGTAACCTCTTCAAAAGACAAAACACTTATAATCGACTTTTGGGCACCTTGGTGTGGCCCCTGCAAAGCACTAACTCCGGTCCTCGAGGAACTTTCCTCTGAGATGAGTGATTCTGTTGAAGTTTATAAGGTAAATGTCGACGATAATACCGAATTGGCACAAGAGCATGGCGTTCAGTCCATCCCCACTCTTTTGGTTTATAAAAATGGTTCTCTTTCCGAAACAATTATTGGTCTCAAGACCAAAGACGAGCTTGTTGATATTGTAAATTCCTAGCTTGTAAGAATCTATAAATTTTTATTGGTTGGTAAGTGCAAAAGCAGTTACCAACCCGTACGCTACCACCGATAGAGATGTGCATGTAAGCAAGAAGTCATAATGTTTCTTCTCACTCGCCTTATTCAGTTTCCAAACCAAGTATAGCCCCATTGGAAAAAGAATCGTGGCGTAGATAAGCCTGCTTTCTATCAAAGGGCATAGAACAAAAGAGGTAAAGAAACCAAAGAAATAAAGGCTAATACCAAACTTTTGCCCAAGTAAAACAATCAGAGTCTTTTTCCCCACCATTAAATCAGTGTTTCGGTCGCGATAATTATTCAACACCAAAAGATTGTTGATACTAAAACCTACTCCAAGCGGAACGACCCAATTTGGCTCCCATAAATGACCCGCCTCGGTAATTAGAATATAATGAGTCGTACAGACCGCGACAAAGCCAAAAAAAAGAATTACAAAAACATCGCCTAATCCATTGTAAGCAAAGGGAAAAGGCCCCCCAGTATAGGCAATCGCACTTAAAACACTGGCGATTCCAATAAGAAGAAGCCAACGACTTGCACCTGAGTTTTCCATCATGAAAACTCCCAAAATAAATGCAAAAAAAAGAAGAGTATAAGATGCATTACGTAACTCTAAACCAGCAATCACACCATGGGTTGAAAACCGTTTGGGACCGAGGGTTCTTTGTTCATCTGCTCCCTTTAAAAAATCAAAGTAATCATTCGCGAAATTGGTAGCAATCTGGACCAGGAAAGAAAAAAGAAAACACATTGCAATTAAAGCAAAAGATAAATCTTCTGATTGCTGAAATGCTAACGAGGTACCAAGTGAAACTGGAATAATCGACGCAACTAAGGTCTTCGGCCGAGCAGCAAGCACCCAAATGCTCAGTTTATATTTTGCTGAATTTTCAGTCACCTAACGGGTAATCGCCAAAGGAAAACGGAAATGCGTTCGATATCGATGTGACACTCTACGAAAGCCCTCCTCTCCCTTTGATGGGTCAGGTATTTTATAAGGCCATTGAATATCAATTTGTAAGGCAAGAAATCCATTACTTGGATGATGACGGTGTCGATGCTCAAGTGGATATTGTGAGCATTTAATGAGAAAATATCTTTCCGACTCAGGAAGCCATCTGTTGGACCACGGAGGCCCTGTTTCACTTCCTTTCATACCGAGAAGAGAAAGTGGCACACCTTGTGCAGATTGATTAAATGGAAAATTACTACCACCGGATTCATTAATCCAAAGTTCCTGCATTTGCCCATCCTCCTGACTCCCCGAATCATTCATCAAGGTTTTATCATACTCGATCACTTGTTCAAACTCGACTCGGTGCCCTTCTTTGGGAGCAACTAACAGTAGGCTCCACCGCTCGTCCTTCATATCCTCTGGTGTGGGGGATGAAATCCCTCTAATTCTTTTGGTTCCGCGCTCCACGAGACTAAAACCCATTCTTTCTAATTCAACTTGAACCGCATCTACTAATCCGTAGGCAATATTCTGCTCTCTTACCTTCCCCACCCCTTCGACTCCCCAGGGGAGAAACCCAAGTAACCCACCGATCAAAAATCCAAAAACTGCCAACGCAATGACCACTTCCAAGAGAGTAAAACCGTTCTTAGAAGATTTTCGAGAGCAACTCGATGGTTTCATCACGACCATAATTTATTCAAAATCTTCCAACTCCAATACAGCAAACCCGCCGTAACGGCGAAGTAATATACCGGCAATGGAATTAGGGTTATCAAAACGAAGGGGTTTTCCGGATTCACCTGGATTGGGGGAACCAACGCCCAAAACTAATTTCGGTGCTTTTTGTACGCCGGATCCAGAAGATTCAGGAAAAACGACATTACCTAGTTGGTTAAAGGCAAGATACCGAAATTGGTTATCCCCATTTTGTTCCCGCTCCCCCTTAAAAGAATCCGCTAAAGAAAAATCATCATTTTCATCGCTCCATATCGTATAGGCATCACTCCTCCATCCCTCTCCTGTTTCCGACTTATCTTCTCCCTCTGGAACAAAATAAACACCATCGGTTAAATATTTCCCTTCCCCCATTACAATCCACTTCACTTCACCGGTCGTTGAACATGTGTCCTGAACAATGAGTTCTACATAGCGGTGAAATTTATCCAAATCGGTCTCGGTATTATTGACAATTAATCGAGTCTCACTACCCGATAATGCAGCACGGGATCGTGCTTGCTGTACAAGTCCGAGTAATTCCCTCTGGGCGGCACCAAGCTCGGCACCACCGCCCCCGAGTAGGGAAAAGCCCACTAGCCCCATCATTAAACCCATCACTGCCAAAACAATCAATAATTCCAAAAGGGTGAACCCCTTTAGTTTAATTCGCTTTTGATAATAATCGATTTTCAAACGGTCAATCAGTCCTTTTCTAAATATTTCCCGACATCCCAGGAAAAAACATTTTCTGATTCTGTTTCACCGGTCTCATCAACGAGTACATAAATTCCAACTTTTTCACGAATCACAGATAATTTATCTTTTGCATTATCCACAACCTCCGAATCGTAATCCTGCTTAAGGGCGGAAAGAATTTCATCAACTGCTGCCGATCCTAACTTGATTAAACCATCCCCATCCTGATCAACTACGACCCGAATTTTAGTCCCGGCCCAGGAATCTGCAAGATATCCCTCTGGACCAAATTCATCTTCTGAAAATGAATGAAATTCTCGACCTTTTCGATTTTGATCCCTCAACTCACTGCCCTGATCAATGGGTTGCCATTCTGTTAAATCTGGATCCCATCTCATTCCCTTAAGTGCGATTATAAAAGATTCGTGATTTTCAGCTTCTGAGAGAAGCATTGGCACTCCTTCATCCTCCTCCAAAAGAAAGGGAGGAAAGTATTTATAAAATTCTTTATATTGATAAAGTTGAGTGACCCATGAGCGAAATATTGACTGTGATTTTTTTACTTTTGAACTCGTCAGTAAATCAAACACTTTGGGCCCCAACATTCCCATTAAAATGCCAATTACGGCAATAACCACTAATAATTCAATAAGGGTAAACCCTCGCAATTTGGATTTTTTCTTGTTCATAAAGCGGTTCACCATTTCCCCGGCTCAGTGTTTGGAATATTATCTTCGTCGATTGCTTCCTTGGTAGGAGTGGCAGTTAATTCTTGAGCAAAAACAGACGATTGTCCGTCCGCCCCCTTCGAAAAGAGTAAGAATCCTTTATGTCCATCCCGTCGTGGAAATTGATAGACATAGGGTTCGCTCCACGGATCCATTGGAAAAAAAGTCTCTCCTGAGTTCGGGTTCCAATCTTCTTCTTCCGGAAGAAAAATTTCATTTCGATTTCCTTTTTGAATTCCTAAAATAAGCGAATCGCCTGGAAGGAAACTTTTCCTCAAATCCTCTTGATCAAGAGGATCGCCATTACGGTCCACTAAGCCAGCCAATGACCGCAAGAGAAAGGCACCACACTCAAATATATCCTCTTCATTCGAAATTAAGTTGGTTCGTGGATATCCTCCCATTTCACTTTTGTATTGCTCAAGGGCTAAGGTAAGAGCACCAATATGGCTTTTGGCTTGTTTTTCATCTTGGGAACTTAATAAATAGTTCGCTCCCGAAAAAGTTATTCCCGCAAGAATTCCGATTATTACAATAACCACTAACAATTCTACTAGTGTAAAACCAAATTGGGTATGAGATCTTTTAATCATAGTTTAGTATCTATAATAGTAGTCTCAATCTTGCCAATTTTGTCAACCCCACGTTCACAGTAAGAACTTACTTATTGTCCATTACTAAAAAAACCGAACGATATTTTCTTTCGGTATTTTTTGAGTTCAGGAAATCCACAGACTACTAAAGAAATTCCATACACTAATACTCCAAGTGGGATCAAAACCATTAATTCCACAATGCTCGATAGCTTACTCTCCCCAAAATACTCCTGCTGAATGGTGAACCATAATATTCCCAGCATGGCAAAGGAAGAGATAATAATACTATTTACTGAAAAGGTTTTTTCTCCGAGAAGAGTTTTTAGATTAAAAACATTTAACCTTGTGCCCAGGAATAAAGTTTGTAAGCAGGCGGAAATTACATTGGCCCACGCCAGTCCAATCATTCCATAATATTGCATCAGCACTACACTCAAAACAAAATTAACGCATAAACTAATGACCGCAGCATGTAATGGAGCCTTCATGTTCTTTTGGGAATGAAATGCTTTTACAAAATAGGCTGCCATTGCATAAAAGGGTAAAGCAAAACAAGAAATAACAAGAACCTCAGAGGCGAGCATAACATCTTTACCTCCGAATTCTCCCCATTGAAAAAATACGCTTACTATAGAATCTGACAGTAGGGCTAATCCAATTGCTGCTGGTATAATCAAGCCCATTGTTAATCGAAATCCCCGAGCAAAATAATTTTTGTACTCATTATTTTGCTCTTTTTGAAATGCCTTGGATAATTGTGGGAAAACAACCGTTGAGATCGAAATCGCAAAAACCCCAAGCGGAAGTTCAATCAAACGAGCAGAAAGAAAAAGGTAAGATAATGCCCCCTCATCCTCCAAGCGGTAAGCCAAGAAACGGGATACCATGATATTAACTTGCGAAACTGCTGCACTAAAAGCACCGATCAAAAAGAGTCCTTTTATTTTTTCCAATCCAGAGGAGCTCGAAAAATTAAACTTCCACCGCCAATCAAAAGATTGCCTTAATTGAATCCACGGCCAAACGGTCTGGAATATTCCACCGACCAGAACTGCGACACATAATGCCATACCCAGCTCCAACCCCCGCCAAGACATGCCAAAGTAACAAAATGCCAAGCCCCCAATCATCGCGATATTTAGAATAATGGGGGAGAAGGCGCCGGCAAAAAAACTTTTATGTGTATTTAATGCCCCGACTATAATAGCGGATATACATATGAGAAGAACATAGGGAAAAATAATGGAATTTAAGAAAAGACCATTGATCCACTTCTGACTTTCTACCCAATAGTAGTTCGAGGCCCACCATGACAATAGGCATACAACAATCGATATTATAGAGAGGAGGAAAAATAATCTCGTTAAAACCTGATTCAGGACATCGTTTGCATTTTGTAGAGAATGGGATTCTTTTACCTCCGAATAAACCGGTATAAAGGCAGAACTCAAGGTACCTTCCCCAAGCATTCTTCTGAACAGATTGGGTAATGTGAATGCGAGAATGAAAGCATCTCCGATCGCAGAAACTCCGAAACAGGTAAAAAAAAGAACATCTCGAAAAAGGCCAAGAAATCGAGAAACAATGGTGAGTCCACTAACGAGCGAGATGCTATTGGTTAAACTCGTCATTCTAAAACGATTTCCTTACTTTCAGGAAAGAAATTGAAAGCACCAATAAAAATCAAACACTTTCAGACTCCACGCATTCTGCCAAAAGAGTTCTTGCTTCGTGCTCGGGGTCTTCATGTCCTTGCTTCTGGGCAAGTGCAATGGTTTGTTTCAGTGGTTCACAAGCTGCTTCTTTTTGCTCAACTGCGATCAATGCCTTACCCAAGAGTAATGTAACCATCATCCAATCATTTCTTTTTTCAAAACAAATTCGGAGGTGAAGGATGGACTCTTCGTATTCACCAGTTTCGTAGTAAACCTGTGCCAAGCTAAAGCGATTAAGCAAATTATCAGGGTTCTTCGCTAATTTATCAAGATACAGGCTAATTCTCTCAGACATAAGAGAGGTGCTAATTTAAGAAATTTTGAGACAAACAGCAGTGGAATTATCAGTTCCACCATTTTGGTTTGCCAAATCAATTAACGAGTGGACAAAAGACATCGGATCTAATTCATTGATCATTTTTTCGATTTCAGGCAATGCAACCATGTTGGTTATTCCATCTGAACAAATTAGAATCGAACTTCCAGGTGCCATTGCAATCTCTCCGATATCGACCTCAAAGTCGATGTCTTGACCCATACAACGGGTAAGCGTGTGCATGTAGTGCTCGGGCATATCGATGGCTGCCTCTGGTCCATGTTTGTCAATCAGTTCATCTCCGAGCGTATGACACTTCGAAACCTTATTAAGTCCATTTTCATCATGGATATAGATAGAAGAATCCCCCACATGTACAAAAACCATTTTATCACCCACTTGGCGAAGCCCGGAAAAAGTACAACCAATTCCATTTTCTCCCCCCACAATGGTACCACACTCTACAATGTTTTGGTGAATGGAATGAGCAAGTAACCTTAATTCCTGCTCGGTAGTGCAATCATCTGTATCGTAAATAGATGATTTAAAAAATTGAACGGCCAACTTGCTTGCCAATGCCCCAAAAGGAAGTCCTCCCACTCCATCCGCCACTGCATATATTCCCCGATGCTCATCAACTAAGAAAGAATCTTCGTTTTTTTCACGAACGAATCCAACATCGCTATGTCCATGTGAGGTTAAAATCATATTGTAGGCAAGGGTAAGGTTTTAATTATTGATACCAATAAAAGGGAAAGGTCAATTTTGAAAATTTATTAAGAAAGTTCAAGATTCTTTTACTCCTCATTGAAAAGATTAGGCAAAAGATCGGTTGAATTTATAATTTCATAGTCTTTTTTAGGAAATTCTCTGATAAAATCTTTCCCATATCCTTTTTTTAATATTCGAGAATCTAAAATAACCAGCTCACCGACATCATTTTTAGATCTTATTAAGCGACCCATTCCCTGCCTCAAACGAATTACTGCAGAGGGTAAAGTAAGTTCCATAAAAGCACTTTTACCCTCTTTCCCCAAAACCTCTGATTTTGCCTCGAGTACGGGATGACTCGGATTTTCGAAGGGTAATCGGGTAATGATAACTTGGGAGAGACAGGGTCCCTTCGCATCAAAGCCTTTCCAAAAACTTTCCGCACCTAAAAGCAGAACATCCTGTTCTTCAATCATTTTATCTCGTAGATCGGACCGCGAAAGCCCTTCTCCTTGTGCATAGACTGATCGCCCCAATTTCTTCCATCGTGGAAGCAAATTTTGATAACAAAACTTCAGATCCGAATAATTGGTAAATAAAACTAATGTTCCTCCCTCTATACTGGTAGCACAACCGTGTAGCACTTCAACCATGTACTCTAAATAAGGTAAGCGGTTGTTGGACATAGGATCTGGACAGTCGGCTAAAACCCTTATTTGTAGATTAGACTCATAATCAAAAGGAGAATCTACTATTCCCTCTTCCACATGCTCCACACCAATCGTGGATCGAAAGGCAGATGCATTCCCCTTGCGGGTTAATGTCGCACTCGTCATGAGTACAGAAACATCTCGGGAGAAAAGTTGTCCTTGTAACACTTTTGCAATTTCCAAAGGGGCACTTCGTAAGTGAATGATCTGATTCTGCTTCCCTGTTCGTTCAATCCAGTAAACAGAATTATTATCCTTAAGCTCAATCACCTCGGATAAACCATTTAGATATCCCTGCATTCTTCGGGCTTGGTCTTTTAATTCCATCTTCAGGGATTCATCATCCGTTAACTCACCCAGCTCCACTAAACATCGGCATAGTCTACTCAAGGGCGGAAATACTTCCATGGGTAAAACACCCTTCTCTAAAAGTCGGATACGGTCCTTTCCACCCAGGGTTTTCGCATGTAAATATTGAAAGAAGTCCGCGACTGCAAATTCCGCATTTTCTACGGCTTCAAAGTCCACGCTCCTCCCGATTCGTGATATCAGTCCCTTTCGTTTCTTTGGGTTAAAGATCCTCCTTACACTCATCTCTAATGCCCATGAGCTAATCGATAATCCTAGATGGTCGCCCGCAACCTCAGGCATTTCATGGGCTTCATCAAAAATAACAAAATCATTGGCGAACATAACCCCTCCCTTGTCATCATTTGGTCCAAATCCAGCACCCATTAAAGAAAAAAGTAAACTATGATTCACAATTACCAAATCAGATTCCTCAACCTCCGCCCTCGCCCTTCGGTAAAAACAGTTTTCTGGCTTACATCTTTTGGATGAACAAAGCGATGAATCAGCACTTACTGCATCCCATACCGCTCCCATAGGAAGGGGAGATAATTCCTGCCGAATGCCTTCGACAGCACCCTTATTTGCCCACTCGGCAATCCTCTCTAACTCCCGTTTTTGTCGGCCCTCAAATAATTCACCCTGACCGCTTAAAGCACGATGTAATCGAGTCGTGCATAAGTAGTTAGCTCGCCCCACTAAGAGTGCGCAGCGGAAATCCTTAAAGCTTTCGAGGGCAGGATTGGACTCCATTAAAGATCGAAGAGCAGGAATGTCTTTATTTAAGAGTTGTTCCTGTAAACTTATCGTGTTGGTGGCCACGACACAGGGTCTTTTTCGCGTGCAGGAGAAAAGAACGGACGGCACTAAATAAGCCAAGCTCTTGCCTACTCCTGTTCCCGCTTCAAATAATAGGTGGCTTTCATTCAAAAGTGCATGCGCAGTCGACTTTGCCATTTCATGCTGCTCTGGTCTATGTTCAAAATCGAGGGCATTTTCCAACCACCCACCCTCTTTAAAAATGAAATCGACGATAGAAGATAAATCAAATTCATCTTCCTCCACAGCTGTATCAGCAAATCGAATCATCACTATGCAATTTAAAAAGTGCTTACTTTCTACTCAGGTCGAACAAAAGGATTTCCACGTCGCTCGTTGCCAACAGTAGTATTGGGACCATGCCCCGGGAGAATTTCCGTTTCTTCGGGCAGGGTATAAATCTTTTTTTGAATCGAACTCTCCAATGTGGAGAAATCTCCACCAGGTAGATCAGCACGCCCAATGCTCTGGGCAAAAATAACATCTCCCACAAAACAAATTTTTTCGGCTTCCACAAAAAAGATTACATTTCCAGGACAGTGACCAGGACAATGGTACACTGAAACCTTTCGACCCAATAAATCTAAAGTGTCCCCCTCTTCTACCCATTGGGTAATCGCGATTGGCTGGAATTCCATTCCTGGAATCGCGAATGTGGACATCACTGCTGGTTTCTCAAAAAGCATTTGGTCGGCAAGATGACCGACCACTTTGACTGAACTAGTTGCTAATTCAGCAGCACCTGCCATGTGATCCCAATGTCCATGCGTTAACCAAATCTCAGTGAGTAAAAGCGATTCCCTTTCGAGAATAGGAATTACCTCCTCTTTCGACTCAGGAGGGGCATCGATCAATATCGCCTCTTTCCCTCCCTCCTCCCACACCAAATAAGCATTCGTTCCAATTGGTCCCAATTCCATTTTCTTTATTCGCAAAGAATTCATGAATTTACTCAAGCTGAAGCGCTGATGGATTCCAAGCAAATTACCAACTTTAGATTCGTAATCACGAACACCGATCAATCCATTAATTTAATTAATAAACTTAATTAAAAAATAAAATACTGCTTGACAGAAGTTATGTTAATGAGCACCAATAGTAAAAGTGATGTCAAGGATGGTGGTAGCTTTTAAAATCTTCCGGTTCTTCGGAATGAGGCTCCCTTGGCACATAATTCTAAAACAGAGGATACTATGAAGGATGTGATCTCACAGGTACACGAATGGATAAAACTCGTTTCCCAAGTTGGCATTGGATTAATTGCACTTGGGATTGTCGTTGAAATTGTCTTTGGCAAAGGTGCGATATTTGGAGCAAGTGTCGTTCAAAACTTGTCTCAGATAGTGGCGGAAATTGGCGGTGAAAATGGATTTGTTGGTCTAGTGGCTATCCTGATTATTTTGGCCATTTTCCAAAGAAACAAATAATAAACTTTCAGAGTACATTTAGCTTCTGAAATAAATAAACCTAAAAGTGGGGAAAAAATAAATGGAAAATGTAGCAAAAAAACTAAAAGACACTATTGGTGGCTTAACCGAAATCTTGATCGTTGCAATTGGACTACTTGTAGTCGTGCAAATTGTCTTCGGAGCCGGTGGAGAAAATGGTGGAATTGACATAATAGGAAATATAACCGGTGTGGTTGATTCCTTTATCGGAACGGGTGCAAGTTTGGCCAGTCTTGTTGCACTATTGATTGTAATGGCGGTGCTAGGTAAAAAAGGCTAAATTAAATCTACAGTTATTAAAAAAGGGGCGAGATCGCCCCTTTTTTTTGTAATTACATAAATTGAATAATTTTAAAAGTGAGTAACACCCTATTGATTTCGATTTTTACATTGCCATTCTAGTTTAATTCTAAATGGCTATGTTTCCGATGCGTATCCTATTCACAATTACATTTCTATATGCTGTAGGGGCGAATTTTTTGCATTCACAAACGGTTTCGGTAACGG
>CAJQKB010000074.1 GCA_905478775.1 uncultured Opitutales bacterium | reverse complement strand
TCCCATTCAATCCACTCCTTTCTTTTTTTTCTAACTTCAATTATCGAACCTGTAATAATCGCTAATTCGTATAGAATGTATAATGGAATCGTTAAAATACAAAGGCTCACTGGATCTCCTCCGGGAGTAATCAAAGCAGCTGAAATCATCAAGATGACCAGTACCAACCTCCTGTTTTGCCTTAATTTTGTGACATTTAAAATGCCAATTTTAATCAGCAAAATAAGCACGAGTGGAAACTGGAATGCAATGCCAACAGCAAAGGTCATCCAGATGATCGTACTGTAGTAATTCCCTGCCTCAGGCCTGTAGACATCAAGGCCGAGAACATTAAAGGAGAATTCAATGGTAAAGGCCAACGAGTAGGGAAGAATAAAAAAGTAAGTCATTGATGCCCCGGCAATAAAAAGAAACGTGGCTGCTACGCATCCAGGGAAAAATACATGTTTTTCCTCTTTGGTTAATCCGGGCACTACAAATGAACCAACGAAGTAGAGAATAAGGGGCAGTGAAATACCGATTCCACCGAGGAAACAAATTTTCATAGCAATGAAAATTGGAGAGTAGGAACGAATGACTTGAAGCAAATTCCGATTTTGTCCATTTGAAAAGTGTGTCAGTATTCTTGTTCTGTGATGAGGATTATCAATTCCCCATTGTATTAAAGAATTTTCTCGGGCATTCCTGAGCATACCGAGATCAACTTCTTTTTTATTTAATGGATCGATATACTCCTCAAGACCTATGGTTTGAAGATCGATATCAATTACACCAAAATCTTCTACAGCACTTATCAGGGGCATTTGGAGTAATTTAACGGAATCCTGCATGAAAATTGCAACCCCTACACAACCAAATAGAAAAGCAATCACCGCTTTAAAAATAACCCACCTCAGTTCTTCTAGGTGTTCAAGGAAGTGCATCTCATCCGGTTTTCCCTTACTGTCTTTCTTTTTACCCTTTAAAATTCCAGTTAGACCTTCTTCTTTAAATCGGTCACCAAATGTTTTGGGTTTGTTGGAATGATTACTCATCGTGGGGTACAAAAAAAGGAATTAAATAAATAAGAAATTGTGTTAATTTATAATGCCATTAATTTTTTTCTAGTCCATTGTAAAGCGAGTACTTCGGATAGTTTGAGATGCAAGAAAAGTCATCCATTGACAAAGAGAAAAAAAAATATGATAAAACACTCTCCAAAATTTTATCAACTCACAAGTAATTTGAATTGAACTTCAAGTTGTTAAATTATCTCAGATGCTAACCAAACCTTCATACAAATGGCCCAAAAAAAGAAGTCAAAACCCGTTAAATCGAAATCATCCGCAAAAGCGTCTTCCTCAGTGAAGGCGAAAACTGCAAAAGCAAAAAGCCACAAGTATGTGTATGACTTTGGCAAAAAGACCGATGGCGATGCCACGCAGCGCGAACTTTTGGGCGGAAAAGGTGCAAACTTAGCCGAGATGGCAAAGATTGGCCTTCCAGTTCCTCCTGGCTTCACAATTTCAACCGAGGTATGTACTTATTTTTATAAAAACAAGAAAAGCTATCCAAAAGTTTTAGATGATCAAATGAGATCATCGGTCGCGATAATGGAAAAACAGCTTGGCCAAAAATTAGGCGATTTAAAAAAGCCTCTCCTTCTTTCTGTACGATCCGGTGCGAGAGACTCTATGCCGGGTATGATGGATACCATCTTAAACCTAGGCCTTAACGATGAAACAGTCGAAGCACTTTCAGCAGCTTCCGGTAACCCCCGATTTGCATGGGATTGCTATCGTAGATTTATTCAAATGTACGGAGATGTGGTGATGGGTGTACAAAAACTTCCAAGTGAAGACCATGATCCATTCGAAGCGATCATCGAAGATTTTAAGAAAGAAATTTTCCCCAAAGCGAAAGGTGAGGTGGATGATTCCCGTATTTCAGCCGTGCAAATGAAGGAATTGGTTTCTCGCTTTAAGAACTTGGTGAAGAAAAGGACTGGATCCGATTTCCCAACCTGTCCATGGGAGCAATTGGAAGGTTCTATAGGTGCTGTGTTTAGTTCCTGGATGAACGATCGCGCTTCAGTTTACCGTCGTAAATACGGAATTCCTGCCGAGTGGGGAACTGCGGTAAATGTACAGGCGATGGTTTTTGGAAACACAGGAAAGAAGTCTGGATCTGGAGTGGGATTTACACGAGATCCTGCATCCGGAGAAAAAGTCCTTTATGGAGAGTTTCTTACCGATGCTCAGGGTGAGGATGTTGTGGCAGGAGTTCGAACACCTCAACCAGTCGCAAAACTTCAGAAGGTACTTCCAAAACCTTTTAAAGAACTCGTCCTGGTTCAGAAAAAATTAGAAAAACATTTTAAGGATATGCAAGACTTCGAGTTTACTATCGAGAATGAGAAGTTGTATATGCTTCAAACTCGAAACGGTAAACGAACCGGCCTTGCCGCAGTTCGTATTGCAACCGAGATGGTAAAAGAGCGTTTAATTGATTGGAAAACTGCTATCAAGCGTGTTCCTGCCGATCAGCTTGACCAAGTTCTTGCGCCAGTATTTGATCAGGCTGCGCAAAAGGCCGCCGCTCGTTTATGCAAAGGTCTTCCTGCTGGTCCTGGTGCCGCATCTGGTAAAATTTGCTTAAATGCAGAAAGAGCAGTTGAAGCAGCGAAGAAAGGTACTGTTCTACTTGTCCGCCAAGAAACTTCACCTGAAGATTTACGGGGCATGATTGCTGCGGAAGGAATTCTAACTGCACGGGGAGGAGTTTCTTCTCATGCAGCTTTGGTCGCTCGTCAAATGGGTAAGGTTTGTGTATGCGGAGCAGCTGATCTTGATGTGGATTACAAGACTCGAACAGTAAAAGTTGCCGGTAAAACTTTCAAAGAGGGAGATTACATGTCAATCAATGGTACGACCGGAGAAGTTTTTGCGGGAGAACTCAAGACTGCACCTTCTGAAATTATTCAAGTTCTCATTGAGAAAAAATTAGACCCCAAGAAGAGCCGGGCATACCAAAACTTTTCCCAACTGATGAAGTGGTGTGAGCAAGCTACTCGAATGACTGTTCGTACAAATGCGGACTCCCCTACACAAGTTGCAAACGCAGTTGCGTTTGGTGCAACTGGAATTGGTCTATGCCGTACCGAGCATATGTTCTTCGAAGGAAACCGTATAGATGCGATGCGCGAAATGATCCTTGCGGATGATGAACCGATTCGCAGAAAAGCACTTAAAAAATTACTTCCTTACCAAAGGCGTGACTTCCACGGTATTTTTAAAGCACTCGAAGGAAAACCAGCCACTATTAGGCTCTTGGATCCTCCTTTGCATGAATTTTTACCTCACGATCAGTCAGCACAAAGAGATTTGGCAAAAAAGCTGGGAGTGTCTCTTGCATCAATTAAAAAGCGGGTAGAAGACTTACACGAATTTAATCCGATGCTTGGTCATCGAGGTTGCCGTCTTGGCATTTCTTACCCTGAAGTAACTGAGATGCAGGCCCAAGCGATTTTTGAGGCAGCTATTCTCGCACAAAAGAGCGGAATTGAAGTGAACCCTGAGTTAATGGTTCCCCTCGTTGGCTTCCCCCGAGAACTTGAACTTCAGGTTGAGGTTATTCATGCAACTGCCAAAAAGGTATTTGAAGCAAAGGGAGTGAAAGTAAAATACTTAGTGGGTACAATGATTGAAATTCCAAGAGCAGCACTAGTTGCAGACGAAATTGCCAAGACTGCACAATTCTTTAGTTTTGGAACTAATGATTTAACTCAAACCACAATGGGAATGAGCCGTGATGATTCCGGGAGTTTCCTTCCTAATTATACTGAATTAGACATCTTGGATGCGAATCCATTTGCGAGTGTTGATCAAAGTGGAGTGGGCCAACTAATGGAAATTGCAGTAAAGAAAGGCAAGTCCTCTCGTCGTGGTATTAAACTCGGTATTTGTGGTGAACACGGAGGAGATCCGAAAAGTGTGGAATTCTGCCACAAGATTGGATTGAACTATGTGAGTTGTTCTCCATTTCGAGTCCCAACGGCGAGGCTAGCTGCAGCTCAGGCAGCAGTTTCTTAATTTATTTCTTTTGAATAAATCTTCTGTAAAGGGATCGAGCAAATGCTCGGTCCCTTTTTGTTGAGGTAAACTGCATTCACACTTTGCATGTTTGAAGTCAAAGAGAAACCAAGGAAGGTAGAACGTGCTTTTTTAGTTTCTGTTATTACCCGGAAAGAGGAAGAGGGGTCGGCAGCCTCCTTATTAGGGGAATTATCGGAGTTAGTTGAAAATCTTTCGATCTCAGTAGTCGCACAGTCCATTGTAAGGACACGAAAAACATATCCTGGACATATTTTAGGAAAAGGAAAGTGCCAGGAAATTGATGAACAGGTAAAAGCCTTGAGGTGTGATGTTATTATTTTCGATAATGAAATTACGCCAGGCCAGCAAAGAAACTGGGAGGAATTAACCAAAGTACTCGTGATCGATCGCCATGAGGTCATATTGGATGTATTCGCGGATCGAGCACAAACCAAAGAAGCTGTATTACAAGTTCGCCTTGCTCGCCTTGAGTACTCCTTGCCCCGTTTGCGTAGAGCGTGGACTCACTTAGACAGGCAACGGGGTGGGGGAGTTACACAAAGAGGAGACGGTGAGGCTCAGATTGAGTTAGATCAAAGAATGTTGAGAGACAAAATAGCTTCAACCAAGAAAGAAATTATTCAAGTATCCGGTCGTAGGAATACGAGTCGAAAGAAAAGGCAGCGAATCCCGTTAGCCACTCTTGCGATCGTGGGGTATACCAATGCAGGGAAATCAACACTCTTAAACCGTATTACAGGTTCAAGCGTCCTTTCAGTGGACAAATTATTTGCAACATTAGACCCTACGAGCAGAAAGGTTAAGTTGCCCGGAGGTAGGACAATTGTTTTAACAGATACTGTTGGTTTTATTCGAAAACTACCCCATCGGTTAATTGACGCATTTAAAGCTACCCTGGAAGAAGCATTGGTTGCCAATTTGCTTCTTCATGTGATTGATTTTTCATGCTCAGAGTTTGAGGAACATTTAAATACCACAAATGAGGTGTTGGAAGAACTAGGTGCTGAAGATAAAGAAATTCTTACCGTGTATAATAAAATAGATCAGGGCGATCAAGTGATGACTCGGTTAAAAGCAAAAGCGCTTACACCCGATTGTATTTTCGTGAGTTGTAAAACTGGTGAAGGAATCGAGGAACTTTTGCAGATTATCGAGGAACGATTAAACAAATCAGTTGTCAGTACAAAATATTCCATCCCTCATCAACGGTATGATCTGGTGGCAAAGCTACGCGAACAGGGTTGTATAAGTACGGAAGAAGTTACAGATTGCGGAACCAATATAGAAGCTACCCCAAGGGGTAAACTAGTCAGCTTGTTAGAGGGTTTCCTAACTTAGACATAGGTCGACTAATTTTTTTTACTTCTTTGGAAATCAACCAAAGTTACACGAAACATATTCGCGGCCATCCAGAATACTCCTGTCATACAAAATGATGTCATGAAAGCAACGATGTTAACTACAAAAGAATCATCCGATGGGACATGTGGAGGTAATACATACGCTCCCATGAAAATAAAAAAACAAAAAGAAAGTAATAAATCGATTACTATTCCTTTTTTAGAAACGAGGGGTTGTTCTTCCTTTTCATCAGGCATGAATTAGAGGATGTAAATTATTGTGAATTCGTCAAATCAATCCGCATCACAAAGTAGAATCAATAATACGCTTTTTGATCTCCGAAATTTCTAAAGCATTTAATGTGCTGGGTTCAATCCGGTTTAGATGGAGAGACGGTAAATGCTCCAGTTTTTCCTGAAGTATTAAATTTCGATTTGCACCGACTTCATCAACCCGATCAATCGGAGTAAAATGGGGAGCAGTTTTAATTGCTTCTGGGCATTCGGATATTAATTCTTTGATTGCGATCACCGCATCTATGAACCTGTCTAGTTCCGCTTTTGTGTAGCTTTCTGTTGGTTCTATCATTAAGCCAAACACTTCAGGAAAGGCTACTGTGGGTGCATGGAAACCGAAATCAAGAAAAAGTTTACCGACTTGTGGTATCGCTTTGCTTTTAGGAATACCAACACCTTCTAAACATAAGAAATCTTCATCGCTTAATGTGAGGATAAACTCGTGCATGCGCGGAGCGCTAACCTTTTCACCAGGTAGGGTAGGAAAGTAATTTTTTAATTTTTCGTAAAGGTAACGTGCCGAAAGCACAGCCATTGAGGACATTCGAGGTACACCTTGATTTCCCAGTCGAAGGAGGTAGGCGTAGGCCCGTACTTTATGTCCGAAATTCCCCCAGTTGCGGTGAAAAGAACCGATTGATTGAGGGGGCGTACGAGAATAAAAAGAGCCATCAGAATTTTTTAAAATCTGCCGTCCAGGAAGGAAATCGATTAACTTTTCTGAGACCGCAACAATTGCATCTCCTGGCCCACCGCCTCCATGTGGTATGGTCCAAGTCTTGTGCAGGTTATTATGAACCGCATCTACACCTAGCTTTCCTAAATCTATCAAACCGGCAACTGCGTTCATATTTGCTCCGTCCATATAGACAAGACCGCCAACTTGGTGAACTGCTTCGGCAATCAAATGGAATTGTTCTTCTAATATGCCCGAGGTGTTTGGGTTGGTAATCATTACCCCGCAAAGACGATCACCAAATGTTAGAATCTTTTCATTGAAATCATCTATATCGATGGTTCCATTTGGAGATGCCTGAAGGTACACAATTCCATCAGTACCAGTGAATCCTGCCATTGCTGCTGTGGCAAAGTTCGTTCCGTGTGCGGAACGAGGGATAAAGATGACATTTCGATTATAATCTTTTCGGGAACGATGGTAGGCTTGGAAGAGTTTTAAGCCGACAAGTTCTCCCTGTGCGCCAGCAACTGGTTGGGTAGTAACTCCTGGAAGCCCGGTAATTTTTGTAAACCATTCCTGAATTTCAAATAAAATTTGAAGAGGTCCTTGAACATCACTTTCCGGTGCTTGTGGGTGGGTCTGTGAGAATCCCGGAAGAGCAGCTGCCCAATCATTAAGCATTGGATTATATTTCATCGTGCAAGACCCGAGTGGGTAGCAACCATCGTCTGGACTCACATTTAGACTAGCTAGTTTTTTGTAATATAATGTTAATTCATCGTAGGAGAAACTGGGCATTTCTGCCTTTCCTTCCCTTAGATACTTTGGGGGAATTTCATTATTGGTGTTGATTAGTACTTTGCCTGAACTTTCAGGAAATTCTTCGTGTAAAAATGTAATTAATTCCTCGACTGAATCATCTTCATGGAGATCCGAGAATGAGATTTTAAGAAGATGGTGATTTTCTTCTGTGCGCATGCGATTGGAGACATCAACTCCAATTTGAAGGTTTTTAGCAGAAGCTTTTTTCTGTAGTTCATCCACAGATCGGTCAATTTGTAGAAGAAGATCATTGAAGCTTGTTGAGTTGGGGAATGCAAGAGATATGCCGTCCAGTTGATCCAATATGCTCTGAATCCTATTGTGTGCGGACCTTGCTTTTTGGATCGACTCGGCTAGTCCATGATCCCCTTTTGCCAAAAGTGATGCTCCTGCGAGTGTAGCCAAAAATGCCTGATTAGAGCACACATTTGATGTCGCCTTCTCTTTGCGAATGTGTTGTTCGCGTGTGGAAAGAACCATGACAAAACAATCTCTTCCGTTTAGGTCTTTCGCTTTTCCAATATACCTACCAGGTGTAGATCGAAGGTCTCTTTTATTTTTTTCATTATGCCGACATCCAAATATCCCAAGACCAGGACCGCCAAAATTAGGCGCTATTGCCAGGTGTTGTGCTTCGCCAACCATGAAGTCGACTCCTTCCCCTCCGAATTCGGTTGGAGGTTTTAAGCCCCCTGTTCCTAAGAGTATCGGGTCGATACAGGCAATAGATCTAATTCCATTGGACTGGGCAAAGTCACTGAGGAAATCAACATCCTCCAGTAACCCAAGTGAGTTAACTTGAGGAAAAACAAATGCGGAAATTTCACTAGTTTCTTCTTGGGTAAGATTTGTTAACCATTCTTTTTTTAGAAGCCCGGTCTGCGAATCAAATGGAACAAATTGGAATTGTAAGTCTGTTTCCTCGGACAATGTTTTAATGACTTCAAGATCGGTTTCAAAAAGCGAATCAGACAAAAGAATTTTCCCTCCCCGGGGATTCGTTCGGTAAGCACAGGTAATGGCTTCGTAAATAGCAGCAGATCTATCATACAGAGAGGTATTGATCGCCTCAAATCCAGTTAGTGAGGACAAGGCACATTGATAAATCCAATGCGTAACTAAGGTACCTTGACTTCTTTCTGGTTGGTAAGGGGTGTACGAAGTACTCAACGGACGTAAGCTTGAGACAAAATCTACGATGGGGTGGGTTCCCCAATTCGGCAAGGTATCTCCAATAAATGAAGTTTTTAAATTCGTAGAATCTGAAATTCGTGCAAGTTCGTTGGCTGCTTCCTTGTACTCTAGTTCATTAGGTAACCCAGTAATATTTTCTAGTTGGAGAAAATCCGGGATGTGAGAAAAGAGATCATCAATACAATCCACCCCGATCTGTTTGAGCATATCGGATATATCTTGATCACTAGCGGATATATAGTGCCTTGAGAGTTCCCTCGGGAACTCAGAAGGTTCGTAATTGAGAGCAATATTAGAGAGTAAACTTTTGGGATTTTTATCCGATATAATGGAGTCCATTTAAAAATTCATAATGATTCTGGATCTTGAGGGGAAATGTAATGTTTTAACGTTAGTAATTACTATCCAAATTTGTAAACATTCCAAATACACATTTTCGAAGAATTAAATTGTGAGTATTTGTAATTCAGTTTTCTATCGGCGTTGAAGTGTGCAATACCATTCATGCTTAAAGGCACTAGAAACAATATTGTTGAATGGCGTAATAAGAATTAACCCAAACAATGATTCCGTTAATTTAGTATAAAAGAAATTTACAAGTTGGTAGGCAAGAACCTAGCAAAAAAAGAAATGTGTTTTGATGACCGAGCGAAAAGGAATCTCTTTCATTTTGCTCTCAATAATTTAGCTTATTGAATACGGACGCCTTTTTCCCATAGGTTTCTTTCAGTTATTACACCTGATTCATCAATGAAAACCTCTTCTCCATGAAGTTGGCCATCGAGAAGGTTAACTTCTCCAATTAAATTTCCGTTTAGATTGAGAATTTGCATTTTTCCGGAAAATGGTTGTTTGGATTTGGAATCGCTTACTGTGTCGATTCCATTAATCAGATTGGTATCAAACTGATCCTCGGCTTCGGAAACAGTACCAGTCCAAATATTGGAGCTCCCCGAATTCAATTGGGGGCTCCCAGGGAGTGGGTTTGCATTAAGTTGGGCTTGCTCAACAAGGGCGATCTTGGAGGTGGGTTGTTCTTTCGGGCTCGAAGCACTTGGGGTTGGTTGTTCAATTACTTGCTTTATCGGCTCCTTTAAACCAATTTCTTTTGCACCCCATAAATTTTCAGAAGGTGGAGCATTAGCATTATCTGAGCTTACTTCTTTTCGGGGCCGAATTGAATTGGACGGATTAGAGAGCGAAATTTTCTCCTTTGTTTCAGTCTTTACTTGAGTGGTATTGGGGAGTTCTGGAGCGATCGGTAGTTCAATCTTTTCCAGTGTGGGCTTGGTTGCAGTTCGGGGAAGGACAGAAGGTTTAGTAATAATTTTTCCGTTTCTCCAAACTGCTTTGATTGTAGTTTTTTCGGGATTAGTCCGAACACCTTCCCCATGTTGTAAGTCATCAAACCATTCCCCCTCATATATTGAACCATCAAGTGAATGAAACACTCCGAAACCATGTCTTTTGCCGTTCAGAAAAGAACCTTCGTAGTAGGACCCATCAGGCCATCGATATATTCCCTCTCCCGTTCGGCTATCTTCAAAGTAATCACCCTTGTATGATTCCCCATTACTCCACTTAAAATAACCATTCCCATGCCTTGAGTCATTCTTGAAGTCTCCTTCATAGGTGGAGCCGTCATGCCAGACATAAATTCCTTTACCCTGCTTCTTTCCTTTTTTATCTATTTCTCCTTGATAAGACCCATCGGAAAATTCAATCGATGTGGTTTTAGTAGAATTACAAGAAACAGAGAAAAAAAGAAATAAAAGTGAAAGTGTTGATGGGGGAATTAATTTCATGGTTATATCCAAGCGAACGAGGGCATTTCGGGCAAGCGTGTAAATGAGAAATTATCAATAGTGGTAAATGCAAATTAAGTTGCCAGAGTGAATTGATTAATTAATTGTTTGGAGCCTGTATTATCGCGGGAGAGGTGGCAGAGTGGTCGAATGTGCCCGACTCGAAATCGGGTGTGCCGCAAGGTACCGGGGGTTCGAATCCCTCCCTCTCCGCCATTTAAGTTATTTGTTTCTAGAATAAAAGGCATTTATTTTATCTGCCACATCTCGAAATGATATGTCGGCCGAATAAACAACTTTAAATTCCTCAATTGCTTTGTCTTGCTCTCCCATTAGTTCAAAGCAACAGCCAAGCTCGTAAATGGCATCTTTCTTCCTATCATCCATTATTTGAATTTCGTTCTTAAGAATCGAAAATTGTTCAATCGCAAGGTCGTAGAAGTTTTTTCTGCTGTAGGCACGACCAAGGTATAAAATCGCATCCAGTCGAACTTTTGCGTTACGCTGCGCTAATTGGAAATGAGAGAGACAATTATCATAATCTGCATTATCAAAAAGGTTAATTCCTAGTTCGTAGCGATATCCATAGTCATTTGGATACCTTTGAACGAGAGATTCGAGCTGATTTTTTTCATACAGTTTCTTTTGGGCAATCGCATTATCACGAGAATTTATTGTTTCTTCGTCCTCGGGTTTAGTTATTAAAAGCTTTTCCCATTCCTCAATTGAGTTATCAAAATATTCCAAGGTTAACTGTCTCTCCTTTTCCTCGAGTGAAACATCTCCCTGTCCCGCTTCTTGTTTTCTTGCCTCCTGAATCCATGCAATTGAGTTTTCTAAATCACCATAGCGATGATAATATTCACTCAATTGACGGTAATTATTTAAATTGGAAGGTTCCTGTTCCACTTTCTCATAAGACTGCCTGATTAGATCTTCCAGACCCTTCGAGTCAGTAATTGATTTCGATTGTTGTTCGAGTGCCTGTGCTTCTGATTCGTCTTTTAATTGAGACCTGAAATCCTCAGACTCCTCCCATTTTCCTTTGTTCATAGCAACCGCAACTGATGCCCGCTTCATGAGTTCCACGGCATCCCCATCGGTCGGGTTAATCTTTAGAATTGAATTGCCAGTTTCGATCGCTTTTTCGGTGTTACCAAATTCTAAATAAGCATTCCCGAGTTGTTTGAGATTTTTAATATTGGTGGGATGAATCTTTCGAATTGTCTCGTAAGCAAAAACGACTGTTTCTTTCATTTCTAAATGAGTGGCCGCATCGGCAAGCATTTCATGCGCGAGAACACTGCCAGGATTTTTTTCGATTAGACCCTCTGCTTTGATTAAGGTTCCCTCAGGATCTTTTTCCCCCTTGCCTCCGAACATGAAGGGAACTGCTGTTACCTTTCCTAGAAGATTGTTGAGCCCTTTGGTAGAACCCTGAATACTCTTAATTTGAAGTGCACGAAGTTTTTTTCGTAATTCGATACAGCCCAGCGATTGCTTTAAAATGGAGGAATAAACTTCCAGGGTATAGCTTAGGTTCGATTGAATAGCTGCTTCAGCTGCTTCAAGTTGCTTTACTTGTCGAGGATCTAATTGGGCAATAGGAATCTCTTGAATCATGGAATAGTTTTAAAGGGTAGAGAAAGAGATAAGAGGAGAACTCATACTTAATCAAATTTATTAGTCTACAAGAATTTATCAATCGCGTTCGCAAGGCGATCATAGGCGGCTTGTGTAGTGTTTTGATCAATCGCTTCCACGAGAAGTCTGATTTTTGGCTCTGTTCCAGAATATCGAAGTAAAACTCTTCCATCATTACCAAGAGAAGATTTCACTGCAAGCAAAGCTGAGTTTAGATCGTCACACTCTTCAAGGGGCTTTTTCTCTTTGACACTGTATGAGCCATCTACGCACGGCCAAAGAGCAATTTCTTTGCTCAGTAAATCGATAGTTTGTTTCTTTTCATAAGACGCTCTAGCCACAAGTAGAGCAGTGAGGAGACCGTCTCCAGTTGGAAGATAATCACTTGCGACCACATGCCCAGATGATTCCCCTCCCATATTTAATCCCTTTTCTCTCATCATCGCGGCAACTTTTTTATCCCCCACATCGGATCTGTGTACTGCAATACCATGTTTTTCTAAACTGGCATCAAGACCTGAATTGCTGTGGATCGTGGCAACAAACCCGTTGTTATTGAGTCGTTGATTTTGATGTTCATTAAGGGCAAGAATTCCCAAGATTTTATCTCCCGGTATGATATTTCCCTTGGAATCACAAAAGATAACCCGATCTCCGTCCCCATCATGAGCAATGCCAAAATCGGCATTTAACTCTTTCACTTTACTTGCCATCATCAAGGGGTGCTCCGATCCAACTCCTGCATTGATATCGCCGGTTCCATTATTAAGGATTGTTATCACAGCTCCCAGTTTTTCGAGTACTTCCGGAGTGGTTTCCTGTGTTGCACCATTAGAAACATCTATTACCACCTTCTTGCCTTTGAGGAGATCGTCGGGAAAAAAACTTCGAATACGATCAAGATATGATTGAGTGACTTTCAACGACTTGAGATCTTGGACCTCTTTTGGTCTTTTATGCTGTGAAATTAAACCTTCTATTTCAGTTTCTTCGGAGTCTTTTAGTTTCGTTCCGGTGGAAGTGAAAAATTTAAATCCATTATCTGAAACTGGGTTGTGAGAAGCAGTGATCATTACTCCCATCGCTACCTTTTCCTCGATTGTCCCAAATGCGAGGGCAGGGGTGGGTAAAATTCCAGCACAAAGACCGGTGCAACCACAAGTTTTTAATCCCTGCTCGAAGGCATGTAAGAGAAGATTGCCAGAGGGGCGGGTATCTCGACCGATAAGAACTTGCTTCCCGGGGATTTCATTTTTTTGGATAAATAATGCGAGGGCTTTTCCAAGAGAAAAAGCAAAATCTTCATCCAGGAAAGAATTTTCAAAAGTAGCACGAATGCCATCGGTTCCAAAATATTTGTTCATTTTGAATTA
This sequence comes from uncultured Opitutales bacterium, assembly GCA_905478775.1. Lineage (GTDB taxonomy): Bacteria > Verrucomicrobiota > Verrucomicrobiia > Opitutales > Seribacteraceae > Seribacter > Seribacter sulfatis. Next base: position 32,301 of record CAJQKB010000074.1, on the reverse strand, counting down.
AGCGAAAAAAGTAGTGGTTTGATTGAGCCATTTTTTGACAATTCCATCCTGCAGTAATTGTCTTCCTAGATCAACACCCTCGTGGAGATCCTGAGTTCGACCCGTTGTCAAAAATGCTAGTGCCGTATTCATTAAGATACTGTTTGTGAGTCCAGATGGTGCAGTTCCGGACAAAATGTGATTCATTAAATTGAGGTTTTGATTCAAGTCTCCTCCAGATAGATCTTCAATTGGTGACTGGGTAAAGCCAAATTGTTCAGGACTAAAATTAGTTTCCTCCTTCGATAAGTTTCGACCAAACCCTTGAGCTATATTTTGTCCACATGATGTGAGTTCATCGACACCATTTATGGTTGAATGTCCCTCCACACATCCGTGGATGACAAATCCGCCTTTTGTTCCGGATTGGTGCAGGGAATCACTGAGTTTTGAAACCAATTTTTGGGAATAGACACCTAGTAATTGATATCCTGGTTGGGCAGGATTAATCATCGGTCCAAGAATGTTAAATATTGAGATCGTACCTTTTTTCGCAAGTTCCTTTCGAACTGGGGCAATGTGCTTAAAAGCAGGGTGGAAAGAAGGAGCAAATAAAAAAGAATAGTTAAGTCTTTTCATTCCCTCTATTCTTTTATCTTTATTAATTTCAAGGGGTATTCCGATCGCTTCAAGTAGGTCAGCACTCCCACATTTAGAACTGATTGATCGGTTTCCATGTTTGATCACAGGAGTTCCTGATGAAGCTATTATAAAAGAAACAAATGTAGAGATATTAAAACTTCCAGCCTTATCGCCCCCCGTACCGCAAAGATCGATTGCATTTTCAGAAAATGGTTCAAGAGCAGGGTCTTTTGCCAAAACACGAAAATGTTCAATAAACGAAGAAATTTCATCGGCAGTTTCCCCTTTTGCCGAGAGTGAAATTAAAAAGTTTTCTTTTTCTGAAGACTCTACTTTTTCTGAAACTAGTTGATCGATGCAAAATTTTATTTGCTCGGAGTCTAAATCAGTTTTCTCATTTAAAGATGCTGTAAAATTTTTTAATGAGTACATCGTATCTGTAAAAGGTGCGTTATTGTGAAGTATGGCTAAAAGTTATTCTTGCATATTTGTGCAACAAGGTTTGTAGAGATTTTGATGCCCAGTCGCCAACTTATTTTTATTACGCTGTTTTTTTTCCATTATGCAGGATTAGTAGGGGCTATCGAAAAAACGGCTTTAGTAGACCGGAGTGAAGTTCAGGAGTACCAGCCCGATTCAAATTCGTCTATGAGCTTTTCGGATGCTTTTATTTATGGAATAGTTGAGGGTGTAACAGAATTTCTTCCGATATCTTCTACCGGTCATTTGGTGGTGGTCAGTGAGTTTTTATCCGATAACGAAAATCATAATGAGGAAGCGATCAATGCTTATTTAATAGTCATTCAAGCGGGTGCAATATTGGCGGTCACTCTGCTTTACCGTAAAGAAATTTGGTCGATGATATTAGGATTACTTGGCTTGGACCCCCGGGGGAAGAGGTTGGCATTTAATGTACTAGTTGCTTTTTTACCTGCTGCTGTCTTGGGGCCAATATTAGATGATAAGATAGAAGAATTTCTTTTTGGACTCCTTCCTATCGCAATCGCTTTATTCCTGGGGGCAATTTTGATGTATTGGGTCGAAAAAAGAAAAAAAGCAAAAGACTCTGGTATGATAAGCGAGCAGGGGCGAACTTTGGATGATTTAACCCTGGCCCAGTCATTGGGGATAGGGTTTTTACAATGCTTTGCGATGTGGCCGGGTACAAGTCGATCGATGATGACAATTGTGGGTGGATATTTAGTTGGGCTACAAAGAAAAAAAGCGGCAGAATTTAGTTTTCTCCTTGGCCTTGTTACTTTAACTGCAGCTGCGGGCTACAAGCTGTTAACAAAATGGGAAGTAATGGAAGCAAATTTGTCTATTGGGCCAATTTTATTTGGTTGCCTTGTGGCGGGAATTTCCGCGGCGTTATCTGTGTTTTGGTTGGTAGGTTATTTATCAAGGCGCGGACTGGGGGTATTTGTTTGGTACCGAATAGTATTATCGATTGTGCTTTTTGCATTTTATTTTAACTCCCAATCTTAATTTCTCTAGCTTGACCATAATCCGGTTTCATGATTTAGTGAGAAATTAATTTATTAAGCTATGGGACAACCAAAAAGAAAACATTCTAAACAGCGAAGCAGAAAGCGTCGCGGTGCGAACCGCTTTCAAGAACCTCAACTTACCAAAGAAGCTGATGGTACTTTGAGTCGCCCTCACCGCGTCAATCCTGAAACCGGACAGTATCGTGGTAGGCAAGTTCTTGATGTAGAGGTTTAAAATTATAGTGCTTCGGCATGGATAAGACCGAAGCTAGAATTAGGCTTGCGATAGATGCCATGGGCAGCGACCTAGGTCCTTCCGAGGTTCTTGAGGGTGTTGCCCAAGCTATTGATCGTTCGCCTTGGAATACAGAATTTGTTTTGTTTGGTCAGGAAGAGATCATAGAACCACTCATAACATCCCATTCCATACTTTCGCGTTCAAAGGTGGAGTTTGTGCATTCCCCTGAGGTGGTGGGAATGGAGGAAAAGCCGATTGCTGGAATTAAAGGCAAAAAGAAATCCTCCATGAGTTTGGCTCTCCAAGCACTTAAAGATGGCGAGGCTGATGCCTTATTAAGTTGCGGGAATACAGGGTGTTTGATGGCAGGTGGTGCAATTAAATTAAGAACACTTGATGGGGTAGAGAGACCTGCACTTTGCACAATTTGGCCTGGGCGAGAAAGATATTTTACTTTATTGGACGCAGGTGCTAACCCACACGCAAAACCTTTCCATATTGCTCAAAGTGCTGTCCTTGGATCCAATTATGCACGAGTTGCTCTCGGCTTAGTTCGCCCCAAGGTCGGACTATTAACGATTGGAACCGAGGAGGGAAAGGGAAATGAAGTAATTCATGAGACTCATGAAATGTTAAAGGATATTGATGGGAGCATCATAAATTATGCCGGTCTAATAGAAGGTTTCCAGATTTTTGAAAATGTAGTTGATGTAGTTGTTTGTGATGGCTTCGTTGGAAATATTGTACTCAAAGCGTGCGAGTCATTAAGCAAATTAATTGGTAGTTTCCTCGATGAAGAATTACGTCGAAATGCACTGCGTAAGACGGGAGCATTATTATCAAAGGGAGCGTTTCGAAGCCTAAAGCAAAGAATTAATCCGGAACAATTTGGGGGTGCTCCCTTGCTAGGTTTAACAAAAAATGTAATTAAAGCACATGGTTCATCGAACCGAAATCACATAAGTGGTGCAATCAAGATTGCAATAGAACTAGTACAACACGATATGATAACCCAAGTTCTCGACGATGTACACGAAGCCAACGAAATACTGCGCCCTGAACCTCTATTGAAGAGAGATTAAATCATGGTGGATAATGTAACGAAATCAAGTAGCAAAATATTGGGAGTTGGCTCCTATCTACCATCTGAGGTGGTTGATAATTTGAAGTTAAGCGAAAAAGTGGATACGAGCGACGAATGGATCACTTCTCGCACTGGAATCAAGGCAAGGCGAATTGCAAATGAGAAAGAGGCAACCAGTGATCTTGCCGTAAAAGCTGCTCAAAACGCATTAATTGATGCTGGATTAACTGCTCAAGATATTGATCTTATAATCGTGGCAACGATTACCCCAGATATGGCTTTTCCATCTACCGCTTGCTTGATTCAACATAAACTTGGAATCCCCAAAGTAGCGAGTTTTGATATCGAAGCCGCCTGTTCTGGCTTTCTTTATGCACTGGATGTGGCCGATGGCATGCTTAGTAGTAATCGTTACAAGTGTGTATTAGTTGTCGGAGCCGAGAAGCTTTCTAGCATAATGGATTGGGAAGACCGAACCACATGTGTACTTTTTGGTGATGGAGCGGGAGCTGCCATTCTTTCCAATGCTGGTTCCGGTTCACAACTCATAGGCTTTAAGAGTGGAGCAGACGGCTCCAACCCAAATCTTTTGTACCAACCTGCCGGCGGATCTTTGCTCCCAGCATCACAAGACTCCTTATCCAGCAGAGGGCATTTCTTAAAAATGAACGGCCGTGAAATATTCAAATCTGCTGTGCGGGTTATGGAACGTGCTTCCCGAGAACTTCTCGAAGCACACGGCTTTACCGAGAATGATGTCGATCATGTTATTCCTCATCAGGCGAATGCTAGAATCGTGGAAAGTTTATCGCAAAGATTGGAAATTCCTCTCGGGAAATTCTTTTGCAACCTTGACAAATACGGCAACACATCGGCTGCTTCCATACCCATCGCGCTAGACGAAGCAAGAAAGTCCTTAATTTTGAAGAAAGGACAACTTGGCTTGTTTGTTGCATTTGGTGCAGGCTTGACATGGTCTGCGGTTCTTGTTCGATTTTAACCCTTTTTAAATTTAATGAAACAACTCACTATACTCTTTGGCTTTATATTACTTTTGTCATCTTCATTCCTCTGGTCAGTCTCACCGGGAGACAGTAGGAATAACAGAAACTCTTCTAATAACGATAAGGAATACCTATTTCCAGGTACGGGTTTTTTTAAAAAGAATCGTGATCCCCTCGACGATAAGCAGGCTAAATTATGGTTTCTTGAAGCCGAACAGGCTGAAGCAGAAGGTGACAGTGGAGACGCACTTTCTCTTTATGAGAATTTTTCCAAAAGACGCTCAGATTATCGAATAATTAGAAAGGGCAATGAAATACAGATTGGACCTGAATCCCTTTATCGAGCCGCAAATTTACGCGAGAAGAAAGGGGACTGGCAAAAGGCTTTTCAACATTTGCGTCTTATTGCAGAGGCTTATACAGACTATGATTTTGAACGAGTTGCGGAGTCTCTGATGAGAATCGCGGAACGACTGGCGAAGGATAAGTTGCCTCGCAAGTGGGGAGTGGTTCCAAGGTTTCGTTCGGGGGTTCAAGATCGCTTGAGACTCAATCAAATTGCCGGTCTGGCTCGTGGACCAAGATTTGCCCCTCGTGCCCTTATGGCATTATCTGAAATTGCGATCAAAGATAATAAGGAAGAGGAAGCAATCGATGCCCTTGAAAGATTAACTAACTTATACCCCGACAACTATCTTTGTGAGGAATCATATTTCATATTAGCACAAATTTTCGAGAGTCGGGTTGCGGGTCCTGCTTATGATCAGGGTGCAACTCTAAAAGCACTCAATTTTTATGAAGATTATTTAATCCTTTTTGCGGAATCTCCTCCCAAAAGCAAACACGAAGAATTGTCTGATTATAACAATCGATTAGAGGAGGCAAAAAAAAGAAATTTAGCGGCTGAAAGAGGTCGAAAAAAAATGAGAGAAACCCTCGCGGCAAGTAAGGTGATTGTCGGGAAGTATGTTGAGAAATATGGAAAGTATTATCTTACTCATTGGCGCGAACTCGGAAACCGCCCAGCGCTTCAATTTTACAATGAAGCTATAACCATTGCCCCGGAATCTGAAGCGGCAAGGGAAGCCGAGAAGAAAGTTGCTGAGCTTCGCAGTGCTAATGAATAAGATCTTTTACCTAAAGAGCCTTTTTTTTTTATTACTTTTATGTAGTTGTAAATACAAAAGCACAGAACTTGGATCCAAGTCGGTCTACATTGAAGTAGTTAGTAATCAAACATTGGCTCCTCAGTTGGGCTCTTTTGTAAGTAATAAAATTCGTGATCAAATTATTCGTCGTGGACATTTCTTCATCCGGTCTAATATTCAAGACTGTAATTACATATTGCGGGTTACTTTAATTGATTACAGCAAGGGAACTGAAATTTATAAACCAACTGATACTCTTCTTGCAGCTGGATTTCGAATGAGTGTTCAAGCTAATGTTTCTCTTACCAAACGGAGTGGCAAAGTATTGTTTAAAGATACATCTATTACCGAACATGCTTCCGTACTGAGAGATAACTCCCTTTCAGTTCCATCAGATCGACAAGCTCTTTTAAGCATATCTGAATCATTGGGGCAGCAAGTCTCCCAACTTATTGAGAATTATCGCTGGTAAAAATATCTTATTATGAAAAAGCTTTTAGCACCCTCTATCCTCGCGGGTAATCACGCGAATTTGAAAACTGCACTCGATATTGCTGAGGGTGACGGTCGTCAATGGATTCACCTCGATATTATGGATGGGCACTTCGTACCCAATTTAAGTTTTGGGCCACAAACTGTGGCTGACTTGAGAAAAGAGTCAGAACTCTTTTTTGATGTTCACTTAATGCTCGATAATCCGCATCTTTATATTGATGCTTTTAATCAAGCGGGCGCTGACTTAATTACAATTCACATCGAGCCTTCTTATGACCATTCCGAATCAATTAAGCATATTAAATCACTTGGAAAAAAAGTAGGCATTGCATTAAATCCAGCTACTCCAGTCGAAGACATTTACGAAATTATTACCCACCACAGTATTGATTTAGTTTTATGCATGACCGTAGTTCCAGGCTTTGGCGGTCAGAGCTTTATTCATGATGTGCTTAATAAGGTCAAAGAACTTACTGCTTTACGGGAAAAGTCATCCAACCAATTTCTGATTGAGGTAGACGGGGGAGTTGGTCCAACTCACGTACAACCTTGTTTAGATGCTGGTGTTGATGTCTTTGTAGCAGGAACCGCTTATTATAAAGGCAGTGATGCGGAGCGTCGAGAATTTGCCCAGTCTGTGGGAGAGAAGTCTTAAACTTTTATAAATGGGGCCAGTACTAAAGCCACCACAGACATCAATTTAAGCAATATATTGAGAGATGGTCCAGAGGTGTCTTTCAATGGGTCGCCCACAGTGTCACCGACCACAGTTGCTTTATGTACATCCGAGCCTTTTCCGTATTTCACACCTCCCATTTCGTAGCCCTCTTCCACCATCTTTTTTGCATTATCCCATGCTCCACCGGCATTGGATTGAAAAAGCGCCATTAAAACCCCAGATGCGGTAACCCCTGCGAGTAAGCCTCCAAGCATTACTGGTCCTCCTCCAAAGCCGATTAGTACCGGGGTGAGAATCGCAACTAAACCGGGGGCAACCATTTCTTTGATTGCCGACTGGGTTGAGATTTCGACACATTTACCATATTCTGCAGCATCGATAGCTTCGTCGAATTGTGCTCTCTCCACTTCAGACCATTGATCAGATGGCTTACCATCATTTTTATCTAAAATTATAAGAGCTTTTTTAAGGGCAGGAATTTCTTTAAATTGTCGACGAACTTCTTGAATCATTGCCATTGCCGCACGACCTACGGCGCCCATTGCTAAGGCACTAAATAAAAAGGGCAGCATTGCCCCAATGAATAGCCCGGCCATTACTTTAGGGGTAGATACATCAATCACATCAATTCCAGCAGTTTCCTTGAAAGCGGCAAAAAGTGCGAGTGCAGTAAGTGCAGCTGAACCAATGGCAAATCCTTTCCCAATTGCAGCAGTCGTATTTCCTACTGCATCAAGCTTGTCCGTGCGTTGCCTTACTTCGCTAGGAAGTTCGGACATTTCCGCGATTCCACCGGCATTATCAGAAATGGGGCCATAAGCATCTACTGCCAATTGTATCCCGGTATTTGAAAGCATACCTACTGCAGCAATTGCGATTCCGTAGAGCCCTGCTAATTCATGAGCACCTACAACTGCAGCCGCTAGAATAAGGATAGGAAAAGTAGTGGAGATCATCCCAATTCCAAGGCCACCAATTATGTTAGTGGCACTGCCTGTAATGGATTGCTCAACAATTGATTTAACAGGCTTCGTGCCAGTTCCGGTATAATACTCAGTAATTTTACCGATAGCTAAACCGGAAACTAATCCAATTATAATTGCATAAAATACACCATCCGAGGTGAAGGTGGCTCCGTCATAGTTCCATGTTTGTGGCAGAAAATAATTAATGGTAATATAGGAGCATATGATCATTGCGAGGGATGCTACAAGCTCGCCTTTATTAAGGGCTTTGTGTGGGTCCCCACCATCCTTTACTTTTACCAAGAAAGTACCTAGTATCGAAGTGACAATTCCAATTGCTCCTAACAAAAGAGGTAAAAAGACCGGTGATAATCCATTTAATTCATCTTGGAAATTGTCAGAACCTGCAACCATGGCTGCTCCTAGGATCATAGTCCCGATGATTGACCCTACATAAGACTCAAATAAATCTGCACCCATTCCGGCCACATCACCCACATTATCACCCACATTATCTGCAATTGTAGCGGGATTGAGCGGGTGATCTTCCGGGATACCTGCCTCCACTTTTCCGACCAAGTCTGCTCCCACATCTGCAGCTTTCGTGTAAATACCACCACCCACGCGTGCGAAAAGTGCAATTGAAGATGCACCGAATGAAAAACCAGTCAAAACAGAGAGAGTAGTATTTAAGGCAGCACCTCCTTCGAAAGCACTAAATTCCTGGGCGAAGTATGCAAATAAACCACCTAATCCAAGAATTCCTAAACCCACAACTCCAAGCCCCATAACGGACCCACCCGCAAATGCAACCTCCAGCGCTTTTCCTAAACTTTCTCGAGCCGCATTGGTAGTTCTTACATTGGCTTTTGTGGCCACGACCATTCCTAAATATCCGGCGAGTGCCGAGCAGAATGCACCCACAACAAATGAAACTGCAACATAAACATGGCTATTTGGGTTTTGTGACCCGCTCCATCCCAATAGGATCGCCACTGCAATAACAAACACGAATAAGACTTTATATTCTGCCTTTAAAAATGCCATGGCACCTTCCTGTATGCTCGCCGCAATTTTAGCCATTTTGGGAGTGCCTTCAGGCTGTGCATTTATTTGTTTTGTTTTCCACCAAGTGAAAAGCAAAGCTAATATTCCAAAGGCGGGTATTATAAGGGAAAGATTTTCAATATTCATAATTTGGGTTAAGGGAGTGAATTTAAGAAAAATTAAAATTAATCGAAAACATAATAATAAAGTTTTGACAATAACATTGTAGATTAATGTCCTTCAATCTTGCATTCCTCTTCAAATTGATCACGCTATTTATTATGAAAAATCTGTTCTTAGTTTCTTTTCTTGCCTGTGCTTTATTTTTTTCCTCTTGCCAAAATAGTTATCGGCAAAACATATCCGAAGATTCTTCCTCCCAGGGAATTGTCGGTGTGACCGATGATGCCTTCCAGGTAACTACCGAGGAATACGGTAATTACTTTGAATCTCGATATGGTTTATTGTACCAAAAGTTCAATGACCGCCCGTTTACCGGACGAATTTTATCAATAGAAAAAGGAGAAAGCGGAGATTATGTTTTAGCTGATGAATCTTGGAAAGAAGGAAAAAAAGAGGGTTTAAGTGCTCGCTGGTTTTCGAACGGAATCAAGATGTATGAGAGAAACTATAGTGAGGGACGTTGGCATGGAACAGTAACCCGTTGGTGGCCTAATGGGCAAAAAATGTATGTTCGTGCTTACACAAACGGAACCAGGCATGGAAAAGAAGCAACATGGAGATCGGATGGGTCTCCAATACAATTATCTGAAAAGCCTTTTGTTACACCTAGGCAAGAACCGGTGATATCCGAAGATCGTAAGGATGTGAAGGAAGCCTTGCAGTTCCAGCCGGTTGAGTCTGGAGCTGAAAAAGTTTTCCCAGAAGAAAAATCAATTGTAAACGAACCCTTTCCTTCTCTACCTGGAAGTGATTCGAGTGCAGATTCTTTTCCTTCGTTCCCCTCTGATCCATCCCCAATCTCCAATGAATTTCCACCATTGCCTGACGCTTCAGACACGCCAGCAATCGAAGTCACCCCTTCGATTCCTCAGAATAATCCTGTTTTATCTGATGATTTGTTAGATCTGCCTGGGAGCGGTACGACTGAATTTCCACCACTTCCTGAATCCAGTGAGATACCCTTGGAATCTGCTCCAGAGTTCCCTGCGAGCGAAGACGGGTTGCCTCCTCTCCCTGGGCTTCCTGAATCAATGGACGCAAATCTTCCCTCCTTCCCCAGTTCTCCTCCAAGTGATGAGGCTTTACCCCCACTTCCTGGTCTTCCCGAGACAGGTGCTAGCGATCTTCCTGCTTTTCCTGATTCTGGTGGAGACGACTTACCCCCACTTCCTGGTCTTCCCGGTTCTGGCGGAGACGATCTTCCACCGCTACCAGGTTCTGGAACTGATGATCTTCCTCCACTTCCTGGTTTTTCTGATGACTCAAGCGGAGGGCTTCCTCCTTTACCGGGAGATGATTCCTTAGGGGGTGGCTTACCTCCACTTCCTGATTTCCCTGAGTGAAATTGTATATCTAATTTTTCTTACAAAATACGAATTAATCGGGATTCAAATCTGTTAGTTCATCTAAAACTCATTCCATTTAATTGGATATTTGATCTTTTGTGACTTTTTTTTTGTTATAATTCATAATGACTAGAAAGCCATTTTTATTTCTTAATTTCATTTTTTCTTAATTATATTTAAAATAAAAAAGATCCAGTATTTTTATTACTTAAAAATTTCATATGACTCAAAAAGCGAATACAAAGAAGGAAACTCCTGAAACCACTAAAAAGTGCTGTTCAGAGGATTCGAGAAGAAAATTTATTGTGGTTTCCACAGTAACTGTCTCTGCTGCTTGTGGGTTGTTTCCACTTGCCTCAGGAATCACCACGGTTTTTGATCCTGTAAAAAAAAGCTCTGGCAAACAAGAAAAGGTACCGTGGACTAAAGTGGCACCATTACAAAACCTTTCCGAAGATGGAAAACCCGCCAAATTCGAAGTTATTTTAGAGCAAGTAAAAGATGCGTGGACCACCTACAAAAATGTACCGGTTGGTGCGGTTTATCTTGCTCGCGATGGAGATGAGGTAACTGCATTTAATTTGAAATGCCCACATCTGGGTTGTGCGGTGGACTATCGTTCGAAGTCTAATGACTATTTTTGTCCATGTCACAACAGCACATTTGGATTGGATGGTTCAGTTACTGATGTTGAAAGTCCAAGCCCTCGGGGGTTGGACACAATGGATACAAAAGTGGAAGAGGGAGTAGTGTGGATTCGATTTCAACAATTCCGTCCCAATATCAGCGATAAAGTTCCCCTGTCATGAACAGATTTTTAGATTGGTTGGACGATCGCTCGGGTATTCGCGGAATAGTGAAAGAAGCACTGTACGAAAAAGTACCGGGTGGTGCAAGATGGAGGTATGTTTGGGGAAGTTGTTTAACATTTGCTTTTTTTACACAGGTAGTAACTGGTACCCTTTTATGGATGTCTTACAGTCCCAGTGCACAGACCGCATGGGAAAGTGTATATTTTATTCAATACCAAGTATGGGGAGGTTGGTTTTTGCGGGGGGTTCATCATTACATGGCCCAAGCAATGATTGTTCTTTTGGTCTTACATTTAATGCAGGTCATGATAGACGGGGCATACAAAGCACCCCGGGAATTAAATTTTTGGTTCGGCATTGCTTTGCTGGGTGTAACATTGGCGCTTTCATTAACTGGCTATTTATTACCTTGGGACCAAAAAGGTTTTTGGGCTACTGCAGTGGCAACAAATTTAATCGCTGAAGTTCCTTTTATTGGTCCAATTCTGCAGAAAATTGTCGTGGGTGGAGTTGAGTATGGTCATCAAACAATTACCCGCTTCTTCGCTTTGCACGCGGGTATTCTTCCCGCAGCTTTAATTGGGCTTGTTGTGGCTCATATTTATCTTTTTCGAAAACATGGAATCCATGTTAAAGAACCCCGCCCTAAAAAAGACTCTTATTTTTGGCCCGATCAAATATTGAAAGATGGAGTCGCTTGCTTAGCGGTTATGTTAGCAGTTATTATCCTGACTCTTTATTTCAAGGGAGCACCTTTGGGACCACCCGCAGATCCATCCAATGAGTTTCCCGCCCGACCGGAGTGGTATTTTTTATTCCTTTTTCAATTGCTCAAGTATGTTCCCGCATTTTGGGGTGCAGTTATAATCCCGTTAGTTCTAGGTTTATTGATATTTATTCAGCCCTTTTTAGGTGCATCTCGAAAAGGTCATCAATTTAATATTGGATTTTGGTGGTGTCTTTTGGCCGGTGCGGCAGGACTTACTTTCCTTGCTTTTTCAGAGGATCGGTCAAACATTAACCATGGCGCTGCTGTAAAAGAAGCGGAATGGCAGGCGAATCGAGTAGTGCAAATCGCACAGGAGGAGGGGATCCCACCTGCCGGTGCGGTTACTTTACTGAGGAAAGATCACGAAAATCGCGGTCGTCGTATATTTGCCGCGCATTGTGCAAGTTGTCACCGCTACAATGGTCACGATGGTAGAGGGTATTCTGTAGAAGAAGATCCTTCCGCCCCTGAACTTGCCGGGTTTGCGAGTCAAGAATGGCTTACTAAATTATTAAATTACGAGCATTACACCTCTCTTGAATATTTTGGTGGAACTGCATTTAAGGACGGAACAATGGCAAAAAAAGTATTACAGAAATTTGATGAAGAGGAGCAGGAATTACTCCCTCAAGTGGCTATTCTTTTATCCGACCTGGCAGAGTTACCTTATCAGGAGAGTCTCACAGAAGAAAGGCGAGAGAGCTTAATGGATATTTTTTATGACGATCTTGCTTGTATAGATTGTCATGATATTGATTCAGAGGGAGAAGGGTCTGCTCCTGATTTAACGGGGTATGGATCGAAGAAATGGATGACCGACTTCATTATTAATCCAGAACATGAAAGGTTTTACGGAAAGAAAAATGATCGCATGCCTGCCTTTGGTCGGGATAATAAACTTACTCCAGAAGAAATTGAAATTGTCGTTGATTGGATACGGTTAAGACCCGCAGAAAAATAAGTTATATTTGGATTCATTCTTTTGTTTTGGAATTTTATCGGTGGGCGTTATTAATAAATCTCTTTTGTGAATATACATGTAAAAAAAGATAATAAAACTTTCGGCCCTTATACCCGTGATGAAATTCTTGAATTCATTCAAGTCGATGAATTAAGCCAAGACGATTTGGGTACATGGGAGGGAGAAGACAGTTGGCTTCCACTTGTTTCTTTACTTGCTTCGCCCCAAGAACCAGAAATCGATTCCTCTGTTTATGACCAGTTTGAAGATGATGAGGTAGATCACGAGAAAATGAAAGAGTGGGAAGATGTCTTCCAAGATGAAGAAGAGAACGATTCTAAAATTACTCATTCATCAACCGATACCATCGAAGGGTCGGATGTTATTCCTCCAGTCGCTCCAGTTCCTGAAATTCGACTGCCCCATGAATCTAATCCTCCTCCGGTTGATAATCCACCACAAATGCCGCAACCGGTTGAAGATACACAGCCCGAAAATGTAATTGGAAATACAGCGGAATATGTTCCACCACCACCTTCATTGCCTTTGCCTCCACCACCCAATGCACCAGCTCGGCAAGTAAATACAAACGAAAAACCGTTGGCGAGAGGTGGGAAAAACCGTATTTCGAGTTCTCATAAAATTAAGGGTCTAAATAAAAATCAAACCGTTATTGTTGTGAAAGGAGAGGGGATAATATCCAAAATTTATTCCACTTCATTATTGTTTATTATTCTTTTTATGGTCGTGGTAATCCTTGGATTTGTAGGATTAATTTTTGCCCCCGATCGAGTGGCTCCTATTTTAAAAAATATTGGAGTACCAGAGGATATGATCGAAAAAATCATATTACCGAATGACAACCAAATAGAAAAGAAGTGAATATTTATGTTTCCAGGGACGGCCAGACTTTTGGTCCTTACACCAGGGATCAAGCCAATCAGTTTATAGAAACGGGTCAACTTCTAGCCACCGATTTCGCGTTGTATGAAGGAGAGTCAGAGTGGAAATCCCTCGGGGTTCTGCTTGGTATTCCAGATACGAATGATTTTGCTGCCGCACCAACTCCGGTAATTCCTGCTTCTTCGCAAAAATCTGTACAGAGTGGTAGTCAAAAGGTCGGAAGGAATACTAATCCTGCCTCTGGTAAACAAGTTCGCCGGGTAAAGATGAACAGTGGCAAATCGGTAGTGATTGCTAAAGAAAAAAGTTTAATTTCGCGAATAATTTCAACTCTAATTGTATTTAGCGTAACCTGCATGCTGGCCTGTGGCGTTGTGGTTGCTCTGTATTTTGCTTTTCCGAGCAAAGTTAGTCCAATTCTCCAAAAATTTGGGATTGTCAGTAAAAAGGTTGAAGCTACCAAAGTGAACAGGATTGCAGCTGTTCAACAAGAACCCAAAAGTGCACTTGAAATTACCTTAAATGAAGAAGATTGGCAGAGACTTCGCTCCACCGATATTATTATTCTTCCTATGGACAAAGGAGATGGTTTCCGGATACTTTCTCCGCCAGAGAAGAAAAGAGGACTTAATGACCAAGATCTCGAGGCCATAGTTCCATTATCTGGGAAAATATTATCCTTAGATTTAACTCATGCCGAAATTAGCGATGAGGGGCTCAAAGTATTATCCAAACTTTCTAGCCTTCAACGATTATACCTGGAGGGAAATAAAGAAATCACGGTAGATGGCCTTGCTCACTTAAAGAGTCTAGAAAACCTAACTTATTTAAATTTGGTACGAATCGAATTGAATGAAGAACTAGTTGATTTATTAATTTCGATGAAAAGTTTACGCGAAATTTATTTATATGATACTGGCTTAAATGAGGATTCGATTACCCGGCTTACAGATGCAAGACCGAAAGTATTTGTAAATGGCGGCTAAGATTTTTTTGCGATCACTTTTGATTTTCTCTTCGGAAACAGAGCCTTGCAGATTGGGCATTCCAAACCAAAACAATTTCTTGCCTGGCAAAATTCCCGACCATAGAAAATAATTTGTAGGTGCAACTCGTTCCACCTTTCCATTGGAAAAAGTTTTTTTAAATCTCTTTCCGTTTGCACGACACTTTTTCCACTGGTTAATTTCCATCGTTGAGCAAGCCGGTGAATATGAGTGTCCACTGGAAAGGATGGAAACCCAAATGACTGTGCCATTACTACGGATGCCGTCTTATGTCCCACTCCTGGAAGTTCCTCTAATTCCTCGAAACTCCTTGGTACTTGCCCCTCGTGTTTATCCAATAGAATTTGGGATAGTCCGTGGATGGCTTGTGCTTTTCTCGGACTTAACCCACAAGGCCTCACTATTGAATTTATTTCATCCACCGAAAGTTGCGACATGGAAAGTGGGTTCGATGCGAGTTGGAAAAGATTTGGTGTGATTTTATTTACTCTTGCATCAGTGCATTGAGCGGAGAGTAAAACGGCAATCAACAAGGTGTAAGAATCCTTGTGGTCTAGCGGAATCGGTGGGTTGGGGTATAATTTAGCCAATTCATGATCAACCAAAGTAGCTCTCTCAGAAATTTTCATTTGATTAGAATTAAGTAAATTTCTCGTGATTACAATCGAACTAAGTGAGACAATATGTCTCGTTGTGGTTTTTTCAGCCCTACTTTGTCCCGGTTTTTCTATTAGTGAAAAATGAGTTATTCCTCTAAATCGTTGGTTTTATCTAAGGATTAGTCTAATAATCGAATCGGAACGCAACTTGCACTAGTACAACCATGAATATCGATCCTGAAAAATTTACTGAACTTGGAATTTCTGCAATAAAAGAGATGGCAGAAGTGGCGAAACGAAATGGCCAACAAGAAGTTGAAGTTTGGCATTTAACTTCCGCTTTGATTGCGCAGGAGAATGGAATTGTACCGGCGTTATTAGATGAGATGGGAGTGGGAATCGCACCGGTTCAACTGGGTCTACAGAGAGAACTTAAAAATTTACCCAAGATTGCAGGCGATATCAATACATCTCGCTCTTACGCTTCCGTTGCATTGACTGAGGCGATTGAAAAGGGGCAAAAAGTTTCGGTTGAGATGCAGGATGATTATGTGAGCACAGAACATTTGTTACTTGGACTAGCCAGTGTGGGTAAACCCGCGACCTATACTCAATTCCTGAAAAATTTTGATCTCTCTGAAAAAAAGATTAAAGAAACCTTACAAAATTTAAGAGGTGGCCAGAAAATAAACTCACGTACTCCAGAGAATTCTTTTCGAGCTCTTAAAAAATATGGAATCGATTTAGTGGAACAGGCGAAGTCTGGTAAACTGGATCCCGTGATCGGGAGAGATTCAGAGATTCGTCGAGTCATTCGAATACTATCTCGTAAGACGAAAAATAACCCCGTTCTCATAGGTGAACCGGGCGTAGGTAAAACTGCCATTGTAGAAGGATTGGCCCAGCGAATTGTACGTGGCGACGTACCCGAAGGGCTTAAAGATAAAACTATTTTTACTTTGGAAATGGGTTCTTTGTTAGCCGGAGCAAAATTCCGAGGTGAATTTGAGGAACGCTTGAAGGCAGTCCTAAACGAAGTAAGCAAAGCGGAGGGAAGAATAGTTCTTTTCATTGACGAGATGCATACCATTGTTGGAGCCGGAAAGGCTGAGGGTGCAATTGATGCGGGAAATATGTTGAAACCGATGCTCGCTCGAGGTGAACTTCATTGTATCGGAGCAACAACGCTCAATGAATATCGTCAGAATATTGAAAAAGACGCTGCTCTCGAGCGTCGTTTTCAAACGGTACTTGTGGAGCAACCTAATGTGGAGGACACGATTTCGATTCTTCGAGGCTTGCGCGAACGCTTTGAAATTCACCATGGCGTGAATATTCGGGATGAAGCGTTGGTTAACGCTGCAGTGCTTTCCAATCGCTATATTTCGGACCGTTTCTTACCCGATAAAGCAATTGATCTTGTTGACGAAGCCTGTGCTATGATTCGTACGGAATTGGACAGTATGCCCTCTGAATTAGACGAAATTAGCCGTCGCGTTCTCCAACTTGAGATCGAAGAAACTGCACTTAAGCAGGAGAAGGATAAGTCCAGTAAGGACCGCTTGGAAACACTTCGCAAGGAATTGGGTAATGCTCGGGACAAGATGGAGACCATCAAGCGACAGTGGGAAAATGAACGTAAGGGAATTGACGATGTTCGTGTTCTGCGCGAGCAAATTGAAACGATGCGGGCTGATATGGAGCGTGCTGAACGGGCTTATGATTTGAATCTGGTTGCTGAGCTTAAACATGGAAAACTTCCGACGCTGGAAGCCGAATTGGAAGCCCTTGAAAAAGTGGAAAAGAAAGACGATTCCATTCTTAAGGAGGAGGTCACGGCCGAGGAGATTGCTGATATCGTTGCTCGCTGGACTGGCGTACCGGTGACTAAATTAATTGAAGGCGAGCGGGAAAAAATTCTCCGTCTGCAAAGTATTTTACATGAGCGTGTGATTGGCCAGGACGAAGCGGTGGATGCCGTTTCTGAAGCGATCATGCGTGCACGTGCGGGTATTAAAGATCCGAACCGCCCAATCGGATCATTCCTTTTTCTTGGCCCTACCGGAGTCGGAAAGACCGAGCTTGCCAAGACGCTTGCAGAGAGCCTGTTCGATAGCGAAAATAATGTCGTCCGTATCGATATGTCTGAATACATGGAGAAGCATTCTGTGGCTCGTCTGATCGGTGCACCTCCTGGTTATGTTGGGTATGAGGAAGGCGGACAACTGACCGAAGCAGTGCGCCGTAAACCATATTCCGTAATTCTTTTTGATGAGATTGAAAAAGCACACCCCGATGTCTTCAATGTTTTGCTCCAATTGATGGACGATGGACGCCTCACAGACTCGCAGGGTCGAACGGTGGACTTTAAGAATGTAGTGGTCATCATGACCTCCAATGTGGGTAGCCGTTACCTGCAGGAAAACTTGATCGATAATGAAATTTCTGAATCCGCCCGCGAGTCGGTCATGGCAGATTTACGGGATCATTTTCGTCCAGAATTTCTTAACCGAATTGACGATACGGTTTTATTCAAGCCCCTCTCACTCGAAGAAATTACTGAAATTGTCGACCTGCTCCTCAATAGCCTGAACAAACGCCTAGAGGACCGAAAGGTAACTGTCGTATTCACGGATGCTGCTAAGAAATGGATCGGGGAAAAAGGGTACGACCCCACTTATGGAGCCCGCCCGCTTAAGCGATTCTTACAGAAGCAAGTCGAGACCCAACTGGCGCGTGCTTTAGTCGCCGGTGAAGTAGAGGAGGGGAGTGAAGTCGCCTTTTCAGTAAAGGATGACGAACTTGTGATGAAGGTTGGTTAGATTTAGTCTTTGAGTCGATCGATAAGTGTGTTTTATGTAAACTTGGCCCTCGAACCAACTGCCTCGGTTGCAGTGTTCATTGATGTCACTTCTAGGATCGAAGAGATTCTCAATACAAATTTTCTCTTTTGGTTTACAAAGATAATTGATTTTTCAAATTAAATTAAACTGCTGATTATCTGATATTTATATTATTCATTATAACTTAGTTGATCTTTTATAATGGCATGCGTTTCTTACAGGTCGTAATATAATCAACTTTATTGACATACCATACTTATGAAAAAATCATATCTTTCTATTCTCTTTCCCGCTTTTCTCCTTATTTGTAGTTGCGGAAAAAATAATTCTTCCGCGAACAATGAGACTGAAATTGAAGTCCTCCCTCCCCTTATTCCTGAGATCGAGGTATCTGGAATTGAGTCCAAACCAGTTGGGTATGCCAAGACGATAAGCATTTCAAAGCTTTTACAAAAAATAGTTACTGTAGGACAAGTGGTAAAACCGGGTCCTGAAATTGCAATGCTTCCTGCTTTAGCCGGGATGGCTTTAGGTGATCCCGCACTAGTTTCAATCGATCCGGATACACCTGTCACAATAGTATTACTTGATGATATTACTATCGGTGCTCAACCCAGCTTTATTCTAGCGGTGAAATTAAAACCCGAAAGTCCGGTTAAGAAGCAGGCTGAGAATGTTGGTATGAAAACAATGGAAGTGGATGGATGGACATTAGCAACGATGAATCCAAAATTATTCGAAGATGTGAAGGATTGGTCCTCCTTTTTGGCTTTTGTCAAAGAGGATCCAACTGATGATATTGAAATCGGCGGACGACTAAAGTTTCTTTTTAAGGATCTAGAAAAGATGAAAGCTTCGGCTTTGGGAGGGTTGAGCATTACTCCTTTCCCGGTCGAGGTGCAGTCTCACCTTGGTAATCTCATTTCTGTTTCACTGGATGAATTGGCCACTGTAGAAGCAGTGAAGTTCGATGTGTCCCTTTCTGCAGAGGAGATTATGACTCGCACCACAATCTCTGCCCAAAAGGATACGGAGATATTTTCTCTCTTTTCTGCCCAGCCTGAGCTGTTCACTTTAGATGCTTCTCAATATATTAAAAGTAATGGGTTTATGGACATGCTAGTCAATCTTGATCCAGAAAGTTGGGTTCACTATACAGAATATTTTGTTGGCAGGATTGAAAAAGGGCTTACTCACCCGAAATCCAAAGAATCCGCTTCAAAACTCATTTCTTTGATTCGTGAGGGAAGCAAACTTTATGACGGACAAGCTGTGATGAGCTACAGCACATCTGATGATATTGAAAATCCAATACAGGTGGTACAGTTGGGTGGAACGCAGATGTCCTCCGAGGAATGGGAGAAATTATCAACCGAATCAATTTCTCTAATTAAAGAAATATTTGCCAGTGATATGATTAAAAATTCGGGTCTCAAATATGAAATTAATTTCGTGGAGGATTCAATTTTGGATAATAATAAAATTTTCCGCTATGATATGATTATGGACGCAAATAAAAGTGACAATATAGACCTTCCCAATCTTACATCCTATTCTAACACTTCTGTTTTTTTTGTGGTTGATAATGGCTTCTATATCTCGGCCACCAGTAAGCCAGAACTTCTTGAATTATTGGGTGCGGTGAAGTCAGGGATCCCAGTGAAAAATAATATCGGGGAACAAATTAAGCTGGAAAAGGGAGAGATTTTAAAATGGCGAATTGATATCGTACGCTATGCCGAATTAGTTATGAAAATCGTGGAGACAACGGGTGGGGTTAATTTCGGAGGTGCATTGGACGGTCTTTTGGAATTGGATACACCTGCAGTAACTGGGAGTGCAAAACTGGGACAGGGAAGGCTATCTACTGAAGTGAGTATTCCTTTACAATCGATTAAGGTAGGGGTTGATTACATTGAGTCGCTAAAATCGAAGGTAGAAAAGAATGCAATCTCCGAGTAATTATGTATGAATAATTTAATTTATTAGCTGAAGCAAAGCTTTAGATTAATCAATCAGTCTCACAACCGATTTTTCGATTACTCGCTGATTTATAAAAATATAAATGAGACCATAGACGAAGATGTAGGCAAAAGTCTGAAAAGAAATGCCACTGTTTATTGTGATTCCGTATGCAATTGCTTGATTGGCTAAGAGCGATTTAAGGGTGTATCCAGCTATCACTGAACCCCCTAAAATAAAAATAAAGAGTTTGAGGAATCGGGTGAATATTACATGCGACACCTGTACATTGGAGAAACCAAGGAGCAGGAGATTCTTTGCCTGTTCGCTTGCCTGGGCAACTACCAGGCGAAAACTAGTGGCAAAAGTGGTAATAGAAAGTAGAGAAAGCAGAGCACCAATTCCCACCATTCCAAGAAAAAGTGTCTGGATTACTTTTTTGATTATATCCTGTTCTGGGAATTCCCGATTGATTTCATATCCTTTTTTCTGAATGTGGGAAGTAAATGAGGTACTGGGATTATCCTCAATCTCAAGGATGATCCGAGAGGGGCCAGTTTTCTTCTTTCCTTCTAATAGAGCCTGAGTTGCGGGGGAACGTTCAGCAGGATTTTCAAGTGGTGAAATTTCCCAGTTTTTAAACTCTAGTTCGTTTCGAAGCGTGGCAAGAGTGGAGCGAGTAATAGGAGGACCCTCAATGGAACCCTCTTTCCAAAGAAATAAAAAGTCATTTGCTTCGGGTTGCCCGAATTTCTTATTGGCCCATTCCAGGAAGTTTTTGGGTACAAGTACGCTATTGATTCGTTTACTAAATGCCACAAACCGACCTTCTAAAGTAGTCTCCCTGTTTTTTCCGATGAAGAGTTCGATGGGCATTCCAGTTGCGGCATCAGTGGAGAGGGCGGGGTATTCTACCCTGGATGGGGCGAGACCAAAATTCCATAGGTCGAGGTAGAACTTGGGAACCATAATGGGTACGATCTCAGAGTTTTCATCCCAGTGCCAGTCCTCGGGGACGAAATCGAGAAATTCATCGGGGATCGATTCAAAGAACAGGTCAGTCTTTGCAGCTGCTCCTAGTCCAACCTTCCCGGATGGCCAAATATACAGAGTGAGAGGAAATTGATTACGGGTAAAGCCACCGATTCTTTGCACACCCTCAAGGGTTTTAATTTCATTCAGTTCTTCAGTAGAGAAAGTTCGTTCATTTTTACCAAGGTTGACCAAGGCCCCTCCTTCCACCTTTTTGTTCAAGGTGAAATAGTTTTTTGCCACTTCTTTCTCATTAAGTAATGAGGAGGTATCCTGATAAAGTTGAATCGCGAGAATGAGGAGAGTTGATCCAATAAGGCATCCGAGTGAGGCAATCCATAACTCTCGCCTTGGCCCCGGTACATTCAGACATGACTGAAGGATTGATTTTGAAAAGGACTGTTTCACAAAGAGAGAGTACGGTCAAAAGGAAGGGGCGGGGATTCTCCCAAAGAGGTTACAAGAACAGTGGCTTCGTTCGCTCGGGCAATTTCTTCTATTAAGGAAGAAGACAATTTCTCATTTTTCTTATCAAGGTGACTAAACGGCTCGTCAAGAAGGAGAAGTTTAAATGGTTTTCGAAGAGTTCTTATGATCGCAATTCGTTGCCGTTGTCCAAAGGAGAGGTTTTCGATTGGCTTAGAAAGAAACTCCTCCATACCTAATCGTTCTGCCATCTCCGTATCCGATGGAACCTGTGGGTTGGACTCAGGAATCAAAGTAATGTTTTCCTGTGCACTGAGCTTGGGGAAGAGCCTGAGTTCCTGGAATAGAAGAGCAATCTTTTGGCTTCTTAATCTAGTCCAATCCCCCATTTCTTGTTTTTCCACAGACTGGCCATCAATAGACGCTTCACCAGAATAGTCATTTCGTAGACCGTACAGAAGGTGGAGCAGGGTAGACTTTCCTTTTCCTGAATGTGCGGATATTAGTGTGAAACTTTTTGGTTCGATATTTAAACGGGTTCCCCAAACATCTGAACGAGCAACCATTTCCTTGGGAATGGGCTCAGGTTTAACTTGATTAAGTTCAATTAACATGGAAGGAGGGAAAAAATATTTTGGTGAAAGAGTGCGTCTTTTTCGTCATCGCTCAGATCTGCAACTTTATGAATTTCTTTTATAAATGTCGAGAAGTCAGGCTTACTTTGAACCTTTGGGAAAATTTTCAATGGATAATCTGTGCCCCAGATAATTTTTTTATGTCCAACGGTATCGATTAGTTTTCGATAGATTGAGGATTCGTAGAGAAGTGGACAGGCAGCCAAATCATAATAAACATTACGAAGTTCGTTTCGAACTTTTGGATTAAGTTCATAAAAAGGAAACAATCCACCGGCATGGGCTAGGATGATTTTCAGCTCCGGAAATTCACGAGCCAGCCAGAGGAAATCTTCTAATGGTGTGGGAACCCGGCCGGGATGTTCATGTCCGACTGGTTCAGTAACATGAAAATTAACAGGCCAACTCTGCTCAGTGGCAAATTTAATACACTCTATCCAAGCTGGGTCTTGCATCGAAAATCCTTGAACCCCGAGATGAATCTCTCCCATTCCCACAAATCCCTGCTCCTGCCTTTTCTTCAATTCATCGATGGGATTTCGTAGAGATGGGTGAATAGTTGCAAATGCGTAAAACCTTTCAGGGTCTTCTTTGATCCACTCGGCATGCCACTCATTGTGAAGAATGCATGTCTCGGGATTCTGCCAGTACCATCCCAGAAGAACTGCTTTATGGACTGAAGCTCTGTCCATATCTGCAATCATTGCTTCCCTCGATGACCAACCCTGCAAGTCACTTCCATTGGTGGGTGCGATTAATTCTAGCCAATGACTTTCTCCCTGCTTCAGAGCAAATTTTTGAGGATTTAAATAAACCTCGGGTGGGTACCGATGGGTATGGGCATCAATCATTTGCAAATGGTTCCAAGCATATCCAAATTTCTAATTCGATCGGATCGGTATTACCATCTCAATTTTTGCCCTGATTGGACAGTATCAAAAGAATCTATTTTGAAGATCCAGATTGTTGATTACATGATTCAAGCTTTTGTACCAGTGCTGCCTCTACAAAAGAGGCAAAAAGTGGGTGAGCTTGGTTGGGTTTGGACTGGAATTCCGGGTGGAATTGCACGGCGACAAACCATGGATGATTTTTTACTTCAATAATTTCCACCAAACCACGATCTGGATTGGTACCAGATATTATGAGTCCCGCTTCTTCAAGTTGTTCCCGGTATTGATTGTTAAATTCATAACGGTGACGATGCCTTTCGGAAATACTTTCCTTTTCATAGGCATTGTAAGCCAGACTTCCCTTTTCAAGTACGCAAGGCCAAGCACCTAATCTCATCGTTGCACCCTTGTCTTTAATTTCTTTTTGCTCCCCCATGATATCAATTACAGGGTGGGGAGTGTTAGGATTAAATTCCGTGCTGTTGGCATCTGTTAGGCCGAGTTGGTTTCGTGCAAAGTCAATTACCGCGATCTGCATCCCCAGGCAAAGACCAAAATATGGGATATTATTTTCTCGGGCAAATCGGGAAGCAATTATTTTACCTTCCGTTCCGCGATCGCCAAAACCCCCTGGGACAAGAATGCCGTCCAAATTGGATAATAATTCCTCGGCACCCTTTGTTTCGATATCCTCTGCATCAATATAGGAAACTTTAACCTCACAATCGTTTCGAATTCCCCCATGTACAATCGATTCATTCACTGAAAGGTACGAGTCTTGTAAATCAAGATACTTCCCCACCATGCCAATCTTAATTTTATGCTTCGGATTGAGTAGGCGGTGAACCACTTCTTCCCAGTCATCCTGCTTGGGTGCCGGTGCATCGAGTCCAAGGATCGAGATAACTAATTCATCGAGACCCTCCTTCTTGAGCATATGGGGAAGTTCGTAAATAGAATGATTCACATCCTGTTCTTCAATTACCGCTTCCTTTTTAACACTGCAGAATAAACTTATCTTCTCTCGGATCTCTTCGGTAATTGGCTGTTCGGTCCGGCATACCAAAATATCGGGCTGAATTCCAATTTCTCGTAGTTTTGCCACACTCTGTTGAGTGGGTTTAGTTTTGAGTTCTCCCGCTGCCCGTAGGGAGGGAAGAAGAGTCATGTGCAGGAATAGTACATTTGCCTTGCCTACCTCGGATGCAAACTGCCTCATCGCCTCGGTAAATGGAAGTCCTTCGATATCGCCGATAGTTCCCCCGATTTCGGTAATTAAAACATTAACTCCCTCTCCTGCAGCATAAATTCGATCTTTGATTTCGTTGGTGACATGGGGAATGACCTGAACCGTCTTTCCCAAGTAATCACCCCGCCTTTCCTTTTTTATAACAGACTCATAAATTTGGCCGCTGGTTAAATTATTGAATCTTGAAAGCTTGCCTGATGTAAATCGTTCGTAATGCCCCAGATCCAAGTCAGTTTCAGCACCATCATCGAGCACATAGACTTCGCCGTGTTGGAATGGGCTCATCGTTCCAGGATCTACATTTAAGTAAGGATCAAATTTTTGAATCCTGGTGGTTAATCCTCTTTGCTCTAAAAGTGCACCCAAAGAAGCAGCGGTTAAGCCTTTTCCCAAGGATGAAACCACTCCTCCTGTAATGAATATATATTTCATTGATTTTTTGTCATTCTATATGAGAAGAAACCCTGTCTTAATTTCTGGCAACAAAGTTTTTATAAAGTTGTTGTTTTATTACCAAGGATTAAAAAAATGTAAACATACTTGCGGAATTTCTAATATTACTTCTAATTAAAAATGCATACCTAGTCAAAATACAATATTTGCACTCGTCAAATGTTTGTCCTCTCATCAATTTAGAATAAATATTTATTATGTTCAGTTCGTCCCTTGGAAAAAAGTATCTCATGGCTTTGACCGGCTTGGTTCTCATTGGCTTTGTTTTTGTGCATATGGCAGGTAATCTTCAAGTCCTTGCCGGACAAGCACAGATCAACGCTTATGCACACTCTCTTCAATCACTACCTTGGTTTATTCTTTGGGGTTCTCGTTTGTTTTTGCTGGCTTCGGTCGTCATCCATGCCTGGACAGCATATTCCTTAATTATTGAGAATCGAAAAGCCCGACCAGATAAAAACGAAGTGGAGGTAACGAAGAGAGCGGGGTGGACATCATTAAAAATGGGACTGACGGGATCAATATTACTCGCATTTATTGTCTTTCACCTCCTTCATTTTACTATTCGAACTATCTATCCGGAATACGCCGAGATGACCACCACGGTTGGTTCGACGGGAGATGTTGAAATCCACGATGCATTTTCTATGATTTTAGCGGGATTTAAGCATGACATCATTTCAATCTTTTATGTGGTGGCGATGTTTCTTCTTTGCAGGCACCTGGCTCATGGATTTTCAAGTGTCTTTCAATCGATTGGATTGCGATCCGAAGCCTGGCAAGGAAAGCTCGATTTAATCGCGTCCGGATATGCCTGGCTCATATTTGCCGGATTTTCTATCATTCCCTTAAGCGTATTGGCACAAAAGCACGGATTATATGAATTTTATGATCCCTCCTTTTTTGCATCTGAAGCTTCTGAAAAAATCAACACCTCGAACCTATTGAACAATGAATCTTGATCCTCAAATTCCAGATGGTCCCATAGCGGATAAGTGGGATAACCATCGTTTTTCCTCCAAGCTGGTCAACCCGGCTAACAAAAGGAAATATCGTATCATCGTGGTCGGGTCAGGTCTTGCCGGAGGTGCGGCTGCCGCCACTCTCGGAGAACTTGGCTATCAGGTTGATTGCTTTTGTTACCAAGATACTCCACGCAGAGCCCATTCGATTGCTGCACAAGGCGGAATTAATGCAGCCAAAAATTATCAAAATGATGGGGACAGTATCCATCGACTTTTTTATGACACTGTGAAAGGGGGCGATTTTCGTTCCCGGGAAGCCAATGTTTATCGCCTAGCACAAAATAGCACTAATATTATTGATCAATGTGTTGCCCAAGGAGTTCCTTTTGCCCGTGAATATGGCGGACTTTTGGCGAACCGCTCTTTTGGGGGGGCGCAAGTGAGCCGGACATTTTATGCTAGAGGGCAAACCGGTCAACAATTGCTCCTGGGTGCTTACAGTGCGTTAAGTCGCCAAATTGCTTCTGGTCAGGTTCAAATGCATACCCGACATGAAATGCTTGATTTGGTAAAGGTTGACGGGCATGCCAAAGGAATAATCACCCGTAACTTGGTAACCGGTTCAACCGATGCATGGACTGCAGATGCGGTCCTTATCTGTACGGGAGGGTATGGTAATGTATATTATTTATCTACAAACGCTGCAGGTTGTAATGTAACTGCAACCTATCGTGCTCACCGACGTGGTGCCGGATTTGCGAACCCCTGCTTTACTCAGATTCACCCCACCTGTATCCCCGTTGCTGGAGACCATCAGTCCAAGTTAACGCTGATGTCTGAGTCCCTTCGTAATGATGGTCGGGTATGGGTTCCATTAGACGGAAAGAATTGCGATAAAAACCCCAATGATATTGCCGAAGAATTAAGAGATTATTTCCTCGAGAGGAAATATCCCAGTTTTGGAAATCTTGCTCCACGCGATATTTCAAGCAGATCTGCAAAAGAAGCTTGCGACGAAAGTCGTGGTGTGGGTCCGGGTGGACGTGGAGTTTACCTCGACTTTGCTGATTCAATTTCCCGGCTTGGAGAGTCGGCTATTCGAGAAAGATATGGAAATCTTTTTCAAATGTATGAACGGATAACAGGAGAAAATGCTTACAAACGCCCCATGAGGATTTATCCAGCAATTCACTACACCATGGGGGGGCTGTGGGTGGATTATAATCTGCAAAGTTCGGTACCCGGATGTTTCGTTTTGGGAGAAGCAAATTTTTCTGATCACGGAGCTAACCGATTGGGTGCAAGTGCTCTCATGCAGGGCTTGAGCGACGGTTATTTCGTTATCCCTTATACAGTGGGCAATTATCTTGCCAGTACGGGTGCCGGTACAATCAGCCCGGATGGACCGGAAGTCAAAGAAGTGTTGGAGTCTGTAAAAGAACGCACCAGTCAACTGCTTTCGATTTCTGGGAAAAAATCGGCTCGTTCCTACCACAAAGAACTTGGACAAATAATGTGGGAATACGCGGGTATGGCCCGTAATGCGACCGGTCTGCAAAAAGCAATTGGAGAAATCCAAGATTTGAGGGATCACTTCCAAAAGAACTTATTGGTACCAGGCACTGGTGATCGATTAAATGTCGAACTGGAAAGGGCAGGGCGGGTTCGAGACTTTATTGACTTCGGAGAGTTGCTTTGTCGCGATGCATTGGAGCGAAATGAGTCCTGTGGAGGACACTTTCGAGAAGAATACCAAACAAAAGAAGGAGAGGCGACAAGAGATGACGAAAATTTTGCACACGCTGCAGTGTGGGAGTATAAAGGCGAAGGGAAAACTCCGGTTCGCCACAAAGAAGAATTGCAGTACGAAAATGTCAAACTTGCCGTTCGTAGTTACAAGTAGAACAATATTATGAAACTTACCTTAAAAATTTGGAGACAAACCGGACCCACTGAAAATGGGTCTTTTGAATCTCATGTTTTGGACGATGTTTCTGAAGATTCTTCTTTCTTGGAAATGCTAGATCAATTGAATGAACAGCTCCTCAAACAGGGAAATGAACCAATTGCATTTGATCATGACTGTAGGGAGGGGATCTGTGGTACTTGTTCGCTCACTATAAACGGCTATGCCCATGGACCTGAGAATTCAACCACTACCTGTCAGCTCCACATGCGAAAGTTTAATGATGGAGAGACCGTAACCATTGAGCCTTTTCGAGCAAAAGCATTTCCTGTAGTTCGCGATTTGATAGTAGATCGGTCTGCCTTCGATCGAATTATTCAATCGGGGGGATTTATTTCTGTTCGTACCGGAAGTGCACCTGATGGAAATTCGATTCCCATCTCCAAAGTGGATGCAGACAAGGCAATGGATGCGGCTGCTTGTATTGGTTGCGGAGCCTGTGTGGCATCCTGTAAGAATGCATCTGCTATGTTGTTTACTTCAGCCAAGGCAGCTCATCTTAATCTGCTTCCGCAAGGACAGGCAGAAAAAGATGCTCGTGTTCTTAACATGGTTAGCACGATGGACGATTCTGGCTTTGGGAATTGTAGAAATTACGGCGAATGTTCGGCTGCCTGTCCCAAGGATATCTCCTTGGATTATATAGCCAAGTTGAACCGTGATCACGCGAAAGCCAAGATTAAGGAAATATTTTCTTAAACCTCGATCCATTTGATTGATTAAGGTTGCGGGGATTCCTTTCGTTTGGAAGATTCCAACTTATGTCAATAGATGATAAACAAGCAACTTGGGGCGGTCGATTTTCGGAACAGCCCGATCTCCTTATGCAAGTATTTGGTGAATCCGTTTCTTTTGATAAGAGATTGGCCCCCTATGACCTCCAAGGCAGCTTGGGCCATGCATCGATGCTTGCTCATGTGGGACTGTTAACCGAAACTGAATTTCAGGAAATCAAAGCTGGAATTGAAGAATTAAGAGAAGAAATAAAATCACCGGCATTCTTATGGAAAATTGAACTGGAAGATGTTCATATGAATTTGGAACATGCACTTCTTGAAAAAACATCTGCAGCATCCAAGTTACACACGGGAAGAAGTAGAAACGATCAAGTCGCTACTGACATGCGTTTATTTTTTAAAGATGCTTGCATGCAATTGAGCGGTAAGCTTGAAATGGCAATGTCTGCTACCCTCGGACTTGCAAAACAATACGCACTCTTGCCGATTCCTGGTTACACTCATTTACAGCGTGCTCAACCGGTTACTGTGGGGCATCATTTACTCGCACACATGGAAGCGCTTGGCCGCGATCATGAGCGGTTTTCTCTGGTGCTTAACCATGCTAATGTTTGTCCCCTTGGTTCGGGTGCAATAGCCGGTTCCACGCTACCACTTGATCGTGCATTTACTGCAAAGGTGTTAGGTTTTGTCGATCAATCGGGAGAACCAATGATTACGGCAAACGGAATGGATGCGGTGGCGGATCGAGATATCTTTCTTGAGTTTGCAATGGCCTGTGTCAATTGCTCCTTACACCTTTCCCGTTTGTCGGAGGATATAATATTGTGGAATTCTTCCGAATTCGGATTTATTCAATTACCTGATTCCTTTACCACAGGGTCTTCTCTAATGCCCCAAAAGAAAAATCCTGATTCTTTTGAATTAATTCGCGGAAAAACCGGCCGGATTGTTGGTAATCTTCAAAATCTATGCGTCGCCATAAAAGGCCTTCCATTGACTTACAACCGTGATTTGCAGGAAGATAAACCTCCAGTCTTTGACTCATTTGATCAATTGAGTATGTGCCTCGCTGTTGTATCTGGGTGTTTATCGTCTTCAACCTTTAATGAAGAGAGATGTCGAGAGGCAGCCTCTGACCCACTTCTTTTGGCCACAGATCTTGCTGATTATCTGGTAGAGCGTGGAGTCCCTTTTCGATCCGCCCATCATTATATCGGAGAATTAGTGGCATTATCGGAAAGGAAAAATATTGCGCTACCCGCATTGGAACAAGATGAGGCAATTCAGGTCTGTCCGGAATTGGGTGACAATTGGAGAGAGGTATTTAATTTAGAGCGTGCATTCGCAAAAAGAGAAAGACCGGGTATGCCTGGCCCCTCTGAGATTAAGAACCGAATTAAACATTGGGAAAAATTACTTTCCTCTTAGATTTTAAATGGGCTTTTTGAGAGCCAGTTTTTACTTCTTTTTCTTATTGTACGCCATTTTTTCATGGGGGAGAACTTGGACAACAAAAGCAGGAAGTAAGTCAGACGGTGAACTCTTTGAAGTGTTGGGAGATCGTATCGGATTATCAATAAAAGGAAGAGAGTACCATTTTTCACTTTCTCGCTTTATCCAATCGGATCAAGAGTATGTGCGAAACTGGAAGAAAGTAACTCGTTGTCCAATCTGTTCAAAGAGCTTGGGTACTCGTACTATTGATGCAGGTGGAGTAAAATATCATACCAGTTGTTTTCGATGTATGGTTTGTCGTTCTGGGTTTAAGGGAGGCGATCAATTTCGACGAGATTCATGGAAGGGAATGGTGCATGTGAAGCATTTTCAATCTACTGGGCTATGTGGTACATGTTCCCGAATTTTTGTAAAACGCGATGCGAACCCGAAGCAGTTTTTTGCCGATGGTAGAATGAGCTGTATTACATGTTTAAAAGATGGAGTTTTTGAAGGTGCCATTTTAAAAGAAGTGGAAAACAGGGTATGGAAGACCCTGACTAGAATTGGAATTTCAAAACCAGTAGGTAATCTATCTATTCGCCTGGTGGATCGTGGTCTTCTTAATCAAGAAGCACTTAAAATTAATGCCCGTGGAAATTTAAGAGGCTTGACCTTAACGAAATATAAAATTGTCAGGGGTGGACATAATCCGGGCACAACTTTTGACCATCGGATTTATATTTTATACGGATTACCATACATCGAATGTGAATCTGTCTTAGCTCATGAGTTTGCCCATGTGTGGTTAAATGAAAGGTTTATTGAATCAAGTCCTCCCGTGGTGGAAGGGTTTTGTAATTTAGTTTCTTCCGCTGTTTTGGAAAAAGAGAAGAGTAAGTTGGCATCGGTCTTATTAGAGAATTTACAAAATAATACCAGCCTCGCATACGGAGTCGGTTATCGAAAGATGAAGGCCAATTTAGCCCAAAAAAACTGGAATCAAGTACTTTTGGAAATGAAAAGAAAATCGAAACCACCCCAACTAAAATGAAAATAGATTCACACCATCACTTTTGGCAATACGATCCGGTAGAATATTCCTGGATGAACGAGCAAATGGGAATTCTCAAGCAAAACTACGGACCGGAAGATTTATTTAAACAAATCAAAAATGTGGGGATTGAGGGCGTGGTGTCGGTCCAGGCGTCTCAATCATTAAAAGAGACGGACCAACTTTTATCTTATGCCGAAGATCATGACTTCATTAAGGGTGTGGTGGGATGGTTCCCCCTTGCCGATTCCAATGTGGATTCTGTTTTGGAACAATATGCCTCTAATCGATGGCTCAAAGGGGTAAGGCATGTGGTACAGGACGAGCCGGACGATCGATTTATTCTGGGTTCAGATTTTAACCGGGGTGTCTCGTTATTAAAGGAATTCAACTTAGTTTATGACATTCTAATTTTTGAAAGACAGCTTGCTGCATCGATCGAATTTGTGGACCAGCATCCCGATTTAGTTTTTGTTTTAGACCATGTGGCAAAACCAAGAATTAAAGATGCTTTATTCGAGCCTTGGTCAGCCCAGATGAAAGATCTTTCCAAACGAGAAAATGTGTATTGTAAATTATCTGGAATGGCGACTGAAGCGAATTGGAAGAACTGGTCGTTAACTGATCTGCAGCCTTATATGGAAACGGCCTTGGACTGTTTTGGGCCGGATAGAATGATGTTTGGTTCGGATTGGCCGGTTGCACGTCTAGCGGTCGAGTATGAAAACTGGGTGGAGGTTTGCCGTAATTTTATTTCAACTTTATCCACGGATGAGCAGATTAAGATTGAAGGGACAAATGCGGTCGAGGTTTACAAATTGTAAACCATTACCTTTGGTAAATGGGTAAGTAGTGGTATTTAACTGCTAAAGCAAGAATGGCGAGCGTGGTCGAATAAACTTCACCGGCACCGGCTTCCGAGCCACTTCCAATCCATGATCCATTCTCCCGTTGTAATTCCAAGAGAATGTTTTCCACCAGTTCTCTCGCCTTATGGGCATGATCTCCTCCACGCTGGTACATACCCTGTGCGTAGTAATAAGTACCATAAAAGAAAAACTTTCTGCTTTTTTCAGGTTTATGATCAAGTAACCAATTAGCGGCACCATGAACAAAAGGAGATTCATATTCCCCACAAACTTGCATCGCAAGAAGACCCGCGGCAGAAGTAGTGTACTCGGCTGCACCACCGGGCTGATAGGCGAACCCGGATTTTTTTTCTGCAGGATCACCATTGCTGAGCAATTTCGATTTATACGAACGTTCAAGGTAAGAAACCGCATTGGAGATTGCAGAAG
>CAJQKB010000073.1 GCA_905478775.1 uncultured Opitutales bacterium | reverse complement strand
AAGGCCTGAATTAGGACGGGTTCAGTTCTGGGGTGCTCGGGGTTGGCATATTCGATTACCCTTGTGGCTACTGAGGTGGTCCGGCTGTTGATCGCGTCCCGCTCCTTTCTTGTGCGTTGGAGAAGATCTTCAGCAAGTTTGATCTCGCGTTCGTTCGGTTCCCGATAGGGTAGGTTGACTTCCCGTTGGCGGGTAGCGATGACCGGTTTCGTTTCGTAGGTCTCAATCTTTTTCACGGCCCGCCAGGCGGTATCTGCGGTCTTGGATGCGACGATACGAATCTGTTCGAAAGGGGATCGGGGAGCTCTTGTACCGGTGAAAACGAGGTTATTGATATCGCCGCTGGCCCCGTTAGTCATCATGGCAACGAAGTCTGCGGGTGGATTGGATCCCCCGATCCGGTAGGGCATGATTCGGGAGAATTCCCCAAAGTAATCGGCCGAAGCCATTCCAACTTCCCGATCTTTATCATCAATTCTTTTGGGCACACCACCCACATAATGAAGGGCATAATTAGCAATTAAAGCGAGGGGCTTGTTTCTGGAGTTATGGACATCGATTACACAGATTTCAGGGTCGATCGGCCCTGCTGGCCTGACTAGGTGGTTGCGACCGGCGTTGGTCTTGACTTGGTCTTTTTCACCGAGAGGATTCGGCGGCATGTTTCCTGGTTCTAGAAACCAGCGCCGATTACGTACTTCAGAGGGTTCGTCTTCGGAGGAGAAACCTATTTTAGCAAGTTGCAAGCGTTCAATGGCAAGAACGATGGCTTCTTCGAGTTTATCGTGCTTGAGTTTTTCGTAAGCTTCGCGCCCAGGCATACCGGATCCACCTTTGGGGGCACTATGAGTGTGAGTAGCACAAATAAGCATTTCTTCGGTTTTCCATCCCGTTTTTTTGGCAGCTTTGCTCTTGGCAATATCCGACATTTCCCTCCCGATACCAATGGCATCGATCAGGCAGATGACGGCCCGGCCTTTTCCGTTCTCGAAAGCGACCGCTCGGACATGGAGTGGGTCATGCACAAAACTTGATTTACCGGATCGTAACTGGATGGGGAAAACAGTGGGGCTTATATTAACGCAGGCAGTTCCCACTTTAAGTTTTCCAATCTGAGCACTGGAAAATATTGCACTCCAAAGAAAAAAAGCGAAAAGAACGGGTGGGGTTTTCATAAATTATTAATTAATCTAATGCGAAGGACAGTACTCAATCCTTAAATAGAAAATTCGGGAACTTTTTTAAGAGGGATTCCGTTCTCAGATAGCGTTTTGAAAATCCCAGTTTTACACCGATCTATTTTATGAAATTTTCATGGATTGCAATTCAGTGCTTGTCAAAAATGGGGTCATTGTTTTGCGTAGGCGATTGTTTTCACCTTTTAAACTTCAAACAATACATGAAAAAATTCCTCATTCTTACTCTTTTATTAAGTTCCTTTTCACTTTTTGGAAAACATCATAGTGACAAAAAGCCATTGTCCGCTTTTATGATCACGGGGGGATGCTGCCATGATTATAAAAACCAAAAAAATATTATTAGTGAAGGAATCAACGAGCGTGTGCCTACTAAATGGGATATCTTTTTCGAAATGGATGAGAAAAAAAGTAAGGCTAAGTTGAGTCAAAAAGGGTGGGCAGATGGTTATGATTATATCGTTTACAATCACTGCTTTGCTCATGAAAAAGATGCTGAATTCGTTAAATCCATTACTGATATTCACAAAGCTGGAAAGCCGGCAATTGCCTTACATTGTGCGATGCATTCCTATCATTGGAGTATACCTGCCAAAGAAGGAGAGAAGAAAGCCTGGACGGAGATGTTGGGTGCCAGTTCCAAAGGTCATGGCCCTAAGGCAGCTATCACTGTTAATAAAGTGAAGAAGCACGCCAATCATCCAATTATGAAGGAGATGCCCGATGGATGGTTAACGCCAGAAGGAGAGTTGTATAATGTACAACAAGTTTACGAAGGAACTACGGTTTTAGCTTACGGAGACAATGGGAAAGATAAAAAACCTAATGAGCCGCAGGCTTGTGCATGGATTAATACCCATGGGAAAGGTAGAATATTTTCGACAACTTTAGGGCATCACAATTCCACCATGTCCACCATGGAGTACTTGGATATGTTAGGTAATGCGGTTCAATGGATTACCGCGAAAAAATAGTTTGAGTTAAGATTAGTCTCGAAAACGGCTCTTGGACTTCTTTTTGAAGTCTCCGCCTCCTTTGCCAAACTTCTTTCGTTTGTCAAAGCGTCCAGCACCACCCCTGTCCGGTCTTGGTCTGCCCTTGTCCTTAGAAATATTTAACTGGTGACCCTGAACCCAAACCGTTTTTAATGCGGTCATAATTTCGTTGGGCATGTCCGAAGGCAGATCCATAAAAGTATGATCCTTGAACATTCTAATTTTCCCCATGTTTCTTGGGTCTAGTCCTACTTCATTGGCAATCGCTCCGACAATGTCTCCTTTTTGGATTCCGTGAAATTCCCCGACTTCAAAGCGATAGCTTTGCAGGTTGGAATCACTTCGGGCACCACCGCGGTCTTCTCGTTCGTTGCGTCTTCCACGATCTTCCCGACCTCCACGGTTATCGCGTCCACCGCGACTATCCCGATCTCTCCCGGACCGACTGTCCCGGGAGTTTTTCTTGGCAGGTTGGGGCATATCCACATAATAGAGTCCTTGTTTACCTGCCTCTAAATGGGCCAGGGCAGCGGCCACATCGATTGAATCTTTACCGGATTCTTCGAGGTAACGTTGGATAGCAGTACGATAATCACCTAAATCGGCTTTGAGATTTTCTTCGATCTTACCAAAGAATTCTTCCAGTTTCCGTTCATTCATTTCCTCCTTTGTGGGGAAAGAATATTCCTGACAGGGAACTTTGAGAGTACGCTCAATCGCATTGAGCATCCTTGTTTCTTTGTTGGTAACAAAAATAATGGCATCCCCTTCACGACCGGCTCTTCCAGTCCGCCCAATACGGTGTGTATAGGATTCGAGGTCAAAGGGTGCGTCATAGTTGAGCACATGAGAGATACGATCTACATCCAGTCCACGTGCGGCCACATCGGTGGCAACGAGTACATTAATTTTTCCACGCTTTAAACGGTCGACCGTTTTTTCGCGCAAATTCTGTGGCATGTCTCCATTGAGAGGTTCGGCTAGATATCCTTTACCCTGGAGCATTTCGGCAATTTCCATAGTCGCGTTTTTGGTGCGCGAGAAAATAAGCATGGCTTCAAATCGTTCAATTTCTAGCAGGCGGAGGAGCATATTTCTTTTTTCGTGCTGCCTGACTTTAATAAATTGCTGGCGAATATTAGGAGAGTTTTCCGCCTTTACCTTGATGGTAACCTCTACCGGATTGTTTAAATGCTTTTCTGCCAATTTTCGTATTGGCTTGGGCATAGTAGCAGAAAATAGAGCGGTTTGCCGATCGTCCGGTGTATGTTCGAGGATCCAGTCAATATCATCAATGAAGCCCATACTTAACATTTCGTCGGCTTCATCGAGGACTAAAGCCTGAAGTTTGTCTAACTTGAGGTATCCTTTTTCAATATGATCCATTACTCGACCGGGTGTACCGACCACAACTTGAGTGCCGCGTTTAAATTCGCGGATTTGTTCTCCGTAACCAGTACCTCCGTAAACCGCAACCACCCTTAATTTAGGAAGGTTTTCAGCAAAGCCTTCGATTGCTTCCGCCACTTGCAGGGCAAGCTCCCGGGTGGGGGCGAGGACAAGAATCTGAGCACCTTTAACTGATTCATCCATTCGGGAGAGCAGGGGAAGTGCAAACGCCGCGGTCTTTCCGGTTCCGGTCTGGGCCACACCGATAAAATCGGATCCTCCAAGGAGCGGAGGAATCGCACGTTCCTGGATAGGGGAGGGGTGTTCATAGCCCGCTTTTTGAACAGCCTTTAAAATAGGCTGTGAAAGTTCAAGTTCGTCAAAGCGCATACGGTTATCCGTAGGCTTATCATTGTTTTCTTCATCACTCATAGGGAATTCTTTCGTTCGTTGTTTGTTTGTTTAGCCAGCATTCGAACGATTGTTCACTTATTCTAATCCCGTGTATTCCACCTGTGAAACTTTGTCCTCCCACTTGACTTGTTAACATTATTCACATTTTGATAAAAAAGACGAGCAGTAAATATCGATTGGCTCAGTCCTTGAAAGCAAGGATTAGAATGACAGTAGTAAACTTAGTCTTTACAGATCCTCTACATTCAGCCAATTCATTAGATGTAACTTGCCCTTATGAAACTTTCCGTGCCCAAAGAATCCCTTCCGACTGAAAAACGGGTAGCAATCAGTCCGGGAAATGTAGCTTCATTGATGACGCTTGGTTATCAGGTCACAGTTCAATCAGGTGCAGGACAACAGGCTAATTTTACTGATGAACTCTATGAAGAAGCGGGGGCTGTTCTTATTGATGACTCTTCCCCGTTGTGGGGTGAAGCAGACTTGCTTCTCAAGATTAATCCTCCTACCGATGAAGAAGTTACCTTGTTTAAAGAAGGAGCAACTTTGATTAGTTTTGCCTATCCTGCCCGTAATGAGAAATTACTCCAATCGCTGGGGCAACGAAAGGTTAATTGGTTAGCGATGGATTGCGTGCCCCGGATTTCGAGGGCACAATCGATGGACGCGCTCAGTTCGATGGCCAATGTGGCCGGATATCGTGCGGTGGTCGAGGCTTCCCATGCGTTTGGTCGTTTTTTCACCGGTCAGATTACAGCGGCGGGTAAGGTTCCACCGGCCAAGGTGTTGGTAATTGGAGCCGGGGTTGCGGGATTGGCTGCAATTGGAGCGGCTCGTAATATGGGTGCAATCGTTCGGGCCTTTGATACTCGTCCCGCGGTGAAGGAAGAAGTGAAGAGTCTAGGGGGTGAATTCCTGATGCTTGATTTTGAGGAGGAGGGTGCCGGTTCGGGTGGCTATGCCAAGGTGATGAGCAAAGAATTTATCGACGCGGAAATGAAGCTGTTTGCCGAGCAGGCCGAAGAGGTGGATATTATTATCACCACTGCGATGATTCCCGGAAAAAAATCTCCGGTATTGATCACCGGGGACATGGTCAAGAGTATGAAGCACGGTTCAGTCATTGTGGACCTGGCCGCGGAGGGAGGAGGAAACTGCGAACTGACGGAGCCCGGAGAATCGAAGATTGTCCATGGAGTGACTATTTTGGGTTACTCCGATCTACCCTCGCGATTGGCATCACAATCCAGCCGTCTATATGGCAATAACCTCGTGAAACTAGTTAATTTACTGGGAAATACAGAGAATTTTACTATTAATCTGGAAGACGAAATTATTCGTGGTGCCCTGGTTTTGGATGAAGGTGAAATATCCTGGCCTCCACCCAAAGTGGAGGTCAGTGTGCATGTTCAAAGCCCAAAAGGACCATCGGTCGTGAAGCCAATCGTAGAAAAAAAATCGATCTTTTCTCCCGGAGTAATGCTGGGCGGACTCTGCGTGCTTCTGCTGGCCTTGGGCTGGAAAGGTGAAAGTGAATTTCTTGATCAGCTAACCGTATTTGTGCTGTCGTGTTTCGTAGGATACATGGTGGTTTGGAATGTGAGCCCCTCCTTACACACTCCTCTAATGAGTGTAACCAATGCGATAAGTGGAATTATTGTGATAGGTGGAATGCTTTTCGTGTCCGGCTCCAATCCATGGATTGCAGGGGTGGCGATCTTTTTGGCTACGATTAACATCGCCGGTGGGTTTTTGGTGACCCATCGAATGTTGAAAATGTTTCGTAAGGAATGACAGAAGGACTGATCACTATGGCTTATCTCGTCTCGGGTTTGTTTTTCATCCTGAGCTTGGGTGGGTTGTCCAAACAGGAAACCGCCCGAAAAGGAAATATCTATGGCATTCTTGGTATGGCCCTGGCAATCTTAGCTACATTTGCCAGTGGCGAGGTGGAAAATTTTAAACTATTGATTCCCCTAATGCTTGGTGGGGCAGTGATCGGTGCTGTTCTTGCGAAGAGAGTGGAGATGACCTCAATGCCCGAACTCGTTGCCATTTTACATAGCTTTGTCGGTTTGGCTGCGGTTCTGGTGGGCGTAGTTAGTTTTATTGATCCGAGCGATATTGAGCTCACTGGAACCAATAAATTGATTCATGAGATTGAAATTTTACTGGGCGTGTTTATTGGAGGAGTTACTTTTACGGGATCTGTGGTTGCTTTTGGAAAGTTGCGGGGATCCTTGAGTGGTAAG
Organism: uncultured Opitutales bacterium; assembly: GCA_905478775.1. Taxonomy (GTDB): domain Bacteria; phylum Verrucomicrobiota; class Verrucomicrobiia; order Opitutales; family Seribacteraceae; genus Seribacter; species Seribacter sulfatis. Next base: position 12,284 of record CAJQKB010000073.1, on the reverse strand, counting down.
CCCATGCTTTTACCCGGTCGTCACCTGCTCAACTTGGGTATGCTTGGTGCCTCTATTTGGCTGGGTGCTCAGTTTATCGACCAGGGACACGATCAGGCGTTGATCAGCCTATTAATTGTCATGGGGATTTCTTTCGTCCTTGGTGTCCATCTAATCGTGGCAATTGGTGGGGCGGATATGCCCGTGGTCGTTTCGATGTTGAATAGTTATTCTGGATGGGCGGCAGCAGCGGCTGGATTCATGCTCAAAAATGATTTGCTTATTATTACTGGGGCATTGGTTGGAAGTAGCGGAGCAATTCTCAGCTATATTATGTGCAAGGCGATGAATCGGAGTTTGGCAAATGTAATTTTCGGAGGATTTGGAACTGCCGGAGGCAGTGCCGCTACCGCATCGGAGATTAAAGGATCGATTACCGAGACCACTGCGGACGAGGTGGCGGAGGAATTAAAAGAAGCGAAGGAAGTCATGATCGTGCCAGGATATGGAATGGCGGTGGCTCAGGCTCAGCATGTGGTCAAAGATATTACTGAGACACTGAGAGGGCAGGATGTGAATGTTCGTTTTGCGATTCACCCGGTGGCTGGTCGACTGCCCGGGCACATGAATGTTTTGCTTGCTGAAGCTAATGTACCCTATGATATCGTATTTGAAATGGACGAGATCAATGAAGACCTGCCCGAGGTGGATGTTTTATTAGTAGTCGGTGCAAATGATATTGTTAATCCTTCCGCCCTCGAGGATTCGTCTAGTCCGATTGCCGGGATGCCTGTGATCGAGGCTTGGAATGCCAAATCGGTCGTTGCGTTGAAAAGAAGTATGGCTGCGGGTTATTCCGGGGTGGAGAACCCTCTTTATTTTAAGGATAACACCAACATGTTATTCGGCGATGCCAAGGATACTTTATCCGCGGTTTTCTCGAAGCTTGGTTAAGCAGAGTTTTTAATTAGTCTTGTATTCTCTTGCCACGGAGGCCTGAACCCAAAAAATGAGCGAATGCATGTTTTTGTATCTTGCTTCGCCATTTGCCTTTTCGCTTCTGCTTTTCTTTGCGGTCAGTCAGTTTATCGACCGAAGTTGATCAACAGTAAAAACGGAGATCATCATGATTTTCCGTTAGGAGTACTGGAGGCAACCGGTCGATTGAAAGATGGGGATAAAGAAATCCTTATCATGGATGTGGGTAAGGGTGGGACTGCGGAGAGAGGGGGACTTTTAGTTGGTGATCGATTGGTACGGATCGCGGGAAAGTTTCCCAAGCCGTTTTCAAAAAAAACTGACACTGGACTAGAAGGACCACAGGCCCTTTTGGGTGTAAGTTTGAATCTCAATTCTTGCTTACCCAACCCACTTTTATCTCTTCAGGTTCGAAGAGGCTCCGAGTTAATTACCTTACCTGTTAAGCTACCTTTCAGTCAGTCTTTCTCGCTGACAGCTCCAATTTCCTGTCCCAAAAGAAAAAAGTTTCTAGCAGATATTTCAAATCACCTGGCTAAGATTCAGCAAAAATCGGGCCGTTGGCAACCGGGGGTGGGCGGAGATGCGGATGTTTATACCACCGCATTTTGCGGATTGGTGCTCTTGGCAAATAATGACCCCTCTCATCTGTCCTCGGTCAAGAAAGGGATCGAGTTTGTAAAGAAGGCTAGCATTGATTTGATCGATTTAAATGATCCTAAGAAAGGACCCAAAAATTGGCAGACTGCTTCCAACGGAATCTTTCTTGCGGAATATCAATTAGCCACTGGTGATAAAACTTATTTCAGCGCGCTCAAGAAATGCTGTGATTTGCTTGCCAAGAGAGTGACCGAGAAGGGGACAATGGGTCACCATTACTCGATTCCTTACAGCGGCGGTGGCTTGATTGTAATCAATGTTCAGGCACATTTGGCCTGGGCTCTGGCTGAAAAGTGTGGATATCCAATTAATGAAAAATCATGGCGTGATTCTTTTTCCGAGGTGAAGAAGTCTGTTGACCCTAAGACTGGTGCTTTGGGCTATTCCTCACGAGCTCGGTGGAGTCCGGATATTGCGGCTAGAACTGGTGCGATGGTCACCGCACTCATTGTTGCAGACCGGGAAGTGGAATTTGCTCAATCCTTAGCGGATGCGCTGGTCCGTTTAAATGGAAGAATGCGCCATGCACATGCGATGTCTTCGATCGGTTTAATTTATGGATTTTCCGGTATTAAAATGGGGGCTTCAACAGAGCACAGCGACGTAATGAAGACCTGGTTGCCGTATCTTGAACTGAGTCGCCTACCCGAGGGGGGAGCTGCTTTTTTTGGCGGGAAGAGAAATATTGGAGGAGACCAGTACCTAGGGTATTCCTCAATCGGGAATGCTATGGTTGGAATGATTTTAGCAAGTGCGGAGGATCGCCTTTTTATGCACGGAGGATCGAGCAAGGAATGGTTTGGAATCGCAAAGTAAATTCGATTCTGTTCAGGCATTAAATTAGTTTACAATATCAAAAAATCTTCTCCTTAATTTCTTTTATCTTCTTTCGTTGGGTGGACTGGAGCTGAGAAGCCGAAATTCATTATTATTTTTGATTGGTGAACAGGTAAGTGGTTGGGGGGTTATTCCTTTTTTACTTGCGGGTTAACCGTTTGCTTTGTTTAAGAAATTCTTGAAAATTTGTCATTCCATTCCCGTTTTGATTCTACTCGCCTCTCGTTTTTTGTGTCATGCCCACGAATCGGAGGCCAGTAAACCCTTTGAGAAAATTCACGCTCATCAATCCTTTGAAGCCCATGCTCACACCGGTTGGGAGAGCCTTTACTTCTCTGAAGGACGGGACGCCTTAAATGGTAAATCCCTTTGGGCAGGCTCACTGGAGGTAGGGTATGATCATTTCTCGGGTGGAGTCTGGTATGGGAGATCTTCTAACCACCAGTATGACGAGGTGCAATATAACCTCGCTTTTACTCAGGAAATTAATGGCTTTCAATTCTATGCAGGATATACCCATTTAGTTTTTGCCAAGGATAATGAATCAGATGATGAATGGTCTGCAGGCATCAGTTACGGGGAGTTGCCTTTTGCTTTTGAAACTTCATTGGATGCCTATTACTCAATGGATGCCGAGGGAACCTTTTTTGAATGGTCAAACACTAAGCTTTTTAATCCAAGTGACGAGTTCGAATGTTCGTTGTCTGGCATTTTTGGCTGGAACGAGCGATATGTATCGGACGGGCATAACGGAATGAATTTCTTTTCGGTAAACTTGGGCGTTGGAAAGTTAATCACCGAAAACTTCTCCCTTATTGGTCATATCAACCAAAGTTGGGCCATTGATCGTGATCTTAACTTAGCAGGGGATCAGGGGCTAAAAGATTTCTTTCATTTCGGGTTAGGAGTTGAATTCGAATTGTAGTGATTTAAACAATAATTAACCGATCTGTAATGAACTGATTGGGTGAAATTAGAATCGTTGCAACTGATCGCACTTTTAGATAAAGCTCGTACACTTACATTTCTAAATATTATACTCTACCATTATGCCTTATTCCCTTGAAGTCCACTTTGACGACATTACAAATGCCACTATTCAAGATATGTGGAAAAAAATATCGGAAAATAAGATTCCCTGCCGTGCATTTGAAAAAAAATTCACTCCTCATTTAACTTTGGTTTATGGAGAAATTAGCGGCCCAAAGAAAGTTGATTGGGGATTTTTGGAAGGCCAAAAAAGATTTGAGATCAATTTTGAAAATCTGGCTTTTTTTGAGGACCGGGGCGTACTCTTTCTTTCCCCGGAAAAATCAAAACCACTAACTAAACTTCACAGTTTACATGATGAGAATGCCGGGTTTTCATCAATGAATAAATTTTACCGGACTGCTCAGTGGGATCCCCATTGCTCGCTCGCCAGTCGACTCTCCCCTAAACAAGTCCAGCGTGGTGCTTCACTCTTTGATGATTTTAAGTTACCCTTCAAGTCCACCTGTGTATCTTCTAATTTAGTCAAGTATCCGGATCCGGTCATTCTATCCACTTTCGAGTACAAGGCAGAGTAAGCTCTGTAAGGGTGTTATTATGATACAAGAGGGTTTCGTTTCCTCTTTTGTATTGTCTTTATAAAAAGATAATTAGGAATTTTGTAAGAAAATGTGTGCAAACCGACATATATTTCCATTACCCTTATTAATTACGATAATCCTGTTATGACTACTCGGCCCAATATCATATTTATTATTACGGATCAGCAACGCTTTGATACGATTGCCGCATTGGGTAATGATCATATGGACACTCCGCATATGGACCGACTTGTGAATGAGGGGGTATCTTTTGATAATTGCTTTATTACTGCCGCCTCCTGTGCCCCCGCCCGAGCCAGTCTATTTACTGGATATTATCCGCACACTACTGGTATCTTTAAAAATGCGGACTCCTGGAAGCGTTCGTGGATTGAGAAATTGTCGGACACCGGTTACCGCTGCGTCAATGTGGGTAAGATGCACAGCTACCCCTATCACACGCCCTTGGGATTTCATGAGCGTTATGTGGTGGAGAACAAGGACCGTTACCTGGAGGAGCGCTATTTTTTTGATGAGTGGGATAAAGCATTAAAAGCACGTGGATTGGTAAAGCAACAGCGTGAATCGTATCGAAAAAGAGCAGATTACAAAGATGCATTGGGAGCATTCGACTGGGAGCTACCCGAGGATATGCACCCCGATATGTTTGTGGGGGATACGGCCACGTGGTGGTTGAATAGCTACCCCAAAACAGAACCTCTTTTTTTACAGATCGGATTTCCTGGACCACATCCGCCTTATGATCCGACCAAGCGTTTCAGCGAACCTTATCTGAAAAAAGACCTGCCTTTAATGGAGGTGAGTCAGGAGGAGTTGGACGGCCTTCCGGAGCCCCTGAAGGGCCTGCGGCAACATAATAATGAAGTCGATCATGACTCGGTTGTGCTGGATCTTGAACCCAGTCGCGAGCAGCGGCACCGTCAACGGGCCCATTATCTCGCGAATGTGAGTATGATTGATGAGAAGGTTGGGGAAATTTTAACGACTCTTGAAAGGCAGGGCTATCTGGAAAATGGGATTGTTATATTCACTTCGGATCATGGAGACTGCCTGACTGATCACGGACACAGTCAGAAATGGACAATGTACGACCTGGTCACCCGTGTGCCCATGGTGGTGTGGGCACCTAATATTTATAAGGGCGGGCGTTCCATTGAAGGTCTTTGTCAGCATATGGATATCGGGCCAGCTATACTCGAGATGGCCGGGATTGAGGTTCCGCACACTTTCGAGGCACAGTCTATTTTACCCGCAATTCAGGGAAAAGACTGGACGCCCCGTGAGTATGTTTATGCGGAGCAGATCAAAGATGGTATCTTAACGGAAACAGAATTTATGAGTATGATTCGAAATGAAGAATGGAAATTAGTTCATTTCCTTCATATGAAATGTGGTCAGTTGTTTAACTTGAAAGATGACCCAGATGAGGTGGTGAATTTGTGGGATGAACCTGCCGCAAGTGGAGTGAAGCAAAAACTTTTGGATCAACTCCGTGAATGGCATATTGAAAGTCAGGTTCACACCCATGACTGGGCAGCGGAATGGCGTTGAGAAATGAATCACTATTCTACCATGAAAAATTCAATCATCTTCAGTCTATGTTCATTATTCAGTACCAGTAGCTCGATTCTTGGGGCTCAAAACTATCGCACCACTGGATCGATTGAACGCTTGGATCCCTCCTTTAATCAACTTATTTCAAAGGATGCGAAAATTGAAATTCTTGCCGAGGGATATGTCTGGTCGGAAGGACCAGTGTGGGTTTCAAAAGGTGATTTTCTTCTTTATTCCGATGTGCCCGCCAATAAGATTTATAAATGGAAGGAAGGAGAGGGGGCGAGTGTGTACCTTGATCCTTCTGGATACACTCCGAATAAATCACGGGCGGGGGAATCGGGTTCCAATGGTCTTACTCTGGATGAAAAGGGCAATTTGATCATATGCCAGCACGGAGACCGCCGGATCGCCCGCATGACTGCGTCGACTAATTCTCCCCTGCCAGTTTTTGAAACTTTGGCCGGAAAGTATAAAGGGAAACGTTTCAACAGCCCCAATGATCTCGCGTACAATCAAAAAGGGGAACTCTATTTTACCGATCCACCCTATGGATTGGTGCAAAAAGAAAAGGATCCCAAGCGTGAAATTGATTTCCAGGGAGTTTATATTCTTCGTAAAAACGGGAAAGTTGCATTGGTTGGAAAAGATCTTGAACGACCCAATGGAATCACTTTGTCCCCGGATGAAAAAACTTTGTATGTGGCCAATTCCCACGGTCCTCGTCCGATTTGGATGTCCTATGAACTGAAAGAAAATGGAATGGCGAAAAAGGGGGAAATTTTCTTCGATTCTACTCAATACCGAAAAAAGCATCCCGACCGTCAGGGCGGGAATGATGGTATGAAAGTGGATGTGGATGGAAATATATGGGCGACCGGACCCGGAGGAGTTTTAGTATTTTCCCCCGAGGGCAAACATCTGGGTACTATTCTTACTGGCCAACGCACCGCCAATTGTGCATTTGGAGATGATGGTTCCACCCTTTACATGACCGCAGATATGTACCTGATGAGAATTAAGACATCGACTAAGGGGAACGGATTCTAACATTTCCAATTTGCAAAGTAGTTTATGAAATCCATGATGCTCACCGCACCCAAGAGGCTTGAAATTCAGGACAGCCCGATACCGGAGCATGGCGAGAATGAGGTGTTGATCCGGGTGAAGGCATGCGGGATTTGTGGAAGCGATGTGCATGGCTTTGACGGAAGCAGTGGTCGGCGTATTCCCCCGCTCATTATGGGGCACGAAGCAGCCGGAATAATTGAGTCCTGCGGGTCCGGCGTTACCGGTTTTGCAATTGGGGACAGGGTCACCTTTGATTCAACCGTTTATTGCGGAGAATGTGACTACTGCAAAAAAGGGCAGGTTAATCTTTGTGACCACCGGATGGTACTGGGAGTGTCTTGTGCGGAGTACCGCAGGCACGGAGCATTTGCCGAGTTTGTAACCGCACCAGCCCATATTTTATATCAATTGCCAACCGGATTTCCTTTCGAACATGCGGCAATGATTGAGGCCGTTTCAGTTGCGGTTCATGCGGTGGGACGGATTACGATTGCTCCGGCAGATACTTGTTTGGTTGTGGGTGCGGGCATGATTGGATTGCTTGTTGTCCAGGCCCTCCGAGCGGCAGGATGTCAGAAGGTAATTGCGGTGGATATTGATGAGGACCGTCTGGAGCTTGCCCGCAGGCTGGGAGCGACTGATACCATTAATTCCAAGGATAAGGATGTGGAGGAAGAAATTCTTGCCCAGACACAGGGCCGGGGGGTTGCCTCCTCTTTTGAAGTGGTCGGTGCGACTCCCACAGTTCAGACTGCGATCAATACAGTGAGAAAAGGTGGCTCAGTTGTTTTGGTTGGTAATCTCGCCCCCGAAGTTGATCTTCCACTACAAGCGGTGGTCACCCGCGAACTTTCCCTTTTGGGGACCTGTGCCTCCGCGGGGGAATATCCCCAATGTATAGAATTGATGTCCAACGGTTCGATTCAGGTGGACCCGTTGATCAGTGCAACCGTTTCCCTTGAGGAAGGACCCTCGTGGTTTGAACGACTGTATCAACGCGAACCCGGATTGATGAAAGTAATTCTGCAACCATGAGTCCGATTCTTTTATTGCTGATCGGCATGGTGATTGTGGTCGGCAGTATTTTAATTTTTAGGCTTCATGCGTTTCTCGCTTTGATCCTGGGTTCTTTGATTGTGGCTGCCTTCACCGAAAAGGAAGCGGTCTATCATCATTGCCTCAAGTCAGAAGCGGTCCGAATCACGGATGTGGTCAGTGATCGTGTGGCATTAAAGGCTTCTAAAAACCAGAAAATTATTTCAGGGTCTATTTTCTTACTTCGCCCGAATGAATCCGATGGAAAACTAGAGGAAATTTCCGTGGGGGTACTCACTTTACTTCCTTCATCAAATCTGAGTGAGGAGGAAAAAACACTCGAAAAAGAACTGGGGGTTCGTTACGGGGAGATTTCCTCCGAAGTTTTACCTGAAATTAAAGACCGGATAATTCATCATACTCAAATCAATGAGGCCCGTTCCATTTCATCCCGTAACATTGCTCAGCGGGTGGGTTCCGGATTTGGAAGTACCTGTCTGAAAATCGGAATTATGATTGCGATGGCGGCAATTGTGGGGCAGTGCCTGATGAGAAGTGGGGCCGCAGAACGAATCGTTTTGGGAATCCGTAATTTGCTTGGAGAGAAGAATGCCCCGGTTGCCTTTATCGCCAGTGGATTCACCCTTGGAATTCCGGTCTTTTTTGAAACCGTTTTCTATTTGATGATGCCTTTGGGGAAAGCCATGCATTTAAAAACGGGCCGTAATTACCTGCTGTACATACTGACAATCATTGCCGGTGGCACGATGGCACATTCATTAGTCCCCCCTACGCCCGGGCCTTTGTTTGTTGCCTACGAATTGGGAGTGGATATTGGTCTGGCAATTATATGCGGTACAATTGTGGGCGTGTTTACCACTGCATCGGGCTATGTCTGGGCCCGGTTTATCAGTACCCGGATTATCATCCCATTACGCGAATCAGCGGATTTGACCAAGGCTCAATTAAAAGCAATGATGGATCGTAAAGCAGAGGAATTACCGGGTTTACTAAGTTCGGTTCTGCCCATTCTAATTCCTCTTTTCTTACTTGCTGGAGGAACTGTTTTCAGTTTGCTGTTCGCTAACATGGAGGTTCAACCCGCCTGGATGCTCACGATCGAACCCCTCGTTCGGGTTCTTGGAAACAAGGATATTGCCTTAACCGTGGCCGCAGTTTTTTCAATTGTTCTTTTGGCCAGACGACCCGGGAGCACCAAGGAAAGCGTTGCCCAATCGATTCAGGGAGCTATTGCAGATGCGGGGGTAATTGTGTTGATTACCTGTGCGGGTGGTGCATTCGGTCATGTTCTCCGTCAAACTGGGATTGCAGGAAGTATCGAAAATTCTCTCCCCGCGACGGAGTCCGGATTAATGATTGTCGGGTTTTTGATCTGCATGATCGTGCGGACTGCCCAAGGGTCTTCCACTGTGGCGATGATTACCGCGGTCGGCGTGGTCGCCCCCATTGCGGCTGCTTCCGTACTTACTTATCATCCGGTTTACATTGCCATCGCGATTGGGTGCGGGTCCAAGCCGATCAGTTGGATGAACGATTCCGGATTCTGGGTAATTAGTAAAATGAGCGGAATGACGGAGTCGGAAATGCTGAAAACAAATACAGTGATGGGAATTATCATGGCGGTGACCGGATTAATAGTCTGTCTGATTGGTTCACGGATTTTCCCTATGGTCTAACACGCAAGTGACTACCGTTTACCTGTAGGAGTTCTAGTGGAAATTTTAACTGAATACGAGTTATGATCTTTATTATTATGGGAGTTTGCGGTTCGGGGAAAAGCACATTAGGGCAGATGTTGGCGAAGGAATTGGGAACTGATTTTCTCGAAGGGGACGATTTTCATTCAACTGCGAATCAGAAGAAGATGGCGAATGGTGAGTCTTTAAGCGAAGGGGACCGTATTCCGTGGCTTGAAGATATTCGGATAGCGGCTGATCAATATCTTTCCCGGGGAGATCGAGTAGTGGTAAGTTGTTCCGCCCTTACAAAGAGCGGGAGACAAATTCTCGGAGTAGAGAGAAGGAAGGTACAGCTCATTTATTTACATGCTTCGGAATCGATTCTGACTGAGCGGATGCGCATGAGAGAAAATCATTTTATGCCCGCCAGTTTACTCCGTAGTCAATTGGACACCCTGGAGGAACCGGAACCGGGTGAAGCTTTGTCTATATCTGTGGATGAATGCCCCGATCATATTCTCGACCAAATCCTTTCCCGCCTAGGACCCGAATAGTTTGTTGAACAAGTCGAAGTTCGGCACTGAACGAAAAAGCGGTTGGACTGCCCGAAGAGTAATTTTTAAGAGTAACACATCAATTGATTCCTTTTTGAAGGAAATCAAGTCGGAGTGCTAAGTGTCCAGCGACAAATGCCCGGAGGAGGGAGAGGAAACCTTTTCCGATTTAGTTAATCCGATTACTTCGAAAATAGTATCTCTTTACTATTCTCTTCACTGGCCAGCAATTTGCCACCGAGCCAAGCAGGACTCATTTTCCCTTGGTTCCATTGATTCACGCGATAAAGGGTGGCAAAAGAAAAAGAGGGGGAGTGTCCGCCCTGTCCACCAACAACCTCTGCTCCAAGCCTAACATTGTCCTGCATCCATGAGGGGAGTCTTAGGTGAAAAGGATTGCGAATTAATTCTCCTCGATGATGGGAGAGTGCGGATAGAAGCATTGATAATTGAACAGTCGAAATTTCCACCATTATATTCGGGTTTTTCATCTGTCCCCAATATTCAGTCTCGACCAGGATAGTTTTGATTGTGGGCAGGCAAGAGAGTGCATCCAAAGTTAGTTGATGGACTCCTATGTGAGTTAGATTCCAGTCACTTGCATGGGGAAAGAAAATTGCCTGCGGGTTCCATTTTTTTATAATCTCAACGATGGTTTTAACTGCTTCCGCCCACTCGGTTGGATTTTCTTTTCGACTCGCGAGGTTAATTTTATCGAGGCCCTTGGGTTGAGTTTCCTGAAGTTCAAACCCAATCCAATCGCAAGCTTCTTTCAGTTCGTTGAGTCTTTCCTCCTTACGTTCTGGATTGCTGCCCAGTGTGACTGCGACATTGACCACATGGACACCCGTTTCCTGCATTAAACGAAGGGGGAACCCTCCAATAATACATTCATCATCTGGATGGGGAGACATAATCAAAACGACCGGTGACCCTTCAGTAGGTTTTTTCCTCTTCGCCGAAGGAATTCCTCCAAGAGGTAAGTTTTTTCCCTCTTTTGTTATTCTTTCAAAAGCTTCTGCATAAGAAAAATAAGGATTTTCTGTCATTTGAATAATGGGTGAAAAAAAGTTTCGATAATGTGTTATTCAGAGCAGTTGAACATTTCTTTCTACTCCTTGCTTATGATAGTATGCCAGATATAATAAATCATCAATCTGTAATCTTGTTTTTTTAATATGAAATTACATACTTTTATTTTATAATCAAAATTTGAATGGAGAGAGAAAATTTCTAAGGTCATGACGAAACTTTTACATTTAGTTAACAAATAGTCCGTGTTCTCTTGTTGATTTTTAATAACATATTATGTTTAATTTAATCTGATTTATGCTTATTCGAATAATTTTATTTTACAGTATCTTTACTAATCTGCTGCTGGCTTCGCCTGTACTCACTCCGACTGCACAATTGCCACAACTTTCGAACAAAGCATCCCCTTTCCGAGGTACGATTATACACTCCGGATATGAAGGCTACACTTGGGCGAGTTACCCTCATGTCGAAAATCCGGCAAGTTTAGATATTGACCCTAAAGGACGGGTTTTTGTGGCCGAGGCCAATCGGTTTAAATTTGGTGTACAAGATCTTAGAGGTGCCCGATATATGATCGCTCGAGATTTTCAGTCCAAAACTCTCGAGGATCGCATGAAGTTATACCAGGATTTCTCGGATAAAATTCCCATGGAATGGTACACCAGTGTGCCGGAACGTATTCTTCGATTACAAGACAGAGATGGAAACGGAGTAGCGGATGAAAGAACGGTTTATTCCGATGATTTTAATGAAACTCTGGATGGAATTGGATTTTCAATATTAGCCGAGTCAGATGCTCTATACTTTACCTGTATTCCAGCACTCAGGAAATTAACTGATCCAAATGAGGATGGCATTGCGGACACGAATGAAAAATTGGTCAATGGTTTCGGGGTGCGGATTTCTTTTACTGGGCATGACCTGCACGGTATTATTCGAGGTCCTGATGGTCGGTTATATTTTAGCGTGGGAGATCGAGGTTATCATGTGGTAGATGATCAGGGCGAAGTTCAATCGGCTCCGGGTCGTGGAGCCGTTTTCCGATGCGAGTCGAATGGCACTAATTTTGAGGTGTTGGCACATGGGCTAAGAAATCCACAGGAGCTCGCCTTCGATAATCATGGCAATCTTTTCACCTTTGATAACAATGGTGATATTGGAGATAAATCCAGAATTGTTTATGTCTTGGAAAATTCGGACTCCGGGTGGGATATGTCCCATCAGTCAGCTCATCAATATGTGAAAGACTTGGACTGGGGAGATTTTCATATCAGCAAATCGGTTTGGGT
>CAJQKB010000072.1 GCA_905478775.1 uncultured Opitutales bacterium | reverse complement strand
GGTAAGAAAAAAGAATACAAAACAATTGAGGCAGTTCAGAAAGAAATTCGGGTCACCCTTTCATTGGAGGGATATTTTGAGGATATCGATGCCGTTCCATTCAGCATTGATACAATTTCATGGTCTGAATTAAAAGTTCTAGAACCACCTCTCCACGGGAGTGCTATCCTAGAAGGAAAAAGCATTCTGGGAATTGATTTGGAAAAAATTCAAAAAAAATTGAGTGAGATGAATCACGAACTTTCAATCCTCAATTTAAATCACAAAATTCTTGCTTCTGAATTGAGAAGGGACGAAAAGATCAACAAAATCGAACTGGATAAGATGAAGCGCTTGGAACAATACAATCGGGACGAATTCAACCGGTATAAAAAAATCGAACTCCCTTATGAAAAAAAATCCGCCGCTTATGATCTTAAAAAATATGAAGAGAATTTATCCTATGTAATGGAGGAGTTGACTCAACTAAGGAAAATGTATGAAGCGGATGATTTGACTGAAGAAACCGAAGAGATCATCCTTCAACGTACCCAGAATGATGTAAACCGGATGAAGTTTTCACTCGAAGGTGCTAAAATTAGAAAGGATAAAACTTTAAAGCTCGAAATTCCTCAATCAGAGTCTGAAAAGCAAGACTCCTTCGAAAAGAAAATTCTTTCCTACAATGCAAATCGAATCATTAAACCGGCAGAGTTGAGGAAAAAAAACCTAGAGATAAAAAAGGTCGAAGAAGAAAAAAGAATTTTATCTGAAAATAAAGTAAAAATAGAGAAAGATTTACTCACATTAAAAGCCCTGTCACCTACAGCAGGGACCTTATTTGTTGGGACATTCGATCGGGGAAAGTGGTCGGGAACCAAATTGTTCGAGGCAAAATTAAAAAAAGGTGGTCTTTTAAAACAGTACGAAGAATTTATTACCATCTGCCCCGGTCAAAATATTCAGGCAAGAATTAAAATACCCGAGAAAAATCTTCTCGAACTTTCTGGAGTAAAAAATGGTAGATTAATTCCCGGCACCAATCCCGATCAGAAATTGAACGCCAACATTCAAGAAATCAAAAAGTTCCCAATCGAACCGAAAAGCTATGATGCTGTGGTTAACTTTACAACTCCCGACGGGGAAAAGCCTCCCCTTCCCGGTTCATCCTGCATTTTTAAAATAATCACTTACCAAAACGAGAACGCCATCACAGTGCCGAAGTCTTCAGTTTTTAAGGAAGAGCACGATCCGGAAATCAGGTATGTCTATCTTCTTTCCTCCAAAGGGAAACCGGTGAAAAAAATTGTAAAAACTGGCAAAACTTCAGGGGAGCGAATCGAAATAGTGAAGGGTATTCAATTAAATACGAAAATTTTAAAAGAAAAACCAGACGCTTAGGCGTCGATTCCTTTCTTAAAATCAACGGAAGTTTCAAATGACTTTTTTTTTGCAATTGCTTCTGTTGTGTTGCATCTGCATCTCCTGGCTGCATTCAAGTGATCAAAACTCGACTTACCAGAATGAACAAGCGCTCAGGGATGCAATCTCTGAGGGTTCCCAGTTTCTCCTTCAAAACCAAAATGAAGACGGTTCATGGGGTACAGCTCAACAAACCAAGGGATTAAATATTTATGCTCCTATTCCGGGAGCTCATCAAGCCTTTCGATTGGCAGTCACTGCCCTCTCCATCTCTGCTCTGCTTGATGTCCAAAAAGATAACTTGGCTTTCCAAGATACTATTACTAGGGGCAAAGAATATCTGCTTGAAAATCTGGGTAATCTTCGTCGGGCCACTCCTATGGCAATATATAATGTGTGGTCACACGCTTACGGTATTCAGGCACTGGTTAGATTGTATGAATCTTCTACTGATAAAGAAGAGATTAAAAAAATCAGGGGGTTAATAAGGCAACAAATTTCAATGCTTCAAAAATATGAGTCTATTGATGGCGGATGGGGGTACTATGACTTTAACGCCCAAACCAAGCAGCCTTCTGGATCCTCTATCTCCTTTGTCAACGCCACCGCATTGGTGGGATTGAAGGAAGCAGAAGAGATCGGTATTACAGTTCCCCCCAAAATGGTACAAAAGGCATTGGACGCAATCCGCAGGCAGCGCCTGCCTGATCACAGTTACCTCTATGGTGAATACTTAAAGAACAAACCTAGAAGAGGAATCAACCGACCGGCAGGAAGCCTGGGACGATCCCATGCCTGTAACTTAGCACTTCAGGTTTGGGGCGATAAAACTGTCACCGCAAAAGTTCATAAAATATGCCTAGACCGTCTCGTGAATAGAAACGGATGGTTAGACATGGCACGAAAAAGACCGATACCTCATGAATCCTGGTTCGCAGTTGCAGGATACTTCTTTTACTACGGCCATTTATACGCCTCCCTCTGTATTGAAAAGCTTCCTATTAATCAACAGGCTGATTATCAAAGCAAACTTTCACAAATCCTAATTCCACTGCAGGAAAAAGACGGTTCGTGGTGGGACTTCCCTTTTTATAACTACCACCAACAATACGGTACAGCGATGGCTTTAATTAGTCTTAAACGCTGCCTTCCTTAATATTCTTTGATAGAGAAATCTTTGAAATGAGGTTCGCCCAATTTAGTCTCTCGTTCCAGTGAGTACCAATAATTCCTTAATTCAGTACCGACCTCTTCTACCATCTTGCCAACCTGACTATCTTTCCCTTCCACTAACAACTCAACCTTGCCATTATTTAAATTCTGAACATATCCAGAAACAGCATATTTCTTTGAAATTTGTAAAACCTTCCATCGGAATCCAACTCCTTGAACTTTTCCAGAATAAATTACTTGTATACGGGACATTTGATTAAAAAGTTCTACAAGAAACTATTTGACCTCACCACAGGAGGGTGGAAATATGTGTACATCATTCCTTTTTACAACTAAACGCAAAAATTTTATGAGCCAATACGAATTTGAAAACAATCAAGATGGCGAATGGGATGATAGTGGTGATGTTGCATGGAATGAAGCAGATTGGCAAAAATTCCTACGCAATGCAGATAAAGAAGTATCCAAATTCATAAGTGCTTACAATAAGGTATCTGGCAAAGAAGACCGTATTGATGCAACGGCAGCAATTATGGGTTGGCATCGTGATGATTGGTCTTCCTTAGATGAAGAGTTAGACGAGGAAATGATTAAACAAATACGCCCGGTTGAAATGGAGGAACTCAGTAAAATGGAACCTTACACAATTCATAGGCACCCAATCTACATTTCAGCAACCGGACTATATGCATACCTTAGGACTGCTTGGGAACATTACATGAGAAATAATCGAGAAAAATCTTCTTCTCATTTGTCATGGAGTTATTGTGCAAGTCTCTCAGAGGGTGAAAGGCATTCTGTACTTGCTTCTAATTGCTTAGACTTAGGAGATTTCCTGCTCGCGGTTTGTCATTTAAAAAAAGCACATGCCGCATTAAATGAATCTCTTCGTTTGAACAGACTATTCACTCATCAATCAGATTCTGTTTTTGAAACTTATCAGTCGGAATCTAATATGAGACTGCATGATCTGCGCGAAATTTGGCTACGAGTGATGCATGATTGTAGGAAGTAATTCTTAAAGCATCCCTTTTAAAGAGCTCGTTTTTGAACGAGCTTTTTTATTTTAATACTTAATCCACTCCATTTATATAGTTAACTTTGGTATCATTTTAATATTCCAATAGCGGATAGTTCGATATTGCCAAGAATTTCAATGATGCAAAGTATAAGACCATGATAAATTTAAATAATTTAATACTTTGGATTGTTACCATTTCATTCCTCTCTAATTTGAATGCAAAGAAACCAAATATATTGTTTATTTTTGCCGATGATCAATGCTATGAAACAATTGGCGGTTTGGGGTTAACTGATATCGAGACCCCTCACCTTGACCGTTTGATGAATTCGGGGACTAGTTTCACACGGGCGTACAACATGGGGTCATGGAGTGGAGCGGTTTGCTTAGCAAGCAGAGCGATGTTAAATACTGGACGATTTATCTGGCGTGCTCAAAAGGCATCAAATCAAGCCGAAATTGAACGGGCAGATGGAAGATTCTGGTCCGAAAACATGAAGAGTGCCGGGTACAAAACCTACATGACAGGGAAATGGCATGTCCAAGCAAGTGCCGAAAAATGCTTTGATATCACTAGAAATGTGCGAGGAGGCATGCCGAATCAAACCCCCGAGGGATACAACAGACCATTGCCTGGAAAACCAGACCAATGGAGTCCCTATGATCGGAAATTCGATGGTTTTTGGAAGGGTGGAAAGCACTGGAGTGAAATTGTGGCGGATGATGCGATTGACTACTTGTCAGAAGCTAAAAAGCATGCAAATAAAAATCCTTTCTTTGCCTATATTGCCTTTAACGCTCCCCATGATCCACGACAGGCACCCAAAGAATTCATTGATAAATATCCCCTAAACCGAATCAAGGTTCCCTCCAATTTTCTCCCCATGTATCCCTATAAAGATAAAATCGGGTGCCCTCATGGACTACGGGATGAAAAGCTCGCTCCCATGCCTAGAACCAAACATGCCATTCAAGTCAATCGGCAGGAATATTACGCAATCATTACCCACATGGATCTCCAAATTGGACGAATCCTAGATTCATTAGAAAAATCTGGCATGGCAGACAACACCTATATCTTTTACTCCGCAGATCACGGATTAGGAGTTGGGCATCATGGATTGCTGGGGAAACAAAATCTTTATGAGCACAGCACTCGTGTCCCATTTATTATTCAAGGACCTGCGATTCCAAAAGGAAAGCGAATTGAATCCCCGATATATTTACAAGATGTAATGGCAACCAGCTTGGCCCTAGCAGGAATTGAAAAGCCCAAACATGTGGAATTTAATGACATCTTACCTCTTGCCCTCGGGAAGACTAAAAAGTCTCCCTACAAAGAAATTTACGGTGCCTATTTGAATGTTCAACGCTCCATTACCAAAAATAACATCAAACTACTCGCTTATCCCAATGTACCCTTGCTTCGAGTTTATGATATTGCTAAAGACCCTGAGGAAAAGAAAGACCTTGCACCCACACAAAAAGGAAAGACACTAATCAAAAAACTTTTTCCACAATTAGTGAAATTACAAAAGAAAATGGGGGATTCCCTTGATCTGCCTAAGTCATTTCCACTTATTGCATCCCAATAAGAGCTCGTTTTTGATAGAACTAATAATACAGCAACTTTTCACAATTTATAGATAGATCGGTTAGTTACTAGTGCGGGCGATTTTTTTACTTTTAGTAAATTTTTAAAGAATAATTAATTAGTTTTATTTAACTGTAGGCAAATAAGCCGCCTTTTATCGCGGGCAAAAAGGAAACCATCAGCGAAAGAAAAATGGGCTCTGGACTCAGAACCCAAAATTTGTTGACGAAACAAAATATCACAGCTTTTTGATGATGCATTTAAAATTACTAATTCACCGCTTTCCAATAAGACTACTATTTTATCGCGGACTCGGATCAAGTTCCCTGCACCTATTGAAGGTGCTTGCCACATAATTTCGCCGTCCTCTAACCGAATGCATCTGATCACCGGACTTCTTTCCTGCCTGCCATGGAATCCATAAATATATTCTCCTAACGCCACCGGAGTGGAATAGTGACAATCCATTATCCCTTTTTTATGCCATAACTTTTTGAATTGCGGTTTTTCATTTTTATTTTCTTCCTGATATTGCCAAAGCCCTGCACCCAGATCGTAACAGGATGAAAGAAACACCCGATTCCCTATAATTAAGGGCGATGTTGCATTTACTGAGGCATTTATTGGGGAACGAAATGGAGTAAAAAATTCCTCAGTGCCGGCATTAATATCCATCGCCAGGAAGCCTTTCCTCATAAAAGAAAGAGAAAATGATTTCCCGTTTACAAAGAAAGGGAGAGAGGAGGAATAATCATTTCCGTATGGTTTACTGGACCATAATGTTTTTCCACTTGTTAAAGAAAAAGCTACGACTCCAACTGTATTTCCACCAACATCAAAAATGACTCGATCGCCTACCACCAGAGGCGATGAGCATCTCCCAAAGAAACCTTTTGGTGATTGAAAGTCCTTCTTTAGATCACGTACCCAAATTGGTTTCCCCGTTGTAATATCTATCCCATAAATGATTCCCTGAGCACCATGCGTTACTATCAAGCCACTATTTATCGATGGTGTTGAACGTGGTCCATTCCCCATACCGAAACTATCTTGGTAGCCAGAAAAGTAACTGTGCTGCCAAATTTGTGCTCCGGTATCAATATTCAAACGATGTACGATTTCATTCTCCCCAACTCGGTCATGAAAGTAAACAGATCTCGCATGTATTATTGGAGTCGACCATCCTGAACCAACTGAAATTTTCCATTTCATTTCAAACTCTTTTCCTTCAGGGGGTAAAGAAATGGTATTGTTTTCGGATGAACCGTTATAGTTTGGACCCAGCCAATTACTCCAATTTTCTGCCATTAATTGGGGAATTGAAACCAATAAAAAAGAGCCCATTAATACAAAAATAAAAAACATAATAAGTGCAACCGGTCCGCTACATTAAAACTTTATTGAACATCATAAGTTTCAGCTTTCAGGGCATCTCCTAATCCAAGTTCTTTTGCGTATTGAAAAAGTAATAGCTCATTTGCTTTTCTTTCAATAAATCCAAGCTCTTTTCTTTGCATATTTAAAACGCTTAACGCTGCCCGATCGACAGAAAGAGGATTTTCACTCAGTAAAAGAGTTGATTCCCTACCTAAAAACTCGGCGTCAAATTGGCCTGCATTTGCAAATTGATAGTGACTGAGGTCCATTATCGAATAAAGTCGATTTTCCCAAAGTTCAGGAATTGCTAAAATTTCGGCGACAGTTGCTGGTGCTAAAGTTGGTTTATTTAAGAACCTTTGGTAATTTGAAATTGCACCCGTGGTCATGTTTGCCGATGCACCCTCGATCCCAAGGCTCAAATGATCCATTGCAACCGATAAATTAATCCAAAATACATCGTTGAGAAAAAGGATGCTGGGAAGATAGCTTTTCCTTTCTTCCGCTATACGCATTAATCTGTCTTGGGGATATTGAAGAAAAAATCTCGCCCGGTCATGAATTGTGGGTGGCATAGGGCTATCATGTAGCCAAATCGGGTTGAAGTAATTTTGATTACGCGAAGATACAACTTGGTACCCGTTATAAAGATTATCTATCTTGCGAGGTGAACTAAATCCCGCTCTTGCAAGAGATAATTCATCACGATCCACAAGAAATATCTGATCTTTTTGATACCCCCGTTTAGATAAAATATTCAATAATGCATCAACTAACAAAGAAGAAACTTGAAGTCCGGGGGCATGCTTTGTTTTAATTTTGATTGCAATATTGGAAATCGTAGAAGGTCTTAGACGGGGACCACCGCGACTCTCTGCTGCTGAAATTAATTTTCGTAATGAACTTAAATACTTTCCCTTCATGCTTTGTGCTCGAAATATATCCATTGATCTAGTATCAATGGAATCTACTTTAATACTATTGAAGGGGGGTGCAGGGAATTTCACCTCGCCTTCAACCACTACTCGCAGGCAGACGAAACTAATTAAAAAAAAAGAGACGCTTGCTTGACGTTTCACCATCCTTTGAAAAAAATAATTCATGCACTTTATTAAAACATGCTTAATGATGGTTGCCTCAGGGTCAATCTCACTGATCATTTTTAGTTGTACTGAAGAACCACAATCCAACGAACCTGAAACTCAGGTAGTAACTCCGCCTGTTAAGCCAGACTTATCGGATGCGATTCAGAAAAGAGTAGAAAACAAACCAGAAGAAGCAGTCCTACTACTGAGAAAACACAATGAAAACTTTCCCGACTCGCCCGCTATTTTAATCCAACTCAGCCGAGCACTCGCAGATAGTGGCCAATACCCATTATCAGCATTTCGAATCGAACAAGCCATCTCCGCAGGTGCAGATAAAAATTTATTACTCGAATGTGCGGAAATTTATCAACTTGCCGGTGATTCAGATTCTGCACAAGAACGCTTAAAACAATACTTATCTGCATTCCCTGAAGATTTAAAAGCCTGGAATAAGTATGCTCAGACATTAATTACAAGCGGAAACGAAACCGAGGCATTAAACGCATTCGAAAAAGCAAGTTCAATAGCCTCTCCAACCGACTGCTTACTAGTTGCCAACCTATATACCAAGAAAAAAATCTATGTAAAAGCCGAGTATTGGTTTCGTGAATCTATTCAAAGAGAAACTAAACCAAGTGTACTCCCTCTACTAGGATTACTTCGGATAAAATTTCTAATTGGGGATGAAAGTGCAGCGGAAGCACTGATACTCGCAATTGAAAAATCTTATCCTAGTGAATTGAATAATGATGCTCGAAGTGAAGACTACAGTTCATTGATCATTAGAAGAAGGCTCGCTGAATTTGGTAAAAGAGAGGTCGTAGTTCAGAACTTGTCGATTAGCGAATTAGCCCAAGAACTTTTGAGTGAACCTAAAAAAGTAATACCCGCGGTCATTTCATCTGGACCGAAGCTATCCCCTCCCCTTTCTGATTCATCGTACATCGAAGAAAAAAATAATGAAGTGGAAGAAATTAGTGATGAAAACATTGGACCACAAACCACTTTAGCTGAAGCTTTTTCAATGGATAACACACAGCTTATAAAACCGAGTCCACTTGAATTGGGTTGGAGTTCTTTTCTCTCCGGAAATTATTCTGAGGCGTTAATTCATGCGAGAGATTCAATAAAATTGAACAGTAAGGACTCAGAGGCATGGCGGTTAACCTCACAAGCACATTTTCAACTGGGAGAAATTCGCGAAGCAGAGATGACAATTCTTGAAGCAATTCGTCATAATCCAAATGATTTAAAAACTCGTATGGATTACCTTAATATCGCTCGAGAAACTCTCTCTTCAAACCGATATCTTGTAGAGTTGGAAAAAACTCATGAACGATTCCCGGATTCCGGTGAAATTCTGTGGCAATTAGCAAGGCGTTACCATATTGTAAATCGCATGCCTGTTACCGCGGGAATATTATATAGAAAATTACTCACTATTGTCCCCAAAGGAAGCCCCTTATATTATCAATCTGAAATGGAATTAATCAAAATACAAAATCTGTAATAGAATTTATTTGATTATGCCCATGTATGCAGAAAATTTTGTAGAAGAACTCAAAGATCGAGTCGATTTGTATGATTTGATCAGTCCCTATGTTCAGTTAAAAAAAAGCGGGGCAAAATGGGTTGGATTAAGCCCATTCAACCAAGAAAAAACTCCTTCTTTTTACGTTGATTCTATCAAAGGCTTCTTTCATTGCTTTAGCTCGGGGGAAAAAGGAGATGCACTCTCCTTTGTTCAAAAAGTGGAAAACTTAACTTTTCCTGAGGCCATTGAATTTCTGGCGAACCGGTTTAGCATTCCGATTCGATATGCAGACAATGCAACGGGGAAATCAAACTCTTATCGAAAGTCAATTAAATCAGACCTCTATGAAGTGCAGGAATTAGCAATGACATGGTTTGCTGAACAATTTCATCTCAAAAATGATGAAAGTAAGGTTGCACTTGACTACTGGATTACCCAGCGAAAATTTTCCCTCGAAGATGCGAGTCAATTTGGAATTGGATACGCTCCAGTGGACCGATTTGCACTTAGCCGATACTTAGAAAAAAAAGGGATTAACGACACCATATTGAGTAAATCTGGATTATTTAATGAGAAAAAACAATCCGGACAATTTGCCTCACGGTTTTGTGGACGGTTAATGATTCCAATACGGGAAAAGATTGGTCGCGTTTGCGGATTTACTGCAAGACTGCTATCCGTTACACCGGTTTGGGGAGACCGAAAATCTCCTAAGTATGTAAATTCCCCAGAAACTCCCATTTTCTTAAAGGGCGATTTACTCTTCAACCTTCATCTTGCCAACAAAGAAATTGATGAAAGCAAGGAGTTCATACTGGTGGAAGGACAACTTGATGCAATTCGATGTTGGCTCGAAGGGTTTAAAACAGTGGTGGCACCGCAAGGCACTGCGTTTAAGGATTCGCAAGCCATGCTGATGCGTAAATCTAGTCCTAAGGGCGTAGTTTGTCTTCTTGATGGGGATGAAGCAGGACAAAAAGCCGCATTTTCCTATATTCCCACCTTCTTGCGGGTTGGACTTGATGCCCGTTTTACTTCACTACCGGAAGGAAAAGATCCAGATCAAATTCTCCTTGAGCAAGGTCCGGAAGGCTTAACCAAGATTTTGGAACAAGGAGTATCTTCAATCGAGTATGCAGTTCGTTACAAACTAAATGGAAAAAATAACCCACAAGCTTCTGAAATTAGAGCGATCAGTGAGTTAGTGTTTTCTTCTATATCAGAAGTGGATTCTTTGATCATGCGAGATAGTTACCTGAAGGAACTTAGTCGACATTTAAAGGTCTCCTTTCAGACAATGAATGAAGAATTTATTCAATTTAATCGCTCTAAAAAACCTAAATACAAAGGGAATAACACTAAATCCGCGACAATATCCACAAAAAACTCCTCTCCACGTTTGACAACAGCCGAAGATGATTTATTGTTTTGTCTTTTGCATGATGATAGAGTTGCAAGCCCGCTTGCCCAAATTTTTGATCCAACTTGGCTTAACCTCGAAATTCCAGCGGGGCGGATTTTGGCTAAAATCATGGCAGAAACAAAAGCTGATGGTCCCATTGAAGCCAATCGAATGGAAGAATTTCTGGAAGATGATTCTGAAAGAAATGTCTTTCAACAAAACTACTTTCAAGAAGTCTCTTCTTTTGATGAAAATTCCTTTCTTCAACACGCGAACGAATGTCTACTTGCACTTTTCATCCGATCAATTAAACAGAAAGAAAAGAAAATTCTCCACGACCTCGATAAACCAGCAGACGGAGTTGATTCACTAATCACACTTCGTCACGAACTACTCGAACTCCGAAAAAACCGAAAACATCCGCCCAAACTAATTTTCTCTGACAAGCCCACCCGATACTCACATGCCTAGAACAAAAAGTACCAAATCCACTACCAAACCTGCTGTTAAGAAAGCAGCGACGAAAAAAGTTACAGCAAAAAAGACGCCTGTAAAGAAATCTCCTGTGGAGAAAGAGAAGAAATCTTCAATTCAAAAAGTAGAAAAGGTAAAGACAACAAAGGCAGCTACCACAGAGGCAAAGAAAAAGAAGGCATCAAGTTCCAAACTAACTGTCTCGGCCAAAGAAATTGCAAAGAAATTAGACAAAAACATTGAACCTCATGCGTTGAACGATGATGTTACTGAAAAAGTTAGAGAACTTATTCACCTTTCGAGAGAGCAAGGATACCTTACTTATAAAAACATTGACCAATCTTTGCCCGAAATTGCGAATCAACCTGAAGAGCTCCAAAATGTTATTTCTATTTTTAATAACCTTGAAATTAAGCTACTCGATTCCAATGAAGTAGATAAATTCAAAAAGAAAAAAGAAGAAAGTGAGGAGGAAAGTGCCCGATCCAACCAAAGCGACATGCTGGACGATCCTGTCCGAATGTACCTTAAGCAAATGGGACAAGTACCTCTTCTTTCCAGAGAGGAAGAAGTTGATATTTCCAAAAGAATCGAAACCGCAGAAAGTTCGGCCCTCAAAATTATTTACTCAGTCAGTTTAACTGCAAACTTTCAATTAAACATTTGTAAAAAGTTAATTGCCCGCGAGGAAAGATTCGACCGAGTGGTACTCGATAAGAAAATTGACAGTAGAGAATCGTATTTTAAAAGCTTAGCAAAACAGGTAATCGCCCTTGAGGATGCCATTCGAAAAATAAATAATGCTTGGATTAGTATCGAAAACGCAGCAAATGAGACCCAACGAAAACGGTCCACTACTCGTTTTAAAAACTACGAGGCCCTGCTCGCCCCGATTTTCAAAAAGTGTTGTTTGAAACTAAAGGTCTTTGAAGATTTCTTAAATCAGGTTAATCCTGAATTAAAAGCGATTTCTCGCAACCTGCACAATGTTGAACTGGCCAAGAAAGATGCGGTAAAAGTGAAGCGTAAAGGGGTGAAGATGGATCGGGTGAACGAAGAACTTAAACAAGCCCGCACTGAGTTCAAAATGGAACCCACGGAATTGGCACAACTCATCAAGGACCTTCGTCTGAACATGAGACAAGCACATCGTGCCAAAACGGAGATGGTCGAAGCAAATCTTAGGCTTGTAATTTCAATTGCGAAAAAATACACCAACCGGGGCCTCTCTTTTCTCGATTTGATCCAAGAGGGAAATATGGGGCTGATGAAAGCAGTGGAAAAATTTGAATATCGCAGAGGATATAAGTTTTCCACATACGCAACCTGGTGGATCAGGCAAGCCATTACCCGTTCAATTGCAGATCAGGCACGCACGATCCGTATTCCAGTTCATATGATTGAAACCCTGAATAAGGTGATGCAGGTTCAAAAACAATTAATTCAGGAATTGGGGCATGAACCAACTCCTGAAGAAGTCGCCACTGAGATGGGACTCCCCTTGGAAAAAGTTCAAGGGATAATGAAAATGGCCCAACAACCCATCTCACTGCAAAGTCCGGTCGGGGATAGTGATGACACCAATTTTGGTGATTTTATTGAGGATAAAGGAGCCGAGAATCCGTACGACATGACAGCTTACTCGCTCTTGCGTGAAAAAATAATCGATGTTCTAGATTCTCTCACAGAACGGGAAAGAAATGTACTCTCTCTCCGATTTGGTCTTAAAGATGGTTACAGTCGTACATTGGAAGAAGTGGGTCGTCAATTTAAGGTAACTCGTGAACGAATTCGTCAAATCGAAGCCAAAGCACTTCGTAAAATGAGACACCCCACTCGGATTAGGCAACTACACGGCTTTTTTGAAGCCGATCAAAGCTCTGTTAACAAACCTAAACCTGAGGCATTACGTCAATTGGGTCTGTAAGCCTCCTCGATAAACTATTCAAGGTTCTAGACAAAAAAGTTGCCTCTCACACCGGCTAAACATATCTTATTATCATGATCAACTCTCCAATTCAAACACTTGCCTTCATCGGAAACTTCGGTGGCGGAGAAATTATTCTCATTTTTCTTATCATACTCCTGTTGTTCGGAGCCAAAAAAGTACCCGAGCTATTCCGTTCATTGGGCAAAGGAGTAACTGAATTCCGTAAGGCTAAAAATGATTGGGAACAGGATATTAGTGAAGTGATGAACCAAGAACCTATCGAGGATCATGACTTCAAAAAAACGGACGACAAGAAATCTGAATCTAGCGACACTGTTTCTCAAGAAGGTGAGAAACAAACTGTCAGTTAATTAGAGGCATTACCACGTCTAGCCACCGGCAAGCACCGGGGTGAATCCAGATTCCATAAACCATTGGAATACTTCATCCCTTCGATCACCCTGAAGTTCCATTACTTTACCGTTCCAAGTACCTCCGGTACCAAGGCTCGTCTTCAAGGTCTTTAACATCTTAGATTTCTTCGCTTCACCAAGATAGGTCGGAAAGCCCAAAACTGTAGTAACAGTCTTACCACCACGCCCGCTCTTTTCTCTTCGTATTTCTAATCTTTCCCCCTGACCTAATTTTGATTTAGGCTTACCCAAAACTCTTGGAGAAGTGGATTGGGGTAAAGGAACATCAGGTAAACCTTTTGCATCTAGAATCGAAAAAGGGGAATTCTCCAAATCTGATTCTTGAGATGTGGTCGCAATTTTCTTCTTCTGTCTCGTGCTCTTACTCATTCTCCGCAAGTCCCTTTTTCGGGGACTCCATTATCGAGCCAAATCAAAGCTTTTTCGTAACTGCGATTCTGTAAAAAATGTTTCAACCGAGGATGTAGATCGAATGACGGATCCTCAACAATCTCATCTAGTTTCTTTAAAGCCTTCGCCAAACTACCCTTGGGAGCATCCTTGGGTTTTGTGATTATAGTTAAACTATTAATAATCTCGTCCATACAATCTTAAAGAATGATCTTTCTAAACATTGCCAAGCTCAAAGCAAAGAACTAGAATAAAAACTTCCTATTTTATGAAAAGAATTTGTATCATCGGGGGAGGAATCTCTGGCCTATCCATTGCACTCGAGAAAAAAAAACAGGGGCATCTTATTCAATTACTAGAGTCTGAAAATCGATTGGGTGGAGTAATTCAATCCAAAAAGAGTAAGGGGTTCCTTTTGGATTACAGTGCTAATACCCTTAATATTAGATTAAAGAAAACCCGGGAATTATTAGAAAATTGCGGAGCATGGGATGAGTGTATTGACGCGAATCCAATCGCCAATAAACGAATGATAATTCGTAATGGTAAGGTAATCTCCCTCCCACACAGTCTATCTTCATTTTTTAGCAGTCCATTTCTTTCTTTTCCAGGAAAGTTAAGGATGCTTGCCGAACCCTTTATTGCCCGGTCCAAGCAACCGGATGATGAAAGTGTCGCTTCATTCATAGAAAGAAGATTGGGGAAGGAGGCACTTGATTATGCCGCTAATCCATTCCTCGCCGGTATTTATGCCTCTAATCCAGAAAGTTTAAATTTAAAACAGGCGTTTCCAAAATTAGGAGAAATCGAAAAAAAGTACCGCTCCCTCTTTTGGGGATTTCGACAGGTCAAAAAAAGTAAAGCGAGTCCAAGCCTAGACAAAGCACGATTGGTCTCATTCCCAAATGGAATGGAAGAACTGATTAACAAACTAAGCCAGTCCCTCCATGATCAGATCTTTCTAGAACATTCTGTTCAAAAAATTTCTCCTCAAGATAATCAATGGATCGTAACATTCAAAAATCACGAGAACGAAGAAAGGTATGAAGTTTTTGACGAAGTAATATCAACCATTCCATCCCATAAAATTCATTCTATCGATTGGAGCGAGGTGCAGGGTTGGGATGACATTTCAACTCTTGCTGATGCTCAACACTATCCATTGTCACTCGTTTATCTTGGTTTTAAAAAAGAGGATGTCTCCCACCCTCTCGATGGCTTCGGCTTTCTTGTACCCGAGGTAGAAAACCTGAAAATTCTCGGAACCCTTTTCTCGAGTACCCTCTTTCCAGGTCGAGCCCCTGATGGTGAAGTGCTATTAACTACTTTTGTCGGAGGGGAACGTAACCCTGCACTCGCCAATTTGCCAACTTCCTCAATTTCAGATTTAGTTCAAAACGAGTTATCACAATTGCTAGGCATTCGAGGGAAACCCACTTTTATGGAGGTTAAAAGATGGCCTAATGCAATTCCTCTCCCGGACAGGCAAATGAAAGAAAGAAAACGGGCTGCCGAGAAACTGAGTTCACTCAATCCAGGTCTGCGATTTTCAGGTTCCTTCCTCACCGGTGTTTCATTACCCAACTGCTTGGATGCATGTGAATTTGAATTTTCGTAAACTCTCTCCTTTTTCTTGGAAAGATTGCCTCGATAAGCTTTACTAATTTACTTACATTTTAAACATACTGTATTTCACACCACTATTTAAATTATATGTCTGCCAACGATTCTACTGTACCAGTTAAAACCGCGGTGATTCTCCTCAATATGGGAGGCCCTCAAAACAAGGATGAAGTTCACCCCTACCTCAAGGAACTATTTCAAGATCGTGAGTTACTTAAACTTCCCTTTCAAAAAATCCTAGGAAACTTTATTGCCTGGCGAAGGACTCCTAAAATCCAGGAACGATATGCTGAAATTGGTCAATACTCACCAACTTTAAAGTTGATGGAGAAACAGGCAGAACAGATTTCAAAAAAACTGGACGAAGTACATCCAGAATCTGCTCCCCATGCTTGTGTTTCCGGGTTTCGCTACTCCTCACCCCGAACAGGAGAGATGATCAAGAACTTCGAAAATGCAGAACGTATTGTCCTTTTTTCACAATACCCTCAGCACAGCTGTTCAACTAGCGGTTCCTCACTTTGCGATGCATACCGGTGGTTGGACAAGAATAAAGCTGGCAAGCATAACGGTAAAATTTCGGTTATCGATCAATGGTGGGACCGTGAGGATTATACTGAGCTTTGGGCATTTCTCATCAAAAGAAAATTCGAGGAAATGAAAAAGGCTCACGGCTTACAAGATGAAGAAATAAGAATTATTTATTCCGCCCATAGCCTTCCAGAATCCTACTGTCTTGAAAAAGGGGATAAATACAATGAGGAGATCACAGGTTCATACGAAAACATAGAAAAGGTGCTTAAGAAAGAAGGCTTGAAACATGAGGGTGCGTTAGCATGGCAAAGTAAAGTGGGTCCACAGCGCACCAAATGGCTAACTCCCGGAACTCCGACCGTGATCGCAGAAACTACACAAAAGGCAATTCTTATGGTGCCCATCGCCTTCACCACTGATCACATTGAAACCCTGGATGAAATTGATATTGAATTTCGTGGTTATGCAGAAGAAGTGGTAGATCATTTTGCTCGTGTCGACTGCTTCAATTTGGAAGAAAAATTTATTGACCTGTGTGTTCGTTTAGTTATCAAGCACATGGAGGAAAAGTATAATTCTTCTATCCGTCCCTGTTGTGTGAATTGTGAAGGAAAAGACTGTTCTGCGATGAGACAATTTTTTGGATCCAAACCCGTTCACCAGACTGCTTAACCAGTTCATTTCTCTATCATTGGATTTCAGTATATCTTATTTGCCCTGTCCTTCTAATTGATTCTATTCAACATTGGTTATGAACTTCAATGATGCCCGAGATTTAATGTGGATCGCTGGAGGGTTATACGGATCTGCATTCTTACTCGGATTCCTTAAAACCTTTCGACTGAATTGGTCGCCCCTTAATGAAGCACCCTTAGCAGGTATAATAATAGGTTTTTTATTACATACTCGTGCCCTTTACCTAAGGGGTTTGGAAATTCATGGATGTCCATTAGGAAATACATTAGAACGAATTCAATTCATTCTTTGGTCATTAATACTCACCTTTCTTATTCTTCGCTTATTGTGGAGACTTGACCTGTTGGGTTCATTTTGTGCAGGACTTTCATTTGGTGCTGGTTGGCTCACACTCATCTTGCCCAATACGGACCCAATGTATTGGCTGGCACCCGATTATCAGAAATTATTTTCTAATCCATGGATCGAATTACATGCATCCATTGCCATTTTTAGCTATGGTGTCTTTTCACTTTTAGCAATTGTAAGTGGGATGTATTTAATACAAAGAAAAGCACTCCTCTCCCGGAAATTCGATAAACTAGGATCCTTTCTTCCCCCCATTAATGACCTGGAGGTTGCCTGTTGGAGACTGCTCTCAGTTGGAGTTATTTTTCTGACCATCTCGATATTGGTCGGGGGAATGCATTGGACTCGGCATCCTGAATTCGTTTCCTCAATCAAGCTAGCGGTTACAATATTACTTTGGCTGGGATATAGCGTTGTTTTTTTTCTCCATCTAACGAGTCGAATCTATGGTTCAAAATTTGCCAAAATCTCGATCATTCTTTTCTTGTTGGCAATCGGAAGTCTTGCATTGGTAAACTCGAAAAACCGAGAGGATGCAAAACAAGAAATTATCCCTGTTAAGTCTTCGGAATTAAGCTCGTGAATCAGGAAATCAATCAATCTCTTTTTTTACTGGGTAGTTCTCACCAGGTTGCAGATTTGGCAGCTCGTGAGCGAATCAGTTTACCGCCTGACTCAATTGATGAATTCTATAATGGCCTTGGTAAAATCGAAGGCTTAGATGAATACCTTCTTTTAAATACTTGCAACCGCACTGAAATTTATGGTGCGGCTCAAAAAAGTTTCTCCTTTGACTCTCTTGGAAAATATCTCAGTAATTTTCGGAAATTAGATCCAGATTTTTTAAGTCAACATTCTTACCAACGCAACGATCATGAAGTCGTTGATCATTTATTCAAAGTAACTTCAGGAATCGATTCCCAAATGGTCGGAGAAACCGAAATACTGGGACAAGTAAAGAAGGCCTATGAAGATGCGTGTCAAAGAAAAGCGGCAGGGAAAATGTTAAATCGACTTTTTCAAAAAGGATTTCAAGCAGCCAAATGGGCTCGTACCAATACCGGTATTTCCCGCGGACAGGTAAATTTGGGAAATGTGTTATGCGAACTCGCACGGCGAATTTTTGGAAAAGTATCCAATTGTAGATTACTGGTGGTGGGTGCTGGTGAAGTAGCGGAGAGTACAATTGAGGCCTTTAAATCAAGGGGGTCACAAGCGATCACTGTTACTGGACGTACGTTTGACTGGTGCCCGCTCTGCCGTAATAAACCAGCTGAATTAGCAGAGAAATTTGGTGGATTCGCACTTTCATTTGAACAGTTTAAAGAATCGATGCACCTTTTTGATGTTATCTTAACTTCTACCGCAAGTGGAAAATCTTTAGTTGATTACGGAGATATTAAAAAGTCTATGAAGAAAAGACCTTCCCAACCACTTTTTCTTATTGATGCTTCCGTTCCTCGCAACATCGAAGAAAAAGTGTCTCAGATAGAAAATGTATTTCTTTACAACATGGACGATGTATCGACCATTGCGAATGAGAACCTGAAATCAAGAATTTCTGAAGTTGATCGCTGTAAGGGTGCTCTCGCGAGAAGAGCGGTAAAATTATGGGAACAAATGACTCAGACAAGAGAAATTTCCTGACTCAACCATTCAACTACTCCTTGTTCATCGGGAACTTGCAAGCGTTTCAATAATTTTTTTGCCACGAATTGAGAATTCTCTTTTGAATCTTCATTCTGAAGTACTTTCAGAATTGTTTGGTATAAATTTTTTCGATTTGCCCGCCCCTGGAGGAATTCAGGATAAGGGGGAGCTTCGGGAATTAAAATATTTGCCATTCCTAAAAATGGAATCGTAACAAGAAATCTTCCCAGCAAATAAGTAAGGGGGTGTGCCCGATATGCAATTACGCCAGGCACCCCTGCAATTGCACAAGAAAGAGACATTGTACCTGAACTCATTAACGCAGCTCTCGCTTCCATTTTCAGGTCCGATTCCACTACATTAATTCTATCCTTAATTGTAGCCCGGGAAGATAATAGAGACTCCACCACTGTTCGAATTTGTGAATTAGGTACGGGAATAGAAACTTGTAAATTCGGGAAATCAATGAATAAAGGATCCAAGGTATCCAAGAAAACGGGTAAGATTCTCTGAACTGGTTGTACTCGACTACCCGGTAAAAGAAGTAGCGGGCCTTCCGGGGCATAACTGATAGGACACTTATACTCGGACTGTGCAAATGGGTGTCCAACGAACGCAACGGGCAAACTGGTATCTTTATAACAATCCACTTCAAAAGGAAAAATAACTCCTAAGCCATCCAAGATCTTTTCCATTTCAAAACGGCGCTTTGCCTTCCAAGCCCAAAGTTGTGGACTGATATACTGTAAAACCTTTACCGTGCCTCCCCCTTTTACTGAAACTCCGAGTTTTTTAAGTTCACGGGCAAGTCGAAGATTAAATCCTGGATAATCGACAAGTAGAATTGTCTTGGGTTTATACTTTATAATCCATTCTATAGTATTTTTAAAAATTTGCTTAAAAGTGCTGTAATTTTTTAATACCTCCACCACCCCGACTACTGCATGCTCTACCAAGGGGTAAACAAGATGGGCCCCTTCTTTCTCTACCCTCTTACCCCCAATGGCAGAGATTTGGAAATTGGAAAACTTTTTGAGTAACCCTGAAACAAGCAACGCACTGTGCTCATCCCCGGAAGCTTCCCCCGCAATTACGAGTAGATCGACCGTACCGTCGGGAGGAGAATTGAATTGTAGATTTCTAATCAAGTCACAGGGAGATGTTTATTTGCTTGGTAATTAACAGCGCGATTTCAAGGGCCGTTTTGCCAAATGTAGCATCAGTCTTCGGAGTCAATGCGCCTTGCACACATTGTATAAAAGACTCAAGTTCAAGAGCGAGTGGTTCCCCTTTCTCCACGGGTACATCCTTCTTATTCAAAGCAATCCCTTCTTTTGTAATCAGATGGCCCTTTTGATTCATAAAATCCAAGGATAAATAACCACTATTTTGAAAGACCCTGATCTCGCGAGCCTTTTTCTCACTTACCCTACTTGCACTCAAATTGGCAACGCATCCGTTTTCAAAAACAATTCGGGCATTTGCGATATCCTCGGTGGGTGAAAGTACTTTTACTCCGATCGCATCTACCTTTGAAATAGCTGAGCCAACAAGTGACATCGCAATTCCTATATCATGTATCATTAGGTCTAACACTACTCCCACTTCAGTGCCACGTGGTTGAAAGGGAGCGAGCCTTTCAACAGTAAGGTACTTCGGTTGATCAACTGCCTCCTCCAAAAAAGTCATCACTGGATTATAATGTTCAATATGTCCGACCTGAACAATTGCTTTATTTTGTTGGGCAACAGTAAGAATTTCCTCGGCCTCCGTTAAGGAAACGCATAACGGTTTTTCAATTAATACATGACACCCCGCTTCCATTAAGGGAATCGCAACTTCAGCATGTCGATCCGTGGGTGAAACAACACTGACAACATCACAGGATTCACCCAGCGTTTTGAGGTCAATAAATTCTTCACAATCCTCCGCGTTGCTTACCGCACTCCTCGCACTTGGGTCTGGATCATAAACTCCCGCAAGTTGGCAGGAATCAAGAGAATTATAAATTCTCGCATGATGTTGTCCCAAATAACCAACTCCTGCCACTCCACACCTTATCTTTTCACCCTCTTTTGTTCCCATAGTAATTGTTTTTTATTCGGTTGCTAGTTTCCCCTTCTTTAAAAATATGGAGTCATTCGTCGCCTTGGCAAAGCTTGGGTTATGAGTCACTAAGATCAAGGCCGCGTTTTCCTCCTCACAGCTCATCAATAATAAATCCATAACCTCTCCACCAGTCCGTTCGTCTAAGTTTCCAGTTGGTTCATCAGCAAGGATTAGTTTGGGTTGATTAATCAAGGCACGTGCTATGGCCACTCGCTGTCTCTCTCCACCCGATAGTTTGGTTGGAATTTGTTTTTCTTTATTTCCCACTCCCATTTTAGACAAAAGTGCACGAGCACGGTCTCGAACTCCAGGACCGTATGAACCAGAGAGTTTTCCTGCAATCAGTACATTCTCCAAAACATCTAGTTCTGGAATTAAATAATACGATTGATACACAACGCCCAAAAAAGTGGACCGAAGAGATGCTTCCTTGGAATTGCAGGACGCACTTGCACTCATCTTATGCTGTCCCCAAAAAATTTCTCCACAATCCCCCATTTCTAATCTTGCTACCAAGTTTAGTAATGTTGTTTTTCCACAGCCAGAGTCTCCGCGAATACTTAATGACATTCCCTCCAAAATACTTAATTCAATATCGTGCAACACATCAATTTTTTGATCCTCAAATAGAAAACTCTTAGATAATCCTTTTACCTGTAAAACCGGGTCGTTTATATTATTCACTTCGTAATGCGTCAGCAGGGTTTAATCGAGTGGCACGCCAAGCGGGTAATAGGCCGGCAAATGTGGAAATTAAGATGGCAAAAAAAGCAAAGGTAAGGAACGTATTTAAGCTTTCTGGCGATTCCCAGGGATAATAAATTTGTAAGCTATAAAAATCATAAAACTGAGATACTCCAGCCTGCCCCTCTTCACCGGCAATGTGATGTACAATAAAAGTCATTAATTCATCACGAAAATACATGAATAATAATGCAAATCCACATCCAAGCACTGAGCCAAGTAAACCAATAATAAAACCCTGCAGACAAAATACCGTTCCGACAGAAATTCGACTCCCTCCCATTGCAACTAATAATCCTATTTCCCGGGTTTTTCTTAACACCGATGTCATTAAGGCAATTGCGATTGCAAACGCGGCAACCAAGCCAATGGGCACCATGATCAAAGTCATTAAATATTCTTCGAATTTCAACAAATCAAAAAACCAGGCATTTTCTACAAACCAGGGAATCACTCTCCACCCCTCTCCAAGAGAATTCTGTAACTCAGAACAGGACTCACCCAATCGGTTTTCGCGCTTTGCTACTGAATCAACCGCCTTAATATAAAATCCATCGATTCGGTCCTCCTCCACTCGCAAGTCTTGCATTAACCTCATCGTACTAATAAGGGCCTCGGTATGAAATCCCTGCCAGGGAACTTCAAATATTCCTCCAACTCGAACCTCTCGAGGAGGAACCATCTCATCCGCCTTTGCCGTCTCAATCATGGAGGGAGAATAAACTTCAATAATAGAAGCTTTAAAGACATGGAATTGAAAAAGGTCACCCTCTTTAAAAGGCTCGGAGTTAATTAATGCCTCGAAAACAGGAATGCCAAAGCCTCGGTCAATTAAACCGTTGGCGAGTGTTGCGTTGTATTCCACACCACTGCTAAGTTCCTTAACTGTAAAATTTTGATCGCTGGTAAATAACACCTCCCATTCCCCGGACTCCACAAATGGATCAAGGCGAGAAATCGTGATTTGACTGGCAATTGAACTGGTGGATTGATTTGAGTCATGAAAGCGAATCGCGGTTGCCGGTCGTACTCCTAATCGATTTGCCACCTGGGTACTGATAAAGACAACCTCATCCTCCAAACTCTCAATCGTGGGTACCGGGGTAATGTCTTCCGAGTCATGAGAATTCATGCGAATCGTTCCCCCTTCGAGAAACGAATCAATATCGAAGACCGGAGTCTCGGCAGTAGGCTCAATACCCATCGCGAATGGGATTGAGTTATACTTGCCCTTTTGTAAAAGAATTTGCCCTTGCAGGTAAGGCATTGCCTGGTCGATAAAAGAATAATCTTCTATTTTTTGATGCATCTCTCTCCAGTCAAAAGAAGACTGAAGAGGTACCACTCGACCGTGCCCCTGGGCATTAATTATATCATTCCTGAACTTATCTTGAAATCCCTGCATGAAGGCGATCACAACGATCATGACATTGACACCCAATGCGACCCCCACAACTGCCAAAAGAGAAAAGAAAGATACTTTTTTTTGAGTCGGAAAAAGTTGCTTCCAAGCCAAATACAAGGGCCAAGGTAATTTCATTTACACTTAAATCTGCTCACTCTTCTGAAGGCGATTCAGTAAATCCTTTTATCGTCTTATTCAAATCAGAAAAAGTATCGTTAAAGTCAAGGGAACGGAAAGGCTCGGTCCATTCATCCCATTGTTCGATTAAATCCTCGTCAATTTCAGGCAGTGGAAAATCGTCTTGAAGAAAAGAAATGTACCCAAAATAAAGGGCCCCCAATACCAGTACTATTATAATGAGCTTAATAAGTCCTTTAAGTACCGCAAAAAGAAGCAGAATACACAACAAGGCCAACGCAAAGCTGAGTAAGGGATGGTTCAATATTCGCTCAAGGATAACTTCCATAATTTTTATATTGTTTGCATATAGAATGAGTTGCAATGTTCTTCATTCAGCGATCTGTAATCTTGATTGCTCTGAAGTGATCCCAGGCAGTTGATAACGAAAACCTTTGTGACTAAGCTTATCAACCAACTCAACCATATCTCGATTGAGTAAGCGAACTATTGCTTCCAACCGTTTAGTCTCCTCTTTTTTTACTTGCAAGCGTGCTTCCCATTCCCTTTTTTTCTTTTCCAAAATAAAACCTTGGGGAGAAGGAAAACGTTTATCTAACGCTTTAAAATTTGAAAACTCGCGTTCTAATTTTAATGAGGACTCTCGAGATTGATTAGAGCGAGTTTTTGCCAAAACAATTTCTTTCCTTAGAATTAACCATTCCAATTCTAAGGCAAGAGATACCAATGAATCTTTTGTTTGAGCCAGTTCCTCGTCTAGAATCTGAACCGTATTTTCAGAAGAATCATGGCTAACAGGAAAATGATTCTGCCCGTCTAAATTACCGCGGCAAGAAAAGAGGAGCAGGAAGGAGCAACCCCAACCCAAAATTAAAAAAAACTTTACTTGGAAACCCAACTTCCCGAAGAATTTTTAAACCAATGACCTTTTTTTGCCTTTGCCGCAATTCCTTTAGCAAATTTCTTGGCAACATCGCTTGGTTCACCCCCGGTTTTTTTGGCAAGCATTTGGAAGATAATTAATCGGTCTTTGTTTTCATCTGCCACTAATTTTTTATCGCTGTCTGTCGCTTTATCTCGGGTCGACAATAAACCATTTAAACCCTCTCCAATCGCTCCACTATTTTTGGCGGTGAGAACATCGGGCAAACGTGCTTTCATTCGCGAAGTAAGACTGGAATCAGCACTTGCAAATGTTGCCAGCAAAACGGAAAAAAGAAAGAAAGAAAGAAAGGATTGAAATTTCATATCAGTTGGATTGGTAGGATTATTTAGTTGGATTCCGGTTCATCGCCATATAAGTCGTCAAGGAAGTCATTTACTTCCTTCTCAATTTTAATAGATATATTATGATCTAGTGTGATGTGGTGTTCGGTTTTCATAACCGTACAACCAAATGATAACAAAACAATTAAAGGAAAGAGAAATAGAAAGACCTGATTCATGACCATAACTTATTAATATCTCGGATTCCCTGCAACTGATAAGTTAATTCCCACAGTATATTAAATTACAGACCTAATTTTTTAAGATCTAATTTATGCATTATTTCAGCTAATCCAGCAATAATTTTAGGGCGATAATCTAAAGAGACTTCAGTATTTTTTTTAATTGTAGATTTCCCACGAATGTTACCTAGGATTTTCCTTTCATCTCCCTCCACTTCAAAAGATATTCTAAGAAAGTCCAGTTTTAGGTTTTCTAAAGCCAATTCTGTCATCTTCATACGCTTGTACTCCTGTGAACCTTCCTGAATTCCATTGGTTAAAAATCCGTTTGATTTATACTTTAATTTTGCATTTGTACTCGAGTCCAATTGTAAATAACCACCCTCAAAGTCCCACTTTCCATCCTGATTAGAAAAAGGAATACGCCCAGAGAAAGTTCCGTTTACTTCCACATCTAAGCCTTCGATCAAATTAACTATTTTCTGTCCATCCATTTTAATTACAGAGGTATTAATCGTCATTTGGTCGCCATACATATTAAAACTACTCTCCATTAATCCGATGATACCGTCATAAAGCAAAGCATTTCCTTCACTTACTAAAAAGGTACCATCAGGAAGAATTTCGAAACTAAAATTTCCATCTTTGAGCTCAACTCCCCCAGCCTGTAATGTTTCAAACCAAATCGTTTGAGTACCATTAGTTTCCAAAGGGTCCAATGAATTGAATTCAATCGACCCGTCTAAACCAGTAAGAGTTACATTTTGATTAGGTATGGATAAACTAGTTTTATCAAATTTTATATTTATTTTTTGAGCGTTCGTATCAGAAATTCCAACAATCATATTTGCAGGATTAAATTCAAATTCGTTTCCTGACATTTTAAAAGAAAGTAAATTAATAACAAAATGGGTTAAATCTTGAACGCGAAAGGTTAAAGCTAGTTTTTCGAGCAATACTTCATCTCCGGAAATTACCCGTTCACCGAGAAGAACCTGGGGTGAGTCAACTTTTGGGAAATCATCTAAATTAACTCTTCCAAAATAGGAAAACTGAACAAAAGAAATTCCCAAATCTAACAACGCACCATCAAGGGGAAAAATTCTTAGGTTTAAATTCCGATCCCGGGATAAAAGGAAAGAGAGGGTTCCGTTGTATAATCGTAAGAATTGATTCTCATAAGAGAACTCATTAAATGCGATTGTTCGTTCCTTCTCATAGGCAAGATTTTCCAAGTCCTGGGTTTGAAACTGTAGATTTGGAAATCGTAAACCAAAAATTTCTAACGGTGGAAAAAGATTGTCTGTTTTCAAATAACTAATGCCTCCCCTCAATTCAATTCGCTCTTCTTCCTGGGCAACGGATAAATTTATGCCATCGGCGACCAAGTTATTTTCATAACGAACATTCGCATAGGAATTGGAAGTCCAATTATGTTCATTTTCAGGAGTTAAAAAAACCATAAATTGGGGAATCGAAAAATTGTGCTCCTCCCATTCCAACAAAAAGCCAGACCCATTACATTCAACAAATAAATCCTCTGGACCAGTTGGAATAATTCGGGCTAAGCCGTCGATTGCCAACTTGCCCGCCGACACCCCAAGTTCATTTGGTATTAGTTCCTTAATTCTTGAATACGAGACAATATCATCAAACAAAACTCCCACATCCTTCACATCGAATGCGGTGGATATAAAAGTAGCATTCTCTTCCCTGCTAATATTAATTTCTCCCAATAAAGAAGATTGATTCATTGTTAAATCAACAGTGAGGTGAATCAGGTTTTCCAAAAAGTCCGTTGATGACCAAAATAAGAATTCAATCGATTCATTTTGATCGAAAATAGAAAAATCAGAGTCCCTTATTCTGAGGTAGGAAAGCGGGGGATTTATTAAAACTTCATTTACAAAATTATAAATTTCACCCCATGATTTTTCAGTATCCACCTCTTCACTGGAATCATCAAAATCGAGATTTGACTCGAAGGAAAGTCCGGTAATAGAAAATGCGTTAATTTCACCCAGTGCAAGTTTACTTGGATCGTAAAGAATATCTATTTGTTCAACTGCGATCGAATCTCCTTCACTCCCAAGAGATAAATCTACAATTCTAGTCTTCCATGGGTCTAATTCAGAGACCTCCATGGCAAAATTCGGGCTACCACCCTCTTTGGCTAGCTTTTCAACCCCCCATTCGACCAAAGTGGGTAAACTATACCAAATACCCGCTAATAAAACTACCGCGAAGAGAACAACTAACAGTAATGCACGAGAAACTGAGAACCGATTTTGGAAAAATTTGATAATATTATTAATCACCCGACTACAAGATGCCAAGTTCCAGAAAAGTTAAAAGCTCAAAAGAAAAACAATCAGTTAAACTTGTCATTCACATCAAAAAAAGAAATGAATAAAAGAATGATAAAAGTTGGATTTATTGGAGCAGGAGATATTTCATTACTACATGCAGAAGGAGTACAATCCTCTCCAAATGCTCAACTCACCGGTATTTGGAACCGAACCCGAGAAAAAGCAGAGGAAAAAAGTAAGCTTTTTAAATGCAAAGTTTTTGATTCAGTCGAAGCGTTGATTCAATCCGTCGATGTGGTCTATGTCCTTACCAATATGGAAACCCACCATCAATATGCACGTATGGCAATTGATGCGGGAAAGCATGTCTTAATTGAAAAGCCAACTGCGACCACAATTGAGGAAATCCAGGATTTAGAACAAGCCGCACAAGCTAAAGGAGTACAGGTGGCGCCAGTTCATAATTATATTTATGAACCCTCTGTGACTCGGGCAAAGGATTTGATCGAAAGTGGAAAGATTGGTGATCTCGTCTCGCTCTATGTTCTCTACAACATTCACCACCCGGAAAAAGTGGCCAGTCGATATCCCGGAGTAATTAGACAAATTCTTACTCATCATGCCTATTGTACACTTTATTTGGTAGGAGCTCCCGAAAAAATTTCCTGTATGAAAGCTACGGTGAACGATGGTTCTGTACCGCAAGAAAATATCGCCATGGTAACCATGAAAATGAAAAATAATTCTCTTTCTCATTTATGTGCAAGTTTTGCCTCTGATGACCATGCAGGGGATCCATGGACTTTCATGATTAAGGTAATTGGAACTAAAGGAGCCAGTCGCTATAGCTATCGAGACTGGGTTGAAAACACACCCGCAACAGTTCATTCTCAAACCTACTCTGCCTATCCCTACACCATCCGTGCGATGGGGACGCATTTCCTGGAACAGGTTATTGGTAAAGGGGAGAAACCACTCTCCAGTTTGGAAGACGCGTTAACCTGTATGAAAATGATTGAAGCCTGCGAGCAATCGGTAGAGGAAGAAAGACATATCAGTCTGTAACCCCTCTAAATCAATGAGGTAGAGATGCAGCAAATCATTGCCACATGGAGAGACTCTCTTCACATCGTTCTGGATATTTATGAACGGAAGCGGGGCTCAATCAAGATATTCTTTCCTCTTCTCTTCTTATTTTTTGTCGCTCTGAATATTGCCTGTTATTGGTGGGCGATATACACCGCTTTTCCCTTTTATATGCAGACACATGAAGCCTCTCATTATATTAAGCTTCAACTTCCTGTTGGTTTATTGGGGGCACTTTTTGACAGCCTTTCCTTTTTTGTAACGATTTGGATTATTAAACGGGCACTCGCATCAACCAAAACATCCGAATATGTGTTTCACCTTTCTCTTGACCTCGTGATTGCAATTCTTGCCACTCTCTGGGTCTTATTTGTCTTTAGTTTTGGTGGTTGGCTCATCAGTTTATGGGAATCCGTGCCTGAACAGCTATCCGAAAGAGGAAATAAATACACCTCTCGGGCTATGCAAGCAATTCAAGACCCGACCGGTCAAGAAAATGCTAAAAATATTTACTTTGGTCTAATAATGGGAATATCTGCAGCCCTTCCAACCTGCCTACATCTCGGACTATTTATTTCCTCAATCGTTCAAAAAATAAGACTCACCTTATTTCCTTCCAAATCTGTGGACTCCGATTCAAAAAAAGAAAAAGCGATCGAATGATTTCTTGCCTTTATTGATTAATCCCCTCAGGAAATAATTTATGAAAAGACGAAATTTCCTAATAAATTCGGGCGGAGCACTACTTTCGCTCCCCTTATTCGCAAGAACTCAAAATCTTCCTTTTCTTAACCAGATCGGCATTCAGCTCTACACTCTTCGTAAGCCAATCTCAGTCGATCTTGCCGGCACAATCAAAGAAGTGGCCAAAGCGGGATACAAGCAAGTCGAACCTTATGGGTTTCCTTCTCCCCAGGCGGTTACAATGATCAAGAGGGCGAGAGAAAATGGAATGCAGGTTCATTCGTCCCACTTTGATTGGAACGCGGTTCTCCACCCAAAAAGAAAAGGAGTTCCTTCGTTCGAGAAGATTCTCGAACTTGCCAATGAACTCGAACTTTCTCATTTAGTTGTGCCCTACCTTGCCGAAACCGACCGGGGAAATATTGACGGGTATAAGAAAGTGGCTGAACTCCTCAATCAGGCAGCCGAAAAGGCAGCCGATGCCAAAATCCAACTTGCCTACCATAATCATGCCTTTGAATTTAAACCCATGGAAGGTGGTAAAACTGGCTATGATGTATTCATCGAAAACTTTTCTACGAAAATGGCTTTTGAATTGGATGTTTTTTGGGTAAAGCTGGGAGGTGTCGATCCGGTCACAATGATCAAAAAACTGAAAGGTCGGGTGTCACAACTCCACTTAAAAGATCTCAAAAAGAATACAAAGCTCCCCCATTTCGGGAAGGTGTCTCCCGATACTTTTGATGAGATTGGAGACGGAATGATCAAGATGGAACCAATTATGAAAGTTGCCCAACAAAGTGGGGTAATACATTGTCATGTGGAACAGGACCAATCCCCTGCACCATTGAAAAGTATTCGGAAAAGCCTCAATTACCTGAAATCGAAATGAGAGCTTTATTCGCTTTGCTCCTTTGGTCATTAACGATTTGGGAAGCGAATGCGAAAATCAGAAACATTCTCCTGATTGTTTCTGATGACCTGAAAGCGGATGCTCTGGGTTGTTACGGAAATAAAATTGCTCGTACTCCCCATCTTGACAGACTGGCTGAAGAAGGAACTCTTTTTCAGAATGCCTACTGTCAGGGTACTTCGTGTGCACCCTCCCGGGCCAGTTTTATGCGTGGCCGATATGTGGGAAAAAAAGAAATTACCTGGGGCGAACATTTTCAAAAGAACGGATTTTCCAGCACCCGGGTCGGTAAAATTTTTCACATGCGGGTGCCCGGCGACATTATTGCCGGTACCGACGGACAAGACATACCGGAGTGCTGGTCTGCCAAATATAATATGTCTGGAACAGAAGCACACACGCCGGGAAATTACGCCTGCCTAAACCTTAATAAATTCACCACCGAGCTCAAGGGAAGGCAGTCCACTCAAATGCCCTACCGTATGTTTGTAACGGTTGACTATATCGGAGACGGCTCGGACCAACCGGACTGGAAAGCGGCCACCCAATCGATTGAATTATTAAAACACTTAAAAGAGGAAAAAAAGCCTTTCTTCCTCGCGACCGGTTTGGTTCGCCCACATTACCCCAGTGTCGCACCCGAGCAATATTTCAAACCCTACCCATACGCCGACATGGTACTTCCCTATGTCCCCAAAGATGACTGGAAAGACATGCCCAAAGCGGCTATCTCAAACTCAAACTCTCTTCAATTTGGAATCAACCAGTTCCCTGATAATCAAAAAAGAATGTGGTCCGCTTACCTCGCCACCGTGACTTTTATGGATGAGCAAGTCGGTCGGATACTCAACGCATTAAAGGAACTTGGATTGGACAAAGAAACTGCCGTCTTTTTTACAAGTGACCATGGATACCTCCTCGGAGAA
Organism: uncultured Opitutales bacterium; assembly: GCA_905478775.1. GTDB lineage: Bacteria > Verrucomicrobiota > Verrucomicrobiia > Opitutales > Seribacteraceae > Seribacter > Seribacter sulfatis. The sequence continues at coordinate 333 of CAJQKB010000072.1, read as the reverse complement.
CATCACTTTTGGCAAAAAAATAATCTGCGGGAAGAAGTGACCCGCGTGCCCTTAATTATAAAGTCTCCGGGAAACCGGCCCGGCAAAACTCGATCCATAGTAGAATTGGTTGATCTATTCCCCACCGCCTGTGAATTGAGTTCACTCAAAATACCTTCAAGTGTAGAGGGTAAAAGCCTCGTCCCAATCCTCCAAAACCCCCAGAAGAAAGTAAAGAAATCCGCTCTTTCCTTTGTAAAAGCGGGCACTTCAATGAGAACAGAAAAGTGGTCTTACCTAAAATACAAAGATGGAAGTGAGGAACTGTACGACATGAAAAAAGACCCGAAGCAA
>CAJQKB010000071.1 GCA_905478775.1 uncultured Opitutales bacterium | reverse complement strand
ACCCGACTGAACCGCACGGAAAAGAGTAACCTCAAAATTCGTTTTTTCCGAGAGTCCCATGCGGACCAAGTCCTCGCCCTGACGCAGGGAATCGAGAATACGAACACACTGCTCTGCCGAACAATTGACTGTCTCTCCTTTTGAACGAAGTGTGTCCAGTAATAATTCACGAAATGTATCCGATAGATCGAGCAAAGCACGATAAAAATCTAAGCCCTCGGTCGAAAACGAATCGGTGTATTGAATGATCGAGTTGTAATCTCCATCAATCACATATTGAGCAAGAATTTGTATTCTTTCCTTAGAGGCAAGTCCGTACACTTCTAGCACATCTGCCTGAGAAATTGTTTTTCCGCAAAAGGAAATCATTTGATCGAGAATACTTTGTGCATCTCTCATTCCCCCCATTGCCATGCGTGCAATTGCCTCGATGGCTTCCAGTTCAACTTCGATTGATTCGACCTTACAAATTTCCTCCAACTTTGAAACGATCAAAGGGGCGGGAATCGATCGAAATTCAAAACGTTGACAACGCGAAACAATAGTCGGAAGCACTTTATGAGACTCAGTTGTCGCAAAAACGAATTTAACATGCGAAGGGGGCTCCTCTAAAGTCTTAAGTAATGCATTAAAGGCTTGTTGACTGAGCATGTGAACCTCATCAATTACATAGATTTTAAACCGGCATTGAGTAGGGGCGTATTGGCACTCATCCCGTAAATCTCGAACCTGATCCACCGAGTTGTTAGATGCCCCATCTATCTCAATCACATCCAAGCAACGACCGGCCATGATTGCATTTCCAATATCAGAATCTTCCGGAACTTCAAGAGTCGGTCCATCCTCCCAATTCAGTGATTTGGCAAAAAGCCTTGCCGATGTTGTCTTACCCGTACCGCGTGGCCCCACAAATAAATAGGCATGGGCAATACGACCCATCTTAATCGCATTACCTAATGTTTGAACCACATGATCCTGCCCCACCAATTCCGAGAATTGTTTGGGGCGCCATCTTCTCGCTATTACTTGATACGCATTCTTTGACATATTACACCCTCTTTCTTGCCGTGAACCAAAAGATCACGCAAGCGAAACTTTTTTTTGAACGACTCGGTTTTAACATTGATAATAAAACACAAAAAAGGCCAGGCACCCCACAGCACACAGATATTGCGATTACCGCTGCTTCCTTCCGGACCTGACGGAGTTCATCCAATCGCCGTCGCATGGGACCCGACCTAGCCTTTAGCAAACTAATTTGATTATTAAAAGGCAACTTAAAACAACAATAAATTCAATACTTTTAGCTTTGCGTTTTTTCCCCGATAAATTTGATATATGGTAATGGGAAATTCTTTTGGTTCACTCTTTCGTATCTCCTCCTGGGGAGAAAGTCATGGAGGTGGTATAGGTGTGGTTGTGGACGGATGTCCTCCACAACTCCCATTGTCCTTAGACGACATACAACCCGCCCTCGACCGGAGACGCCCTGGTCAAAGTAAGCTAACTACACCTCGAGATGAGGCGGATAAGATTGAAATCTTATCCGGTGTATTTGAAGGAAAAACTCTCGGCACTCCCATTGCCATGTTGGTTCGAAACAAAGATGCAAGACCACAGGCATATGACGAAATGAAAGAGAAGTTTCGTCCATCCCATGCCGATTTCACCTACCAAACAAAATACGGACTCCGAAACCACGAAGGAGGGGGGCGATCATCTGCTCGTGAAACAATTGCCCGCGTTGCCGCAGGGGCAATCGCACAAAAAATTCTTGGTTTTGATCAAGTTCAAATTTCTACTTATGTGGAACGCATATATAACATTCAATCTCCTATGTTGAAAGAGATTCCCACTCGAGATCAAATTGAATCTTCCCCGACTCGTTGCCCGCATCAAGAAACCGCGGAAAAAATGGAAGCTTGCGTACTCAAGGCAAAAAAAGAAGGTGATTCCGTAGGTGGTTCTATTTTATGTCGAATCAATGGACTGCCAGTCGGTTGGGGATCCCCTGTATTTGACCGCTTGGAAGCGGACCTCGGAAAAGCAATGCTTTCACTCCCTGCAACCAAAGGATTTGAGGTGGGGAGTGGTTTTGCGGGAACCTTTTTAAAAGGTTCCGAGCACAACGATGCATTCGAAAGTGGTAATGAGGGAATAAGAACCAAGTCCAACCGTTCAGGTGGAGTACAAGGGGGAATAAGCAATGGAGAAGAAATATACTTTCGAGTTGCATTCAAACCTACCGCCACCGTTCTTCAAGTTCAAGATACTGTGGATGGTAAAGGAAATGAAACTCAACTGATGGGTAGAGGAAGACACGATCCCTGTGTCTTACCTCGAGCCGTCCCCATCGTGGAAGCAATGAGTGCTTTAGTATTAATAGATCATCGCATGAGACATCATGCACAGTGCCGTTCCTTTTCATTTCAAAGTTAATGAAAGGAGTGCTCCATGTTATTGTTGGTACTCCCGACTCTAATCGCAGGTCAACACTTGCACACGCAATCAACCCAACAGATAAAAATCCTAGTTCCCATTTCCTTTTCCCACATGAATTAGAAAGCACAGAACTTCCTTTTAGTCATTGGGAATGGATAGACCATGGATTTAAAATTAAAAACCTGGAAGAAGAGAATATTAATGAATGGTTTTTATTTTTATCGAATCGTATTGAACTAGCCGACCAATTCGAATCCTTACAGGAATTTGTTGACCAGGAGGAAGAATTAGAAATTGGAAGAATTATAACTTTCATCAATTCAGA
>CAJQKB010000070.1 GCA_905478775.1 uncultured Opitutales bacterium | reverse complement strand
CTTAACGAAGCAAAAATGTTTCTTCGTAAAAAGTCCAGGCAGTATCGCTTAGCTGACGAAGTCGTTAATCTACTTGAAATCGAACGAATGGAAAACTCCGAACGATTGGATGCCCGTAAGCATTTCCTCAAGGAGTGCTTAAAAGTCCTACCGAAAAAAAATGCCGATCTAGTCAATGAGTACTATTTTAATGAATTATCTGTTGAAGAATTAGGCAAACATTTTGAACGAAGCGTCGAGGCGGTTTATAAAACCTTGCAACGCGTTCGCCATGCTCTCCACTCCTGCATCGAAAATAAACTCCAACTGGAAGCAAAATTATGAAGAAGGACGAACTCCGTAATTTGATCGACGCCCATTTGTGTGAAAACCTGGATGCAGAAGCTGTCAAAAAACTTTCAGACTACCTTGCTCAAAACGCTGAAGCCCGAAAACTGTATTTGGAAATGACCGATCTGCATGCAAATCTTGCGGTGGATGAAACCTTATGGGTTAATCAGCCCGAACCGTTTGATAAAACGGAAGTCGTAGCATTTTCCTCTTTTAGGTCTTTTATTCCATGGGCTCTCGCTGCTTCAGTTGTATTCCTGCTTAGCCTTTTCTTATTCCCAAAACCTAAGGAGGTACAGACCTTCGCTTTAATTAAGGATTCCTATTCCGCTACCTGGGAAGGAGGCGATTTGACCACAGCTGTGGGAAGCCGCCTGGCAAATGGAACCCTCCATTTGGCTGAAGGGCTTGCAACATTGAAGTTTGATTCCGGGGCCGAGGTCACCCTGGAGGCTCCCGTTTCCCTCAGGCTAATCGATTCAATGAAATGCGAACTGACTAACGGCACAGCAGTGACCTATGTTCCTGAATCCGCACTTGGCTTTCGAATCATTACTCCCGAAGCGGATATTGTCGATTACGGCACCCGCTTTTCAGTTACTGTATTTGAAGAAACAGGTGAAACACATACCCGTGTAATGGAAGGTAAGGTAAAGGTGGAATACAATCAGTCTGATCTAATCGTAGAATTAAATGCAGGCCAACGCCACACCATCCAGGTCAAGGGTATGGTGACTGCAGAGGAGGAAAATCATCAAGAATTAGATACCATGCAGGACAAACCTTTGGAGCATGGAGCCGATTGGACTTTTTTCGAGACATCCAAGGGTGCCTTCGTCGGAAGAATACCAAACCATCTCTTCTTTACGGATGATAAAGAAGTTGTAAATCTCTTTAGGGACACATACGTCGGAGGATTTCACAACCAAAACTCAGATATATTACTGCTTGTAAAGAATGCCATCAGCCAGGGGCCAATGAATAGAAAAGCATACATAGAGTTTGATTTGAGCCAAATCGATCGATCGGGTATTCAAGAAGCCGATTTATTACTCCATTTTGCACCCAGCGGATGGGGTTTAGCTTCCCATTTACCGGATTGTACCTTCAAAGTGTTTGGCCTTGCCGGAGAAGTTCCAAATTGGGATGAAGCAAACCTAGGAGACACGTTTCCAGGAAACCCAAAAATTGTACACTTGGGATCCTTTGTTTTGCCAAAAGGAGTTCAGAAAGGCCGTTTCGGAGTACGAACCGAAAACCTGACGAACTTCCTCAAGTCTCACCCGAGTTCGGAGATCAGCTTTATGGTGATGCGTGAAACGAAAGAGACCGAAGAGGGTGGACTCGTCCATGGTTTTGCCAGCCGCAGACACCCCTCCCTCCCTGCTCCGACTTTGGCTATTCGCTTGGCTCCCTAAGAATTTTTAAATCGGTAATATTTACGCATCTTACCTCGACGGCCTGAAGGCAAAGGACGGCAGGGTTCACATCATCTACGATCACCAGCACACACCCCTCGGCGAAGTGTTGATGCCGACTTTTGCCGAAAAAATATCCGCACCGGCAAGCCTTTTAGTGGCAGAGTCCGACTGCACGGTAAAGTGGCGCGTCTGCCCAACGGTCAAGCTGATGACCAAGTGGAACCATAAAATTGCTCCATGCTCTTAATTATCTGATAGTGAAGTATAGCTTGCGCTATGCTCCACCGCATAGGGACAACAATGGGTAATATACGAATCCTCAAGTTGCTACGAATTCCGCTAGGATATCAACGAGGTGAATGAGAGTATTGATATCCGAAGGTTTATAGGGCATGAATAGAAGTTCGTTCCCATACCAACAAATTCTTCTACACTACCAGTTCAAACCATAAATATAATGAGTAACATCAAAAAGAGTGATGCCATAAAAGGTGCATTTTTTGGCGCTGTCGTCGGGGATGCCCTTTGTTTGGGAAGTCATTACGAATACGACGCCCAAAAGATTTATGAGGCCTATGGAAAAAAACCGATTGAGAAATTCATGTCTCCCGGTGAAAGGATGGGCGGTCAAACTCATGGCATTGGATGGGGCGAGAGAAACTATCATCCCGGTAAAAAAGCGGGCGGCACCACCGACTACGGCGATTATAATATTTTGGTCTTAGAGCATTTGGCGGAAATAGCGGATCCACCCAGGCCGTTCAGTGTCGCCGCGTTGATTCCCCACTGGATGAAACGACTGGAAAAGAGTTGGGGTTCATGGATCTGTACCATGACGCAAGAGACCTATGCCCAAGTCAAGCAAGGCGTTCCGACTGAACACTTGGGCGGCATATCCAATGCCATGGCCATTCGCCATGTCGCAGCCCATGCCTATTATGAATCGGAAGAGGAGCTTGTCGATGTTGCCAGAAAGTCAATGTTTACACACAAAGACGCTCATGCCCTTGGTGGCGGAGAATTTTTTACCCGCGTGACGCACCGTGTGATCCATGGCATGGCGCCACGGGAAGCTATCGAAGAGGTTGGCGAGCAGATGGGCGGCTTTTTTAAGGACAAAGTGCTACAGGCAATCGCCAAGGTTGAAGAAGAAGCGGATCCAAATTCCGCCCTTTTTAAAGAAGCGTTTAGCGACGACCTCGCACTTACCAGTATGGCCAGACTCTGGGATGTCGGCCGCTCGGAACCGATCAAGGTGGGAAAAGCAAGCCCAACAGAGGGAACTCTACCGGGTGCCGTTTACTTTATCTTAAAATATGCCGAGCAGGAAGAGGGACTAAAAAGGGCGATACAGGGCAATGCCATGGTAGGGGGCGATAATGCATCACGCAGTATCGCGATTGGCATGGTACTTGGAGCCTATAAGGGGGTTGAAGCAATTCCGCCAGAGTGGAAGGAGACACTCGACCAATGGACCTATTGCGACAATTTG
>CAJQKB010000069.1 GCA_905478775.1 uncultured Opitutales bacterium | reverse complement strand
GTGCCTTCAATTTATAAACTTATTTACTATGAGTAGATTATTCTTTCTCTCTTTGCTTTTCTTAATGGTTTCCTGCTTGGATTTCGGTGACGATATCGAACTGGATGGAACCGAGATCACGGGGAAAGAAATGAATTATGTATCCAAGCTTACTGGGGTAGTTTTTCCTGATGGAACGGAACCTATTGGCTATTACTTTTTGGGATCTGGGATCGATCGATCTTTGGCCTTAAAAGTGGCAATCCCTGAAGCTGAAAAAGAAGTTTTTATGAGAAACGATATTTTTAAAAATGGTAGTAATTCGAAGTCTGATTATCATTTTGCTCAGAAACAAAAATGGTGGAAGGTGGAGGAATTAAAGGACCGAATTGATCGAGCACTCGAGCTTCCTAAGTTAAAATTTGTTGAATGTATTCTTGGGCGGGAAGACGGTCATCTACATGCCTATGTGACATGGTTTGAAATCTAAGAATAAAACGAATGAAATTTTCAGATTTTGGTAAACGGTTTGCCGGCGAGATTGGTATTGGTGAGTTGATGGATGATTTAGGGGATGCCCTCGTCTCCGATCCTGCGCCCTTGATGCTTGGTGGTGGCAACCCGGCTCATATAGCGGAAGTTCAGGCTTTATTCCGGTCAAGGATGAAGGATATTCTTTCCAGTGCGGGAGAATTTGAGCGAGTAATTGGAAACTATGACACTCCGCAAGGTGCTAAGGCATTTGTAGGTGCCTTGGCCGATTTGTTTCGTGATGAGTTCGGGTGGAGTATCGGACCTGAAAATATTGCCCTGACCAATGGAAGTCAGAATGCCTTCTTTTCTCTTTTTAATTTATTCGCAGGGAAGTTTGAAGGTGGGCACTCAAAGCAGATTCTTTTGCCGCTGGCCCCTGAATACATCGGTTATTCCGAAGTGGGCTTGGAACCTAATTTTTTCCAAGCCAATCGTCCAGAGATCGAATTATTAGATGATAGATTATTTAAGTACCGTGTTGATTTTGACCGACTGAAAATGAACGATAGTATTGGAGCGATTTGTTTTTCCAGACCAACTAATCCCACTGGCAATGTGGTCACAGATGATGAGGTGTCACGACTTAGAGAAATTGCCAATGCTCAGGGTATTCCTCTGATTATTGATAACGCGTATGGCACGCCTTTTCCCAATATTATTTACACGGAAGCACAGCCGGTTTGGGATGAAAATATTGTACTCTGCTTAAGTTTGTCCAAGTTCGGGTTGCCCAGTTTGCGCACGGGTATCGTGATTGCCCGGGAGGAAATCATTCAGGTTATTTCACGGATGACTTCTGTTTTTAGTCTTGCTCCGGGTAGTCTCGGACCTGCTCTCGCTTTGGACTTGGTAAAGAGTGGTGAAATTACCAGAGTGAGTAATGAAACGGTTAAACCGTTTTACGAAGAGAAGGCCAATAGGGCTGTGGCACAACTTCGAAGAGAAATGGGTGACCATATTCCGATGAGGATTCATAAGCCCGAAGGAGCCTTGTTCCTGTGGCTATGGTTTGAGGGTTTGCCCATAAGCAGTCAGGAACTGTATCAAAGACTCAAGAAAAAGGGGGTGCTCGTGGTGTCCGGCCATTATTTCTTTCCTGGCATGGAAGAAGACAACTGGGATCATAAGAACCAGTGTATCCGAGTTACTTACGCTCAGGACGAAGCAGTGGTTAAGCAGGGGATCAGTTTAATCGCTGAAGAAATTAGAAAAGTCTTTGCGTAATGAAAACTTTTTTAATCATTGGTGCATTTTTGTTTTTTTACTCATTTTTTATTTCCATCTCGGCTATTCCATTACCCACGAATGTCGATGTGGTCTCTGAAGAGAAGCAAGGTCAGAATGGCATCATACGATCCTATGTTCCGAATGGTGTACTGACTTCTGTAGAAGAAGCAATTATTTTGGACCTAGCCAAGAAAAGAGGAATCGAAAGAGTCGCTAAGATTGTAACCCATTACATGCTACCCAGTTCTGCCAAGGCCATTCGGGTGGAAGGTACTACCAAGAAAGAGGGTAGGGAGGTTTCAAGGAAAATCTTGAGTATTACCTATAAGGGGTGGACTTTCCCAGAAGCTCGTCCTGGAAAGAATGATTTAATTTTGGGAGATTTTTGGGCTGGAAAAGTGTATGTGAGAAAACAATTTGAACTGAAGGTGAGCGGCAAGAGCTTTTTGTGTAGTTCCGTTACAGGCATGTCTTTTGAAGAAGCGGAAGCACTGCTAGCCATGTTTTTAAATAAAGGGTTTAAGACTTCAGGAACGATACGAAAAAATGCACTGGATCAGGTTGACTGGAGCCAACCCACCCGCTTTACAAAACGGGGTGATCGTCTATCAGTAGGATTTTTAGCTAAAGGAAGAGGAGCAGGTTTTTTTGACCTTACACTCAAAAAAGAAAATGAAGGTTTCACTATTCTTCAAATGATGCAGGCAATGCCTTGATCATTTCTCTTTTTTCATGCCCAACCGTGTTCAGCTAATAAGAAAAAAGTAATTCATCCATGAATTTTTTTCATAGCCCGATAGTTTTATCTATGCTCCTATAATAAAGTAAGACTTACCCTATTACTGAATTATCCTCCCTAAAACCAAATATTATATGAGTACACTTTTGATAGAAGAATGAAAGGAATCTTTTTCTTATCTCTGTTAAGCTTTCTGCTTAGTTCCTGTGGTTACTCCACCTCTTCTGGTTGGAGTTTTTCAGACAGTGATTCAGTTAAAGAAGAAAAGGATCGACGCA
>CAJQKB010000068.1 GCA_905478775.1 uncultured Opitutales bacterium | reverse complement strand
CTCCTTCTGTTCGGCATGCTTATTTATTTCTGTACAAATGGCTATATGCCATCGCAATAGCGATGTATGCTTTACTGGAATCTATAAGGAATGCAGGGCGGGTAGATGTAATGATTAAGTTTTCTGAATTCGATTCGAATGCAACAAACGAATCTTTAAAAGCGAGTCCAAACCAACAAGAGACTTAAACTCAAAACCACGATTGATTTCGTGGCTTCGTAATCACTAACCTTTACAATATTTATGAATTTCCGTCCTCAAAATCTCTTCTTCATTTCCTTCTCTTTTCTTTGGGTGCTTGGCACGGCCTTTTCCGCAAAGCCCAATGTCGTGTTCATCATGGCCGACGACTTGGGCTGGGCAGACACCACTCTTTATGGCCATACGGCTCTTTATGAAACCCCGAATCTTGATCGTCTAGCTAAACGGGGAATGCTTTTCGAACGGGCTTACACCGCCAGCCCTCTCTGCTCACCCACCCGTTCGGCCGTACTCACCGGACTTCACCCGGCACGAACCGGACTGACTGCACCCACCTGTCACATCGCAGGCGAACCAATCCTGCGACCCAGTCTTAAGCTTAATACACCCGCCCACCACAAATTGCTCACTCTCACAAAGGTGAACCGGCTGGACACAGAATATCCGAACATGGCGAAAACTCTTAAGCAAGCCGGCTATCACACGGCTCACTTTGGAAAATGGCACTTGGGCAGGTGCCCTTTCACTGCTCTGGATCATGGCTTTGATGTCGACATCCCTAATTGGTATGGTCCCGGACCGGCAGGCAGTTATGTGGCACCGTGGAAATTCCCTGATTTCAAGGAGGCTTATCCGGGCGAGCATATTGAAGACCGCATGGCAGATGAGATTGATACCTACCTCGAAAAACGGGCGGCAGATCAAAAACCTTTCTATTTAAATTACTGGCAATTCTCCGTACATGGCCCATTCAATGCAAAAGCCGACTATATCGAATCATACAAAGACAAAATCGACCCCGACGATGCCCAAAATTCCCCAACCTACGCGGCCATGGTCAAGTCACTTGATGACAATGTGGGACGGGTGCTCGATCAATTGGACGAACTTAAACTTAGTAAAAATACACTCATCTTTTTCTATTCCGACAATGGTGGGAATATGTACAGCCAAGTGGATGGCACCACCCCGACCTCCAACCGGCCATTACGCGGGGGAAAAGGAAACAACTGGGATGGCGGTGTACGGGTTCCATGTATTGCGGTTTGGCCCGGGCATATCGAGGAAGAGTCGAAATCGAAAGAACTTGTAACCTCCACGGATTTTTACCCAACCATTTTGGATCTGCTGGGAATCCCAAAAAAATCAGATCAGACCTTTGACGGCCTCTCAATCCGTTCCGCTCTGGAGGGTAAGCCCATGGACAAGCGGTACATCTTCACCTACTTTCCTCACGCCACCAAGGTACCCGATACCTTTCCGAACAGTGCCGCCATTTATGATGATGAATGGAAACTCATACGTTTGCTTCACAATGCACCCAACGGGGATCACGAACATTGGTTATTCCATTTAAAGAAAGATATCGGAGAAAGAAACGAAGTCTCCAAGAAGCACCCCAAAAAAGTTGTGGAACTTAGCAAGGAACTGGACAAATTTCTCGCGAAAACCGGGGCCATCTATCCAACCCCAAACCCCAATTACAATCCTGATCATGCATCCACTCCCAAACCCAAAAAGACCTACTCCGCCGCCCAATTCAAAAAGGTGGATAAAAATCAGGACGGTTTCATCACCCTCAAGGAATTCATCGGCAACCCGGAAGGCCGGAATGTTCCCGCACTGAAAAAGCAATTCAGTCGACGCGATGGCAACGGTGATGCTAAGCTCACATTGATGGAACTAAACAACTAAGCCTTTGGATATGATTCCTTTGATCGTCCCCGATAGTCTCGCTTAAGAAAATGGACCCATCCTCGATCAAAAATATCTTTTGGGATGTCGACGGAGTCTTGGCGGATCTTAATCATGCTTACTATCATTTCCTGACCGGGCATCCCAACTATCGGGATCAATTTAAAGGCTTAAAATGGGAGAAACTACCTGAGGTTCTGCCAATCCTTCCCGAGTATGGTGCCCTGGAATTGAAAACCCATCCGGAACTGGGAACCGAGATGGATCGGGACTTTTGTGCGGATCAGGCTTTTTTCAGAGATCGCCCGCTCTACCCCAAAGTGATCGAAGTCCTTAAGGAACTCAATCAATTGGGCTACCGTCAGTTTACCATGTCCGCGACCTTTGATGTCGAGGCAAAGACTGCCTACCTTCGGGATATCCTTTCACCCGTTACTGATTTCCTGACCATTGAATGTGTGCAACATGGCGAGTTCATGCATGACACTGCCAAAATTGACCGGCTCCGGGAATGTTATCAAAAATACAATCTTAACCCCAAGGAGACCATTCTAGTTGATGACCGGATCTACAACCAATACGCAGCCATCGAATCCGGTGCCCACCCTGTCCGGATGCGTTGCGAATTCACAACTGACTCACCAACCGAATTGTCCTGGATACCTGAATTTTCCAATATTGAAGAAGTCAAAGACTGGTTGCTTCAAAAAATATAATTTTTTCTCCTCGGAATGTCAGTTTTTGAAATTCATAGGTGTTCAACTAATTGAATGCCACTTTCAGAACAAGAAATACTTCGCTTTCTCATGCAATCTCGTGAGCGGATATCAGCAGCTGCCTGGTTGGTGGTTAAGGATGCTCATGTGGCAGAAGATATCTTTCAGAACACTGTGCTTAAGGCAGTAACCAAGGATGTGAATTTCGAAGCTGAAGCCGCTTTATTTTCCTGGGCCTTCATTACTGCTCGGAGGGATAGCTTGAACTGGTTCCGAAAGCATCGAAGGGAATCGGTTGGTATAGACGAAGATATCCTTATCTTAATACATCAAGATTGCCACAAAATCAAAAGAAAACCCTTCCATATCTACCATCAAACTCACGAAAATTAAGTTTCAGGAAAGGCTGATCCGATTTCTTCAGAGATCCCATCAGAGAAGGAACTCAT
>CAJQKB010000067.1 GCA_905478775.1 uncultured Opitutales bacterium | reverse complement strand
GAAAGCCCATTATTGGCAATCGATGATCAACCGGCCACGAAATATCTCAATTTTGACGGGGCTGGTAGCGGGCTGGAAATAAAGGTTCAAAATACAATCGTGAATGGAATCACAATCACATCCGCCAACGATGCACCGGAAAGAGATCCGAAAAGCTTTGTTCTCAGTGGGTCCAACGATGGGAAAAGCTTTGTCGAGATCGCGAGTGGTTCGATCCCAGTTTCCCGGGGTAGGGGGAAGTTAAAAACGATGAGATTTCCCAATGGAAAAAGTTTTGCGAATTACCGGGTCGTTTTTCCGGAATTGGTTGGAGATGGAAAGATACCCGTGCAAATTGCTGAATTTGAACTTCTGCCAAAATTGGAAGGCAGTCCCATCGATGATCTGTCCAAGGAAGCCACGAAACTGCTTGGGCAAATTGATGAGGTTAGGCAAAAAGTTCGCTACATTGTTTCAAGGGCTCACCTGGTGCCCCTTGGTGAAGACCGGCGGGCCGGAATGGTCTTTGACAGCGAGACGATGTCCTACTCCTTAGGCTGGACGAATGATCAGAGCCTAAAGGCCAGTGGAATGCCTTTTGCCGGAGCACATGGTGCAGCGGCAGTCGTCAAGGAGAGCTACAATCTTTTCCGTACCGGAATGCTTCCTGGTTGGGCAAAGGCCAAGGAAATGATTAAGAAAGATCCACGCCGTCAGCCCTACAAATCGTTTCCAAGAATGGGAGCCTTGCCCAAAGGCTGGGCTCATTTTAAAGGTCACTATGTTCACAACGATAAGGTAATTTTTAGCTACTCAGTGGGCGAGGGGAAGGTCTTAGATATGCCGGGTATCGTTAAGCAAAAAGGACTTAAAGCACTGACTAGGACTGTTCAGGTCGAACACCCTTCGACATCCGTGATACTGTTGGCAGAGAATGATGACTCACAAATTGAGAAGACAGATCAAACATTTACTGTTTCCTTGGAAGGGCGAACCTGTAACTTTTCATTGGTGGATTTCTCGAATGGCGTAAAATTATTCGTCTGGGAAAACCTTTTACTTTGCGAAGTGCCCAAAGGAAAGAGTCGATTTAAGGTTGCGATGTGGGCGGGTGATCCGGCTTATCAGCCTGCGGTTCGGTCTGCAGCCGGAAAGGCTGAGGATTTATCTAAGCTTACCGACGGAGGCTCAGCTCAATGGGGTGATCCCATCCCCGCCGAAAGTGAACTTTCGGATAATCAGACTGATGCCTATGTGGTCGACAAGATCGGGGTTCCTTTCAATAACCCACATGAACCCAAGATGCGAATCGGTGCTTTTGATTTTTTTAAGGACGGAAAGACTGCGGCGGTATGTACCTGGGACGGGGATGTATGGATTGTTTCCCATATTGATGAAAAACTGGAAAAGGTAACCTGGAAACGATTTGCCACCGGTTTGCATGAACCACTCGGACTGAAAATCGTGAATGAAAAAATCTACACGGTCGGAGATAATCAAATTACCCGTTTTCATGATTTTAATGGAGATGGCGAAGCCGACTTTCTGGAAAATTTCAATAACGACTGGGAGAACACGGAGGGCTTTCATGCATTTTGTTTTGATTTGCATACCGATCCCGAAGGAAATTTTTACTTTGCCATGGGTTGTCCCGTACGGGCAGGAGGGCGTGGGTTTGAAAGAATGGGGAAACAGCATGGTTCGGTGATCAAAGTTTCTCCCGACGGAAAAGATATGTCTATTTATGCGAGTGGTTTTCGGGCACCTAACGGTATAGGTGTAGGACCCAACGGAGAGGTAACCACGGGAGATAACGAGGGATCTTTCGTACCAACGGCTCCTCTGCATTGGGTAAAACCTGGAAGTTTTAATGGGGTGGTTGATTCCTATCATGGAACCAGAAAATTAAAGAGCTCTCCAATCGCAGGATATGAAATCGAGTACAAGGACTGGAAAAAATATAAGGCGAATGAACGCGAAGGATTTCAACATGATCCATCGGAAGCCCCCAAGCCGTTGGTATGGATGAGTAAGAAGCGCGGGATTGATAATTCCGGAGGCGGGCAGGCCTGGGTAACCAGTAGCAAATGGGGTCCACTTAAAGACCAATTACTCCATCTCTCTTACGGACAAAGTAAAATGTACGTCGTGCTTAAGGAAGAGAAACATGGACAGATGCAGGGTGGGGTCGCCAGGATTCCGGTTGAGCTATCGAGTAGTGCAATGCGAGCCAGAATGAACCCAAAGGATGGGCAGCTTTATGTTTCCGGGCTTAAGGGGTGGCAAACTAATGCCAAAGGGAACGGTGGATTGGATCGTATTCGATACACCGGTAAACCAGTTCATTTGCCAAAATCGATTAAGGTGAAAAAAGATATCGTTGAAATTGGCTTTTATGAACCCCTTGATCCTGAAGCTGCAAATTCCATTTCTCAGTTTAAGTTTGGAGCATGGAATTTAAAGTGGTCATTTAATTATGGATCCCCAGAGATCCCAGTAAAAGAACTGGAATTGAAAAAAGTGGAATTACTGGATGATGGAAAGACAGTGGCTTTACATATTCCAAATTTAAAACCGGTTCACATGGCTCAGATTGATTACGATATCAAATCAGCCAAGGGAGAAGAGATCAAAGGGCGCATTGATCACACCATCCATGTGGTGGAATAGTATTTTCGTAAATTTGACATGAAAGTCATTCTTTGGTTGGCCGTTCTTTTTTCCGTTTTCATTGGCTATATCCAAGCCGAGAAGACCGAGCTTGCCTATCGAATAATCTCACCGGTTGAATATCAGGTAATTCAAAGAGGTATTGGTAATGAGGCTTGGGTGGAAATTAAGGTTGTTACTTCATTATCGGTTTCTAAAAGCGGACTATTGGAATATCGTTTGGATAAAAATAGATCTTGGGAAAAGCTAACGGGTGAATGGAATAATCAAAATCTTTTATCCCGACTTACGGTTCCTGCTGGTGGCTGGTACAGTCTGGAAATAAGAGAAGCAGGGAATCCGGATAATCGATCGCAAGTGGTTCGGTTTGGAGTAGGCGAGATTTTTTTGGTGGCTGGACAATCGAACTCAGGAAATTACGGGGAGAAAAAACAGGCGACTCAAACAGGATTAGTTTCGGCCTTCGACTTTGAAAATAAAAAGTGGCAACTTGCTGTGGATCCACAACCTGGAGCTGGTGGAAGAGGTGGAAGTATTATGCCTTTGCTCGGTGATGCACTAAGTAAGAAATTGAACCTACCCATTGGAATCATCGCCTACGGGCAAGGTGGAACCAGCGTGCGTGAATGGTTGCCACAAGGCTCAAGGTTTCCAAATCCTCCAACTGTTGAAAACAAGGTTCGAAAAATCAACGATGGCGATTGGGAAAGTTTGGGGAAGATCTACCCCGGATTTATTGAGCGTATGAAAGCATTTGGAAAGAATGGTTTTCGTGCCGTGCTCTGGCATCAGGGAGAGAGTGATGCCAACCAAAAAGACCCCACACGCACCCTTTCCGGTCTTCTTTATGAGAAGTATCTTACCCAATTAATTTTAAAAACCCGAGCAGATCTTGAATGGGATGTTCCATGGTTTGTCGCACAAGCCACGTATCATGTGCCGGGTGATGAAGCGGATCCGAATATTCGCAAAGCCCAGGCAAGCCTTTGGAAAAACGGAGTTGCCCTGGAGGGGCCGGATACTGATCAATTGAAAGGAAACTTACGGGGACGGAATGGCCAGGGTGTTCACTTTAGTGGTCCGGGACTGCATGCACACGCCAAGGAGTGGGCTGAAAAAGTGAGCCCATGGCTCGTACAAAAAACCAAGAGTGTAAAATATAAATTTTCCTTTGGTGCGATTGCGGATTGTCAATATTGTAGGGGGCCGAACCGGGGGTCTAGGCATTATGCATCTTCTGCAAAAAAGCTTCATCAATGTGTTCAGGAACTCAATAGCCACGATCTCGAGTTTGTTATCCACCTCGGTGATTTTATTGATCGGGATTATGACAGTTTTGATAAAGTCTTACCGATCTATCAATCTTTGAAAATGCCAGCCTATCATGCACTCGGAAATCATGATTTTGATGTAGCCGATAAATGGAAAGCCAAAGTCCCCGAGCGAATGGGGATGCAAGGAAGGTACTATGATTTCAAAGTCGAAGGTTGGCGGTTCATCGTACTGGATGGGAATGATGTTAGTTTTCATGCCTACCCAAAAGATAGTCTGGAATATCAGAACGCGGGTGTATATTACCGGGAAAATAAAATCAGCTCACCCAAATGGAATGGAGCGGTGGGGGGAAAACAGGTTGCTTGGATGCGAAAAATTTTAGAGACAGCCGAAGCAAAAGGGGAGAAGGTCATTTTGTATTGCCACTTCCCGGTTTATCCCGCTGATCCTCATAATTTATGGAATGCGAAGGAAGTAATTTCAATACTCGAAGAGTTTTCCTGTGTGAAGGCATACATCAATGGCCATAATCATAAAGGAAAGTATGGACAAAAAGACGGCATTCACTACCTAACTCTAAAGGGAATGGTGGAGACGGAA
>CAJQKB010000066.1 GCA_905478775.1 uncultured Opitutales bacterium | reverse complement strand
CCGGTAATAAAATCGACTGAAATAAGCTCTAAGATTAAATTCCCTTGGTTAAGAACTGCATTCGTCAGAAAAATCTGATCGTTTACGCAAATCGGAGATGACCAGGCTTTCCCTGCTATTTTCTGCTCCCAGGTAACACCCTTATTACCACTCCAATTTAATGGTAGGTCTGCAGCTTCAATATGCCCCTGTCCGGTAGGTCCACGAAATTGTGGCCAAGATTCACCATGACTGGTAAGGGCGATGAACAAAATCAAAAAGATAAGTTTTTCCATTACAAAATCATGTGGTGATGCAAAAGAGGAATCGAACTTAAAATCTTACTATAGTAATAAATCATTAATTACTAAATAAAAAAAGAGGCACCCTATGCAGGGTGCCTCTTAAAATTTGAAATAAGAATCAAATTCTTACATCATACCATGATCGTGATCATGTCCTCCAGGAGCGGCTTTCTCCTCCTCAGGAATGTCAGTAATCATGCAATCAGTGGTCAACAAAAGACCAGCTACAGAACCTGCATTTTGCAGGGCAGTACGAGTCACTTTTGTCGGGTCAACAACACCGGCTTTGATCAAGTCTTCATGCTTGTCAGTCGCAACATTATATCCCATTGCCCCTTTGGACTTAAGAACTTGTTGGACTACTAAAGAACCTTCTACACCAGCATTATCACAAAGCTTGCGGAGAGGTGCTTCAATTGCACGGCGAACGATTGTGGCTCCGATTGCTTCATCACCTTCGAGCAGAGTCGCAGCTTTTTCAATTGCACTCGCTGCACGAAGAAGGGCTACACCACCACCGGGAAGAATTCCTTCTTCAACCGCTGCACGGGTTGCATGTAATGCATCTTCAACACGAGCCTTCTTTTCTTTCATTTCAGGCTCGGATACTGCACCCACACTAATAACCGCAACACCACCAGCGAGTTTTGCTAAACGCTCTTGGAGTTTTTCGCGATCGTAATCAGAAGTAGTCTCTTGAATTTGACGACGAATTTGTTTAACACGTCCTTGAATTTCAGTAGCTTTTCCGGATCCCTCTACGATAACTGTGTTTTCTTTGTCTACAGTAATACGCTTTGCTTTTCCAAGATCAGCAAGCTCGATGTTTTCGAGTTTGATACCCAAATCTTCAGTAATGCAACGACCACCAGTAAGAATAGCGATGTCACGAAGCATTTCTTTACGACGATCTCCAAACCCAGGCGCTTTCACAGCACAAGCGTTCAAAGTTCCACGTAATTTATTAACTACCAAAGCAGCAAGAGCTTCTCCTTCAACATCTTCAGCGATGATAAGAAGTGGCTTTCCTTGCTTGGAAACTAATTGAAGAACTGGAAGTAAGTCATTAAGTGCAGTTATTTTCTTCTCGTTGATCAAAATGTAGCAATCTTCTAAGATTGATTCCATTGTGTCGTTGTTAGTGCAGAAGTAAGGGCTTAAATATCCCTTATCGAATTGCATACCTTCGACAACATCAAGAGTGGTTTCGATGCTTTTTGCTTCTTCAACAGTAATCGTTCCGTCTTTACCAACTTTATCCATCGCTTCGGAGATGATTTCACCAATTTCGGCATCCCAATTTGCAGATACAGTTGCGACTTGGCGAACTTCTTCACTGGCGGAAACTTTCTTACTGTCACGTAATAATTTAGCAACACCTGCTTCGACTGCTTTGTCAATTCCACGTTTTAAATAAACGGGATTTGCACCTGCTGCTACATTCTTCAGTCCTTCCTGATAAACTGCAGCTGCTAAAACAGTTGCTGTCGTTGTTCCGTCACCTGCAAGATCAGATGTCTTGGAAGCAACTTCACGCACCATTTGTGCACCCATGTTTTCATAGGGATCACTTAATTCAATTTCTTTAGCAACGGTAACACCATCCTTGGTCACTGTTGGAGAACCGAACTTTTTGTCGATTAAAACATTACGACCCTTCGGTCCCAATGTTACGCTTACCGCATCAGCAAGTGTATTGACCCCTCTAAGGGCTCTTTTACGTGCTGCTTCGTCGAATAATATTTGCTTAGCCATAATTTTATTTTCTGAGTTTTGTTTTGATTGTTAGCTAAGAAGCCTATCCGATGATTCCAAGGATGTCGTCTTCACGAACGAGTTGATACTCAACATCGTCAAGCTTTACCTCGGTTCCACCGTATTTGCTGATTAACACTTTGTCGCCTTTTTTGACCTGAAAGCCGATATTTTTTCCATCGTCGTCTTTCTTGCCAGTTCCAAGGCCTACTACTTCAGCTTCTTGTGATTTTTCTTTCGCAGAATCTGGGATGATTATCCCGCCTTTAATTTGCTCGTCTTCTTCGACGTGCTTGACCAAGACGCGATCTCCTAGCGGAGTTATTTTTGGTTTGCTCATATTCCTTTTGTTTTTGGTTAGGTTATACTAGATTTTAGGGTTATGGATACTAAGTAAGAAAATTCTTAGGTAGAAATCCAATAAAATTAACTTTTTTCTTTTTCGTCGTCCACCACTTCAAAGTCGGCGTCCACAATATCGTCATCCTTCTTCTTTTCAGAATCTTGAGGCGCTTCTGCACCCGCTGCGGGTCCAGCTCCAGGAGCACCCTCAGGCATTCCTCCACTCTTCATGACCTCTTGACCTAATTCTTCAAAACCTTTTTGAAGCGAGTCTTTTGCGGACTTTAATTCATCCAGACTAGAACCAGAATTTTCTAATGTTTTCTTGGTGTCAGCAAGCAGGGCATCAATCTTTGCCTTCAAATCATCGGGGGCTTTATCACCAAGATCGCTCAGTTGCTTTTCACATTGATAAACCATGGAATCAAGATCGTTCCTGACCTGTACCTGATCCTTCTTCTCTTTATCGATATCGGCAAATTTTTCCGCTTCCTTGCGAAGGCGATCTACCTCTTCTTCATCCATACTGGAAGACCCTGAAATCGTTATCTTTTGATCTTTCCCCGTTCCCTGGTCTTTCGCATTCACATTCAAAATACCATTTGCATCGATATCAAAAGTCACTTCTATTTGTGGCGTTCCTCGCGGAGCAGGTGCGATACCGTCGAGCTTAAATGTCCCCAATGTTTTATTGTCCTGTGACATTGATCGCTCACCCTGCAAGACCACAATGTCGACTGCGGGTTGACTGTCAGCAGCAGTAGAAAAAGTTTGAGCCTTCTTCGTAGGAATTGTTGTGTTACGATCAATCATTGGAGTGCAAACTCCTCCTGCAGTTTCGATTCCAAGCGTAAGAGGTGTCACATCGAGCAAAAGAACATCATTCACATCTCCTTGAAGAACTGCCCCCTGAACAGCAGCACCAATTGCAACCACCTCATCCGGGTTGACTCCTTGGTTGGGATCTTTTCCACCCAATTCCTTGGCGAGTTCGACTATTTTGGGACTTCTTGTCATTCCGCCGACAAGAACTAAGTTGTTAACATCACCAATACTGAGGCCGGAGTCTTTTAAACAGGACTCAAATGGCCCTTTAGTTCTGGCATATAAATCATCACAAATTTGCTCCAATTTAGCCCGAGACAGTGTAACATTTAAATGCTTCGGTCCTGAGGCATCAGCGGTAATAAATGGAAGATTAATGTCTGTGGATTGAGAAGAAGATAGCGACATTTTCGCTTTCTCTGCCTCTTCCTTCAAACGCTGCATCGCCATTGGATCGCCAGATAAATCAATACCCTGCTCTGTTTTAAATTCATTGATCAGCCAATTTATGATCTCTTGATCCCAATTGTCGCCTCCAAGCTGAGTATCCCCATTCGTGGATTTGACTTCAAATACCCCTTCCGCAATCTCGAGTACAGATATATCGAAAGTACCTCCACCTAAATCATAAACCGCAATTGTCTCTTCCCCTTTTTTATCCAGACCATATGCAAGGGAGGCTGCAGTCGGTTCGTTGATGATACGCATGACTTCCAATCCCGCGATTGAACCGGCATCTTTTGTCGCACGCCTCTGATCATCATTAAAGTATGCAGGAACAGTAATAACCGCCTGCGTTACCGGTTCACCCAAGTATGCTTCCGCATCTGCCTTTAGCTTTCCAAGTATCATCGATGAAATCTGTTCAGGCATGAAAGTCTCAGCCTTGCCATCAATCTCACATTCAATAACTGCAGCACCATTCTTTCCTTCAATTACCTTGTAAGGCAGAGTGGAAATATCATCCTTAATTTCAGAAAATTTACGACCAATGAGTCTTTTAGAAGAAAAAATGGTGTTTTCTGGATTGGTAACAGCCTGCCTTTTCGCAGCCTGTCCAACCAAGCGTTCCCCGTTCTTACTAAATGCAACGATAGATGGAGTAGTTCGGACACCTTCAGCGTTTGGTATAACTTTGGCGTCGCCGGCTTCCATTACTGCCATGCATGAATTACTTGTTCCTAGATCAATTCCTATTATTTTACTCACGGCTACTACTTTGCAACATTCGCGCCTAATTCATCGAACTCGTTAAGTAACTAGTGATAAGCACCTTACGCAATTAAGGTTTACTTTTCGAATAAAAAACAAGAATCAAGTGAGACAGTGCGGCACTTAGTTGTGACACAATGTGCGCCACTCACGTCACACCTCTTCGGGTGAAGGGTTGGAGTCATCCGCCTCTAAATCATCAAGAATCTCCATCACTCGATTTCCACGTTCAATTCCAAAATCCTGAGTAAAAGTTAATTTGGGAGAATATTTAAGAATGACATGCTTACTCACTTCTTTACGAATTTCCCCGGTATGCTTACGAAAAAACAACTGGGCTTCTCGTGCTTTTAATTCATCACCAATAACAGAATACCCTACCGTACCATTTCGTAGGTCTGCAGATACATCCACACCCGTAATGGTCCAACAAACAGTTTCTGAACGGTAACGTCTTCTCAAGAAATTACCAATTTCTCTCTTGATTAACTCATTAACCCGAGCTAGGCGCAGGCTCATATCAAAAATTTTGGATTATAAAGAAGGACGGATCTTTTCGACTTCAAAAGTCTCGATCATATCGCCTTCTTCATATTCATCAAAAGAATCCAAGCGAATACCACATTCAAATCCAGCTTTTACTTCCGTAGCATCGTCCTTAAATCGTTTAAGTGTCTCAATTTTCCCTTCCGCCAAAACCTTGCCCTTACGAACAAGACGAGCACCTTTATTACGAATAATTGAACCCTCCATTACCATTGAACCTGCAACAGTCCGTCCTTTACTAACCTTGAATACTTGGCGAATTTCAGCACGACCAGTTTTCTTTTCAACTAGTTCTGGCTCGAGCAATTCTGCCATGTTGTCTTTAACCAAGTCAATTATTTCGTAAATAATGCTGTTTTGGAAAACTTTAACGTCTTGGTGTTTCGCATCTCCCATGACTCCGTTTTCCATTTTAACATTAAAACCAATTACATCAGCACCGGAAGTATTAGCCATCTTGATGTCGTTTTTAGTAATCTGCCCCACATCAGACTGAAGAATTTCGAGTAATACCTTATCACTGGTGATTAGTTCCAAAGTCTCACGTAATGCCTCAAGAGAACCTCCAACATCTGCCTTCAGGATTACACGGTAAGCGGCAGATTTACTTCGGGAAATGGCCGCAAATAAAGCATCCACACCAGTTACCGCAGGTTCACCACCCTCTTCTTCTTCTTCGGGAACCACCACCACTTGCTTGGACAATTGCTCAGACTCTTCGGCTTCTCTTCGGGCCTCGCGTTCATTCTTGGAACGGGCAAATATTCCCCCCGAGTCAGGTACACCTGACCATCCCAAAATATTGACCGGAGTAGAAGGGGGTGCTTGCTTGACCTGTTGACCTTGGTCATCAATCATCGCCTTTACTTTACAATAAACAGAACCACAATGAATCGCGTCTCCAATTTTGAGAGTACCCTTTTGCACAATAACAGTGGCGGTAGGACCACGACCGACTTCTTGGCGTGCCTCCACAATAACTCCTCCAGTTTCAGCTTCAGGATTGGCCTTCAATTCCATCAATTCGGCCTGTAATAAAATCATATCAAGCAGATCATCCACTCCGTCACCCTTTAAAGCGGAAATAGGAACAGTTACCACCTCGCCACCCCAATCTTCAGAGGGAATTGATCTCTCCTGCATTTGGGTTTTTACTTTTTCCTGATCTGCACCCTTGGCGTCCATTTTATTAATCGCAACAACAAGGGTACCCTGTGCCCGCTGGGCAAATTTTAAAGCTTCGTCCGTTTGGGGCATAAAGCCATCATCGGCGGCCACAACTAAAACGGATACATCAGTTAAATTTGCACCTCTTTCTCGAATCTTCGAAAAAGCAGCATGTCCAGGAGTATCAAGAAATGTAATTTTTTGGTCTTTATGCTCAATTTGATAAGCTCCAACGTGTTGAGTAATTCCGCCCGCTTCTCCCTCCACTACATTTGCTTTCCTGATTGTATCCAGCAAAGTTGTTTTACCATGATCAACATGCCCCAAGATACAAACTACTGGTGAACGTGGTTTGAGAAACTTTTCATCATTCTCATCCACCACCACTTTTTTCTTGGGTGCAGCAGCTTCCACTTTTTCACCACGATGTCGAATCTCGAGTTCAAAACCTTTGATTTTGGCTATTTTTCGAGCTACATCTTCCTCAATCGTTTGATTCATTGAGGCAAAAATTCCCATTTCCATTAATTCGGAAATTAATTGGAAAGGCTTCAAGCCAATGAAAGTAGCAAAATCACGCACCACGATTGGAGGCTTGATTAAAATTAAATTCCCTTCAACAACCACATCATCATCAGAGGTGGCCGAATCATTGCTGACCTCTTTCGACTCAATCGAAGTATCCGAAGAAATCGGAGACGGGGGAGACGGCACACCGGACTTCCCCGCAGTGGAAGGAGGTGGAGGCGGCGCGTTAGCCCGAGTCACAGGAGGAGGAGGAAGAGAAGGTGCATTGCTTACTACCGGAACAGGTTGAACGGGTTCCGATTTAAGAAGTTTAGCCTTTTCTTTTTGTTCGGCATCCTCCTTTTCCTTCTTTTCGGCATCGAGATCCGCTTTACTTCTTACAATAGGTGCTTTTTTCGAAGGTTCCTTGGTGTTTTTTTCAACTACGCTCTCTGCTGCCTCTGGTTTTGACTCTTCTTGAGCCTCAATTGGTTTTTCAACTGCAAATTCATCGATGATGGACTGAGCGGTAATATTATCGATAGAGGCTGATGCGCTTTTAATGTCATACCCACGAGCGGTAAGAATTTCAATAAGCTCCTTACTTGATTTATTGACTTCCTTCGCAATTGCGTGAACACGTACACTCATAAATATTTAAAAGATAGGTAAGTTTTAAGATTCCTGTTCTTCAGAATTTGATTCAGGGCTAGGAGAATCAACTTCTTCCTCGGAGGAAACTTTATCGAGGATAGTATCAGCTGTCTCCTGCTCGAAACCAAGTCCGACTAAGTCCTCTGCAGTTACTCCTTCAAATGCTTCCGGACTAACTAAACCAAATGCAACCAAACGGTCCGCCACTTCAAATTCGATCCCGACAGAGGTAAGCGCATCTGCTGCTTTGCTCTTTCTTTCATCAAACCCAACTTGCTTGACCACCACTTTCCCAATATCGAGCTTCCAGCCCAATAGTCTGGATGTTAGACGGGCATTGATTCCTTTTCGGCCAATTGCCACAGAAAGATCGTCTTCAACCACCTCAAAATACATTCTTCTTTTTTCTCGATCTAAAGTAACATTCTGAGGAATAGCAGGTTTGAGAGCCTCCGCTAATTGTTCAATCGGGTCTTCAAACCATCGAACAATATCCACTTTTTCACCGTTCATTTCTCGAACAATGCTTTTCACTCGTGCACCGCGTGCTCCCACACAAGCACCCACTGGATCCACCTTGGGGTCAGTACTACGCACACAAACTTTAGTCCGGTAACCGGGCTCCCTTGCCATTGCTGCCAAAGTAACGGTTCCGTCTGCGATCTCTGCTACTTCCATGTCGAAAAGCTTTCGAACAAAATTAAGACTGGATCGGCTCAAAATCAATTCCGGGCCACGGCCATGCTGCTCGAGCTTATTCAGCAAGCAACGAATACGCTCTCCTGGAACCCAATCCTCACCTGGCACTCTTTCGCGCCATGGTAGCAATGCTTCTGCTTTCCCTACCTCAACAACTAAGTCACCGCGATCCTTACGACGGACAATACCCGTTACCAGGTTACCAACTTGATCTCTAAATTCATCGTAAATATGTTCTTTTTCAAACTGCCGCAGTCTTTGTTTAATTGCTTGCTCGGCAGTTTTGGCAGCAATTCGGCCCAAATAAGAGGGGTCCAATTCGCGCTCCACGAAGTCACCAACCTGAGGACTTTCCGCATATAGACGTGCTTTATCAAGATGAATTTCACAGAAAGTATCTGAGACTGATTCCACCACTTCCAAACGGGACCATGCCTTCATCGCCCCCGTTTTGGCACTAATATCAACTCGCACATCTCCAGAAGAATTGACTCCTCTCTCGGCGGCCGTCTTAATGGCACTCTCAATCGTGGCGATCATGTCTTCACGACTGATGCCCTTTTCTTTTTCCATGTATTCAAGAACTGCGAGGATTTCGCTACTCATGATTGATTATTTTAGGTGGGTTATTTTAAAACAAAAAAAGCGAGCAGGGCTCGCTCTTTCGAGGTTGAGACTGAAATGAAATTCTTACCATACCCAAGGGGACGATTTTGTCAATGATTTCATGTCTTATTAATAGGCGTCTAGTTTTCAGCGTTGCAGGTTTGCCATGAAACATTATCTATGCTCGTTTTGATGAAAACATTACGATTCACAACTCTACCCGGCGACGGGATCGGCCCGGAAGTCATGGAGATCGCTCTTACAGTGCTCCAAAAGCTTGGAAATCTTCACGATTTCTCGATTGAAACAAGCAATCACGATGTGGGGGGAATCGGAATCGATAACCACGGGAAGGCACTTCCTGATTCGACTCTTAATGCATGTAAGGAAGTGGATGCCATTCTTTTTGGTTCTGTGGGCGGCCCCAAATGGGAAAACCTCCCCCCCAAAGAACAGCCCGAGCGTGCAGCCCTCCTTCCCATTCGAAAAGCTTTTGAACTTTTTGCCAATCTAAGACCGGGCAATCTTTATCCGGAACTATCCGATCTTTCCCCCCTTCGGGCCGATACAGTGGCCAACGGGATAGACACCTTGTGCGTAAGAGAACTGACAGGAGGGATCTACTTCGGACAGCCCAAGGAAACGAAGACCTTGGACAATGGTGAAAAATTGGCAATTGATACCATGGTATACCGCACCAGTGAAATTGAACGAATCACTGAACTCGCCATAAAAGCCGCCTCTTTGCGTGACGGTAGAATTTGTTCTGTCGATAAAGCCAATGTACTTGAAACCTCCGTCCTATGGCGTGAAGTGGTGGTGAATTGCGTACAAAAACACAACCCCGACATTGAACTTACTCATATGTATGTGGATAATGCGGCGATGCAACTCGTCCGCGACCCTAATCAATTCGACGTCCTTCTTACCGAAAATATGTTTGGAGATATTCTCTCCGACGAACTCGCGGTGATTTGCGGTTCTTTAGGCATGCTTGCCTCCGCCTCCCTTGGCACCCAGAAAAACAGCCAAGGACTGCCCTTCGGTTTGTACGAACCTGCAGGTGGTACTGCACCCGACATTGCCGGAAAAGGAGTCGCGAATCCCTGCGCTCAGATACTAAGTGCCGCCCTCATGCTCCGCTACAGTTTTGGATTGGAAGAAGCGGCCACGGCAATCGAAAATGCAGTCAAGGAAACCATCCGTTCTGGACTTCGTACGGGGGATATCGCCCAAGGCGGGAAATCGGTAGGCAGTGAGGAAATGGGAAAAAACATCCTCGACCGACTCCAATAAACCACCCATACCGGCCCCATGAAAGCCCACGAAATCCGTCAATCCTTTCTCGATTTTTTTGCATCCAAAGAGCATCAGGTCGTAAACTCAGCTTCCCTGCTACCAGAATCTCCAAACCTTTTATTTACCAATGCAGGGATGAATCAATTCGTCCCCTATTTCCTCGGAGATCAAAAGGCCCCTTTTAAAAGAGCCACTGACACACAAAAATGCATCCGGGCTGGAGGTAAACATAATGATTTGGAAGATGTCGGCTTTGATACCTACCACCATACCTTCTTCGAGATGTTGGGAAATTGGTCCTTTGGCGACTACTTTAAAAGGGAAGCAATTGAATGGAGTTGGGAACTATTGACCGAAGTATGGAAATTTCCTACCGAACGGCTTTATGCGACTGTTTACAAACCCGGCGAAGGCGAACCCGCTGATTTTGACCAGGAGGCCCATGATTTCTGGAGTGCCATTTTTGAAAAAGCCGGACTCGATCCGAAAATTCATGTCGTAAATGGAGATAAAAAGGATAATTTTTGGATGATGGGGGAAACCGGACCCTGTGGCCCATGTAGTGAGCTCCATATTGACCTGACTCCGGAGGGAGACACTCAAGGAAAATTAGTCAATGCGGACTCCCACCTCTGCATCGAAATTTGGAACCTTGTATTCATTCAATTCAACGCGGACCGCCAGGGAAATTTCTCCCCTCTCTCCGCCCAGCATGTGGATACCGGAATGGGATTCGAGCGAGTTGCCGCGGTGATGCAGTCCACCAATGGATTCACTGATTTTTCAAAACCGACCTCCAATTACGATACCGATGTATTTTCACCCATTTTTGAAAAAGTAAAGGAACTCTCTGGTAAATCCTACCAATCCACCCTACCCGCTGATGGAACTCCGGCCAACCAACAGGAGGAAGTGGACATTGCCTTTCGTGTAATTGGTGATCACTTGCGGGCACTCTGCTTCTCGATTGCCGACGGAATTTTACCCGGTAATGGAGATCGTAATTATGTACTCCGTCGGATTCTTCGCCGTGGCATCCGTTACGGGCGAACCCTTGGGTTTGAACAACCCTTCTTTCATTTACTGGCCCCGACCCTGATCGAACAAATGGGTTCTTTCTTCCCCGAGCTTAAAGCCCGGAAGGATCTGATTGTAAAAACACTCCGATCCGAAGAGGAGTCTTTTAACAAGACACTCGACCGCGGAATCGACCTGTTTAATCGCGAGATCGAAGGGATGAACCAAGGCGATCAGCTTACCGGATCCTTTGCCTTCAAATTGTATGATACCTTTGGTTTCCCACTTGACCTGACCGAATTAATGGCCCGTGAATCCGGCCTTTCTGTGGATGGCGAAGAATTCGAAAAGGAAATGGAAAAACAGCGCGAACGGGCAAGGCAGGCTCGAAAATCAGTCGATATTGTGGTGAGTGAGGAGGAAGATTCTGCCAACGCCACCGAGTTCGTTGGGTTTGCCCCATCGAATCTGGAAGGTTTTTCTACCACCTGTGTAGATTGTGTGACCCAGGATAAAACCACCTATTTAGCTTTTAAAAAGTCGCCTTTTTATGCAGAAATGGGTGGCCAAGTGGGAGATTCCGGAACGGTCTTCATCAACGATAAGACCCATGTCATCACGGATGTGCTAAAAGATGGATCTGGCCGCTTTCTTCATGCCCTCAAATCCGCACCTAGCGATTCTAACTTGGCCGGCCAGTCAGCTGTTCTCAATGTCGATATTGAAAGGCGCAAAGCCATACAAAGGCACCACACAGCAACTCATGTTCTGCACTGGGCACTGCGAAAGGTTCTCGGCGATCATATTAGACAGGCGGGTTCTTTGGTCGAACCCGATCGACTACGCTTCGATTTTTCCCACTTCGAAGGAATTAAAACCGAACAAATTGAAGAGATCGAACGAATTTCCAACGAGAAACTCCTTCTCAACGACAAGCTGGAAAGCTACGAAGTTCCCTTCTCCGAAAAACCCGAAGAAGTCATCGCATTCTTTGATGAAAAATACGGTGATACTGTTCGTGTGGTTAACCTTGGAGGATGGAGCCAGGAACTTTGCGGTGGAACCCATGTTTCATCAGCGGGAGAAATTGGTTCGCTTCGCATCACCAGTGAATCCGCTATTTCTGCCGGTACCCGTCGGATCGAGGCAGTAGCCGGACTCTCGGCATATCAATGGACCGACCAACGAGTCTGCCTCATTCAACAACTTACCCGTCAACTGGCTTGCAAACCAAACGAATTAGCCGACCGTATCGTACAGATGCAGGCCAAAAACAAAGACTTGGATAAAAAACTTCGGGCATTCGAACAAAAGGGACAGGCTGGACTGGCAGATAAACTAATTGAGCAAGCCGAAGAAAACGGCAACCTTCGCCTGATTAAATCAGTTGTTCCCAACCTGAATCCCAACGACTTACGCTCCCTCGCCGCTCAGGTGAATAAACGAGCAGCCCCCTCCATCGTCCTCCTCGCCAGCGAATCGAACGGAAAATGCGGAATGGTATGCATCTGCTCTCAGGAAGCAGTCGACACCGGCCATCAAGCGGGTCAATATTTAAGTGAACTTGCAGGAAAACTGGGTGGAAAAGGTGGTGGAAAACCGGATTTCGCCATGGGGGGTGCTCCCGCAGGAAAAGATCTCAACGAGGCCCTCGTGGGCATTTCCTTTACTACCGAAGGGTGAAAATCCGTATTCTTCTGCCCCCCACCATGGCGGGCTGCGTGCAAAGGAATGCCATTCCGGCAAAAATCGAAATTGAATTGGAGGACGGTTCCCGGGCAACTCCAGAAAAAATCTCTCCCACCGCTTTTGCCGATCTTGGGGATGCCGAACGGTCCGCTCTCTTCGCACTTTCCCAGTGGTGCGGTGGAGCGATTACCTCTTTCCTTCAACTCGATCTCAGGCAGACAGGTGAACTCCTCAAACTACTTGATCGTGTACCCTGTTTCTTCCCGGCCAATGATCCCGAAAATCCAATCGAATGGAAAGAAGGCAAATTAAACGGTGTCAGCGAATATATTGAGATAACTGAACCCGAACGCCCGCGACCCGTTCGTGAAATTTCTGAAAGTACCTACGAGGATACCCCCTCCCCCATTCGCAGCGAACCAGAATACAACGGACCTGCAATCGAAGTTGAAGGGTCCACCGAATATTTGCGAATTATTCTGCCATCTTCCCAACTTCCGGGCTACAAAGAAGTTCTTCGGTTACTAAGGGAATGGAATTTTCTTCGCGATCGCTCGCACCGTCACTGGTGGTGGTTGCGTGATGAATCCAAAGTTCTCGATTTTCTCGCCAGCCACCAGGAAGACCTAGAATTAGATTTTGATGCCGAATTTACGGATAACTTTCGCAAACTCACATCCACAATAAAAAAGGCAGAGCTTCGCACCTCTGCCTCCGAATCCGCAGACCTTACGGAAGTCGAGGTCAGCATCGAAGCTGGCAATGTACCCGCCGATGAACTCGAACATGCAATTGCCACCGGCAGGAACCATATTCGCGACGGCAAGAATGTTTATTTACTTACCCGCGAACTCAAGGAAAAAGCCAGTCGCCTACAACGACGCATTTCGGGAAATCCAGATGCACCCCTACTCGCCCGCACCAGTCACCCTATCGAAAAATTCCAAATTCCATCAATGGAAGATCTTATTGTGGAGACTGACCCCCGCTTTCAACCCCCAGCAAAGTGGAAAAAAAGAAGCCTCGCCCT
Organism: uncultured Opitutales bacterium; assembly: GCA_905478775.1. Lineage (GTDB taxonomy): Bacteria > Verrucomicrobiota > Verrucomicrobiia > Opitutales > Seribacteraceae > Seribacter > Seribacter sulfatis. The sequence continues at coordinate 1,314 of CAJQKB010000066.1, read as the reverse complement.
GCGGGATCTATCGACCCTCACATTCCCTAAAATCAAGCCCAAGTTAGAGGAAACACTACGCCCTTATCAAAAAATCGGAGTCGCCTGGTTAACGCATCTTTTTCAAAATAATCTTGGTGGAATTTTGGCCGATGAAATGGGACTGGGTAAAACCCTTCAGGCCCTTGGTTTCCTTTCCGCTCTCCGGCAAAAAAACGGGTTACTCAAAACATCCCTGGTGGTCTGCCCCGCCACACTCTTGGAAAATTGGAAACGGGAAGCCGAGCGATTCTGCCCCGATTTCTCCACTTATATCCACCATGGAAGCAATCGGACTGAGGATAAGGCCGCCCTTGGCAAGCACGACCTTGTAATAACTTCCTACGGTACCCTCGTCCGTGACATTGAACTCCTTGAATCGATGCCCCTGCTTTGTGTCATTGGTGATGAAGCTCAGCATTTAAAGAATCGAAAAACCAACAACGCGAAAGCAATGTCCTCCCTCAACTCCGAAGGGCGTGTATTACTTACCGGTACTCCCATCGAAAACAGCGTATCCGACCTGCTCTCCCTTCTCGAATTCCTTCTTCCCGGTGCCCGCCCTAGCCTACCCCCCTCCTCCCGGGGAGATGAGCGGATTTGGCACGAGCAACGAATACTCAAAGAATCGGCACCCTACCTCCTACGCCGAAGTAAAAAAGAAGTCGCCCCCGAACTCCCCGATAAGATCGAACAAATTCTCTATGTCGACATGACCGAGGATCAACAGGAATGCTATGCCAATGTTCGCCAGTCCGCAGAAACAGAACTCGATAAAATGGCCGTTTCCGGTGCCACCGAGGGAGCGATGCGAATGAAAACCCTCACCCAACTCCTTCGCCTGCGTCAGACCTGTTGTGACCCCCGGCTGATTGACCCCGAATTTCCACCCGATCAATCGGCAAAGATGAACGCCTTTCGCGAACTCCTCTACAATTGCCTTGAAGGCGGACACCGCATGCTCGTCTTTTCCCAGTTTGTAAAAGTTCTCCAACTATTAAAAGCCGAACTCGAAGCAGCTGGGCTCACTTTTTGCTACCTGGACGGCTCATCCAAAGACCGCATGGCCCAAGTCGACCGCTTTCAGGAGGATGATACCGTCTCCGTCTTCTTAATCTCCCTCAAAGCAGGAGGAACCGGATTAAATCTAACCGCCGCCGATGTCGTAGTCCACTTCGACCCCTGGTGGAACCCAGCCGCCGAAGCCCAGGCAAGCGACCGGGCACACCGGATTGGACAGGATAAACAGGTCACCGTTTATAAATTGATCACCTCCGGCACCGTCGAGGAAAATGT
>CAJQKB010000065.1 GCA_905478775.1 uncultured Opitutales bacterium | reverse complement strand
TGCATGGTAACCATACCAGGCATTTGCGCGGACAATAATGCTCCTGAAAAAAGCAGAGCAGTTAGTGAAGAAATTATCAGTTTCATATAATAGATTGTTTAGTTTGGGCAGAATCTAAAATCTACAAAAGTGGTATTTGGGTCAAGCCCGAATTAATTGTTCTAATTTCAGACGATAATAAAACTGATTATCAACAAAATTATACCATTCCCTTCTTGCACTCTTTAGTAATTACTTTGAATTGATTTGCTTTTCCAACTTCTCGAGCCGGGATTTTAAATTTCCGGACAGTGCTTTTCTTTCTCCCGCATTATCAATCGGACCATCGAAGAGAACTTTTCCATAAGGGTCAGTGGCACGGAGCGATTTTTGGCCATTTTTTTCAGTCCATTCTAATGTCCCCTCTTCATCGGTGATCATAACCTGACTCTGGCTGGTCTGCTTGGAAAAGGATTCAGTATTTGCCTTCGGGTGCAGGGGGTCATCTTCCGATTGTTTTGGGGGTAGTATTTTTTTATGCCTTCCTCTATTTTGATTAAAATGTAGAAAGGGTATTAAATCCTCAAGGTTTTGAGGATTATGTAAAAAAGGATCTTTTTCAAAAGAATCCATTCCAAAAGGATCGTAATGTGGGAAACGATCATACAAATTGGGATTTTGGAACGGATCTTCTTGGGTAAGGTTGGATTTTCCCAGTTTTACGGTAATCTTTTGTTTTTTACCCTGTCTTAATAAAGTGAAGATTACTTCATCCGTTGGCATTTTGGAACGGACCAAATATTTGAGCTGTTCCTGATTTACCAAAATTTGATCATTCATCTGAAGGAGCAAATCAAATTTTTGAATACCCGCTTTTTCAGCCGGGCTGTTTTTTGCAACCAATTCCACATTTAGGTAAAGGTTTTCTGTAAGTTTAAGTTGATGGCTTACATTCGGATTTACTTTAGTTGCATAAATTCCGAGGTAAGCGGTCGTACGAGAATCGGAATCCTTATTTTTTGCAACCAGAGACAGGTTGTAAAGAATGCCAATGGTAAAAAGGAAAATAGAGAATTTCATGATTAGGTTATACCGGGTTAATAATAAGCAGTCTTTGGTACCTGCGGGCACGATGGAAGAGGTATTAGTATAACTCCAGGTCTATCAGATACACTTCCTGCCTCGGAGTTGTGGATAAAACACGGGTCTCTGAAGCTGGGTGCGTCCAAAGGGTTTCGTCTATAAAATGATACCTGTATTGCCGAGCCGGTAGTCCAGTTGCACGATCCACAATTCCCTCATCTACTCGACGAATAAACTTTTCTTCCGTTTGGGGATCCAGCCATCCCACCATCGGCATTCCAGAGAAATCCTCCAATTGCTCCGAGCTAACTCCGTGTAATGGACTATCATCATCAACCATACTAAATGGTTGAACGGCAAGAGGCTCCACTTTTTTGAATGCGATTTCATTCGAGCTCAGTTGTGAGAAATAAAAGAAAAACGCGACAGTAGCGGCAATTCCTAAACCCGGTATTGTCCAGGCTAAGATTTTGGTAAAAGAGGACTTTACGATCGATTGTTCCGCCTGATCGTTGAGATGGCACATCGCAACCGATCCTGCTTCTCCCAGTGCGTCCTCGATCTGTTTTGTAAATTCATCGGTGGGAGGACGGGGAGAAAGCGAGGAGAGTTCCTTTTCTAATTTTTCGAAATCGTTCATCGATTTGGAGTGGTTCCGCTTTCTAATTCCTGCGGAACGGAATCTTTTAATTTCTGCAAGGCATAGCGATAACGGGAAGCAACAGTATTTAAAGACAGATCCAAGGTGCGGCTAATTTCGTCAAATGTGAGATCTCCCCAAATTTTAAGCATTAACACCTCACTTTGTTCTTTGGGCAGTCTTTCAATCGCACGAAGGAGTGCCTGCTTTCGTTCGTCTTTTTCCAAATTTCGTTCGAAAGAGGTAGAGAGTGGAGAATCGAGAATGACTTTTTCCTCCCGAATACGACGCCTGTCAATACTGCGTGCCCAATCAATTGCCAGCCTGCGAATGGCTCGATACACCAGGCCGGGGGAAACTTCTCCGGTGTGCCCATATAATCGCCAGATTCTAACAAATGCCTCCTGGACCAAATCTTCTGCATCATCTGGATAACGGGCTTGCTGACGAGCAAACAGAACTAATTTACCACCATGCTTGGCAAACCATTTCTTCCATATCGGTTCTGAGATATTCATTACTTTCAATAAACGAGCGAAACCAGAAAATTGATTTGTTTAATAATGTTCAAAATCATTTGTTCCACAAACTTAATCCTGTCGTTCATTCCATTGTTTGTTTTCGAATGCAAAAAATTACTCACTTGATAATGAATGGAATTTATAAAAACTTAGTAGTAAGGATGAAGTGAGGCTTTTTATACATTTTTTAAAGTTCACGAAAATTGGCATCATAGATGCAATATTATTTTTAAGGGCAGGATAACCGTTACGGTTAACAAAAATTAATGTGCGACTCTGGGCGGGGTCGCACATTTTTTTTGTCCACAAAAATAATTTGATCCATCTTGGTTTAAGGAACGAGTAAACTTGTCTTTAAAATGGGGCTGCGGTATGCCTAGATTATTTGTATTAATCCAATAATATATGAAACTCTTGCATAATATTGAACTTGCCTACTGCACCAATGTTCACCGAGGCAGTACATGGGTGGAAACTTTCCACGCCTTGGAAAACTATGTTTTACAAGTGAAGAATTTAGTCTGTCCGGATAAGCCATTTGCAATTGGGTTACGCCTGGGTGCAACGGCCGCTCAATCGCTTGCCGACCCCAAAACATTACTCTCCTTCCAAAATTGGCTTGAAAAAAAGAACTGCTATATTTTTACGATTAATGGTTTCCCATATGGCGAATTCCATGGCACGCGGGTAAAAGAACAGGTCTATCGACCGGACTGGACCGATCCGGATCGCCTGGATTACACTTTACTTCTTTTTGAAATTCTCGAGCAATTATTGCAACCGGGCGAAGAAGGAAGCGTCAGTACGCTGCCAGGATCTTTTAAAGAATTTCATGCCCCTGGAAAAATTCCTGAAGCCGTGTTTGAAAATATTAACCGTTGTGCACTGGGGATTGAGAAAATCAGACAAAAAAAAGGACTGGATCTCCACCTTGGACTCGAGCCCGAACCACTTGGCTCCTTTGAAACGACGGAAGAAACTCTTTCTTTTTTTGACCAACTGCATGGATTTGCTCAATCTCCCCATTTAAAAGAAACCGTTGGAGTGAACTATGATTGTTGTCACTTGGCCGTGGAATATGAGGATGCACAGGAAGGACTCAATCAATTAGCGGAAGCGGAAATTCGCCTAAGTAAGTTACATTTAAGTTCTGCCTTGCGGGCGGAACCAAGTACGAAAAATCTTCAGTTGCTCCATTCATTCGTCGAAGAGGTTTACCTCCATCAAGTGGTGGTGGGAAAAAAGGGAAAAATTTTACAACGCCATAAGGACCTCGATCTTGCCTTGGCACATGCTAATTCTGGAAACCAGGAACTGGGAGATGAATGGCGAATTCATTTTCATGTTCCATTACATACTTCTCCCAGCTCGACCTTGCATGATACCAAGCAACATGTTCTCGATACCCTGGACTGGTTGGCAAGAAACCCAAACGCGTGCAGGCATTTGGAAATGGAAACCTACACATGGGAAGTTCTCCCCACTGAACTACAATCGGTTGAGGTTGTGGAACAGATTGCCAAAGAATATGAATGGACCTTAAATGCACTTTCCCAACGCGGATTAGCCAACGGGGAACCATCCACTTCATAACAGACCGCAAGGGTACAAATTGATGAAATCCTTTCTGCACCAAGCTTTTACCTTAGCCAGAGTATCGAACTTACCGACTGTCTGGACTAATGTCCTGGCGGCGTGGGCAATCAATGCGACTGCCAGTTCAACATTTAAAATCATGCCAGAAGTTTGTGATTTTGCTTTTTTTGACTGGAACACTTTTGTCTACTTACTCATCGGTTCGAGCCTAATTTATGCAGGGGGTTGCACATTGAATGACGCCTTTGATCAAGATTTCGACCAAGCGCACAACCCCAAACGCCCATTGCCAAGCGGTTCCATATCAGCCCAGACCGTTTGGATTCTCGGCAGCCTGGAGCTCATCCTGGGAGGGGTTCTTTTAGTAACGGTAGCGGGGTGTGAAAAGACCTGGGTATTCGCTCTGATTGCTTCCGTACTTTTTTATGATTACATTCATAAAAAATGGGCCGGGGGAATTATAATCATGGGAGGATGCCGATTTTTTCTCTGGCTTGTCGCGGCAACCGCAGCAGGAAAATCTGAACTTGCACCCCAGAGCTTGATTTGGGCATCTGTTCTTGCCTCCTATATTATTGGAATAAGTTGGTTCGCTCGGGGAGAATCCCAAAAGAAAACAGAGCCGGTTCAATACTCAATAATCCTGCTCTTTTCCACCCCACTGATCGCCCTCGCTCTTTTGGTATATTGGAATCAACTCGATCCCATTCGAGTATTTCTATGCAACCTGACCGGTCTGTTGGTTGCGTGGATTGCCTTTAGTTCAATCTTACTGATGAGAGAGGAGAAAAAGGGGGCCATCGGGAAGGGTGTTTCTCGCTTGCTTGCAGGGATTTGTGCATTGGATGCAACCGCCCTGTCATTCTATGCACCAAGCCTGATTGCGCCCTGTCTCTGTTGTTTATCGATCGCTGTATTAATGCAAAAGAAGTTTGCGGCGACATGATAGTCTGAATAGATTTTCAAGCATGAATTCATCCTACTCATACATTCGAAAAAACATTCGCCTGGAATGTTCGCATAAGGTGTATTTTACCAAAGAATCATTTTCTACCAAAAATGATACTTTAGCCGAGATCCTTCAACCCCATCGAGAAGGTATTAAAACCAAGGCATTGGTTTTTGTGGATGAAGGAATAATCGATGGTAATCCCAATTTACTTGAACATATTGCAAGTTATTTCCGCTCGCGGGAAGATCGTATTAACTTAGTGTGTTCGCCCCAGTTCATTCAAGGGGGAGAACCGGCAAAGAATGATTGGTCTTTGGTGGAGAAAATATGGGAATTACTAAACCGGTATTCCATGTGCCGACATTCCTATGTGATCGTGATTGGAGGGGGTGCCGCACTTGACTTGGTTGGGTTTGCTGCCTCCACAGCACACCGCGGGGTTCGTCTGGTACGATTTCCCACCACAACACTGAGCCAGGGAGATGGTGGAGTCGGGGTGAAAAATGGAGTTAATTATTTTGGAAAAAAGAATTGGATTGGTACCTTTTCTGTTCCGGAGGCAGTGGTAAATGATTTTAACTTTCTCCTGGGACTACCCCACTCCCAAAAACGAGCAGGTTATGTGGAAGCGATCAAAGTAGCGTTAATACGAGACCGGTCATTTTTTGAATTTATTGAAGAAAATGCAGAAAATCTTTCTTCTTTTAATGAAAACCTTCTCGAACAAGTGATCAAAAAGAGTGCGGCTCTCCATCTCGATCATATTGCCAGTTCGGGCGACCCTTTTGAAAAAGGCTCCGCCCGACCACTCGACTTTGGACACTGGGTCGCCCATAAGCTCGAACAAATATCCGACTTTAAAATTGGCCACGGAGAAGCCGTTGCAATTGGATTGGCAGTCGATTTGACTTATTCCGCGCTGGTGGGATTAGTTAAAGCTAAAACTACCGAGCGCATTTTATGCCTTTTGGAAACACTCGGTTTTCCCCTCTACCACGATCTCTTAAATGAGATTTCCGCGAATGGAAATCGAGTCATTCTTGAAGGTCTCGAGGAGTTTCGTGAACACTTGGGAGGTGAACTTACGATTACTTTAATCCAGGGAATTGGCGAGGGGATTGAAGTCCATGCGATGGATCGTAAGATCATTCTTGATGCCGTCCGCGATTTAAATAATCGCCACATAGCCCTACGAAATGCCTGATGAATAGCACGACCAAGAACAGCCCCCGGACGGCTGTTCTTAATCTGGTTGGACTTTGTGGCAGGCACCTCGGGAAACACACACCAAACCTAGTTGCCTTTGCAGAAAAGCACAAAGGCTATCAGGTCATTGAACCCGTCCTGCCTGCCCTGACCTGTTCGGCTCAATCGACCTACCTTACCGGGAAGCTTCCAAAAAGTCATGGAATTGTAGCCAATGGTTGGTACGACCGGGAATTAAATGAGCACCATTTTTGGAAACAGTCCAATCGTTTAGTAAAAGGTAAAAAAATATGGGATATACTTCGGGAAGAAAATCCGGGGTTTTCATGTGCAAACCTATTTTGGTGGTATAACATGCATTCCTCCGTGGATTATGCGATCACACCCCGACCCCTATACCGGGCAGATGGACTGAAAACTTTTGATATTCATACCCAACCCATGAACCTTCGAGAAAAGATCAAGGCGGACTTGGGCGAATTTCCATTTCATGGATTCTGGGGACCGCGTGCCGGGATTGATTCTTCCAATTGGATCGCCGAGTCGGCCAAATGGACAGAAGAAAAAAACACCCCCGATCTATCACTCGTTTATTTACCCCACCTCGATTATGATCTCCAACGCTTAGGCCCGAACGATCCTAGTATTGCCACTGCACTGCACGATTTAGATCGAGTGGCAGGAGATTTAATTTCTTTTTATGAAAAGAAGGGCATTCAAGTACTCCTGCTTTCTGAATATGGAATTTCGGAAGTAAACCATGTAATCTACCCCAATCGTGAATTCCGAAAAAAAGGATGGCTCAGTATTAAAGATGAACTCGGACTGGAATATCTTGATTGTGGCGGTTCGAAGGCTTTTGCTATTACCGACCATCAGGTCGTCCATGTATACCTTTCCGATCAATCCAGTTCATTTCGAAACGAAGTCCGTTCCTGTCTTGAAAACATGGAAGGTGTGGACCGCGTCCTCGATTTGGAATCAAAAAAAGAAATCGGACTCAATCACGAGCGAGCGGGTGACCTCGTGGCGTTTTCCAACGAAAACTCATGGTTTGCTTATTACCATTGGGAAGACGATGCCCTTGCTCCAGATTTTGCACGGTGTATCGATGTCCATCGAAAATATGGGTATGATCCAGCCGAACTTTTTGTGGATCCGACTCTCTCCTTTCCCTCCCTTCAAGTTGCCCGGAAATTACTAGGGAAAAAATTGGGGTTCCGGACTAACATGAATCTCATTCCACTCGATGCAAGCCTGGTCAAAGGAAGTCATGGCACACGGACGAAAGATGCTCTTGATTGGCCGATTATTTTAGGTCATGGAATCAAACCATCCAGTTCTCCCCTTCAGTCTACTGAGGTCATGAATTGTATGTTGAGACTTTGTAAGGCGGAAAGATAATAAGTCCCTCATATTTTACATAAAAAAGGCAATTTTGTGATTGCTACTCAAAATTATGTAATCAAAAACGAAATATTATCTTATTTTTCCGCTTTTCTTAATTCGAACCAAAATCTCACATGAGCCCAGCCAAAAAAAAACCGATTAATGATGAAGAAATGGCCCAAAAACTGGTGCTTGCCTACGAAAAAATAAAAGCCCAGGTCCACCAGGTAATCGTCGGTCAGGATGCGGTCCTTGATCAACTATTAATCGCTATGCTCGCCCGGGGACATTGCCTGTTGGAAGGTGTACCTGGACTTGCAAAGACCCTAATGATCCGCTCACTCGCTCAGGCAATTGAACTGAGCTTCCGGAGAATTCAGTTTACTCCCGATCTGATGCCTGCCGATATTACAGGAACTGATATTATACAGGAGGATAAAAAGACCGGACATCGCGAACTGGTTTTTGATAAAGGACCCATTTTTAGTCAAATCATTCTAGCCGATGAGATTAACCGGACACCTCCTAAAACTCAGGCTGCATTGCTGGAAGCGATGCAGGAACACGATGTGACAGTGGGGGGTAAAACTTATCATTTGGAGGAGCCCTTTTTTGTACTGGCAACCCAAAACCCGATTGAACAGGAAGGCACCTATCCACTCCCTGAAGCACAACGCGATCGATTTTTATTCCAGATCATTGTGGATTATCCGACCCGTGAAGAAGAAAGGCAAATTGTGGAACAAACCACTTCCACATTTGAATCAAAACTGGAACCGGTGATTGATGGACCCTCTTTAATCGAGTGCCAGGAAACGGTACGAAAAGTTCCGGTTCCGGATCATGTTTACGACTTCGTACTTGAACTGGTTCGCGGTGCACGGCCCAAGGAAGAAAACGCAGCAGGCTGGGTTAAGGATTTGATTGATTGGGGGCCCGGTCCCCGTGCATGCCAACAACTCATACTCGGTGCAAAAGTCCGGGCATTACTAAATGGACGTTTTCATGCCAAGATTGAAGATGTAACTGCCTTGGCACATCCTGTATTACGGCATCGAATTGTTCCCACTTTTAATGCCGAAGCAGAGGGAATAAGCGTGGATTCATTGATCGACCGACTTATTGAAGAAGTACCGACAAAGAAAGAAGCCGTTTTATAGTCCTCTCTTTGCACTCCAAGTTACTCTAGATGGCCGGCACATCCGACTTTCTTGACCCCCAGGAACTTTCCCTCCTCGCCAAGCATCAGGTGCTTGCCAAACGAGTGGTGGAAGGGTTCTGTTCCGGACTTCACCGCTCCCCACACAAAGGATTCAGTGTTGAATTTAAACAACACCGGGCCTACACACCCGGGGATGAAATCCGCCGTTTAGACTGGAAAGTATTTGGAAAAACAGACCGTTTTTTCATTCGTGAATATGAAGAGGAAACTAACCTCAGGTGTAACATGCTACTCGATGCAAGCGGATCGATGGGATACAAGGGCGACCGGGCGATCAGCCAAACCAAGCTGGATTATGCATCCCGGATGGCCGCCTGCCTGGCGTATTTAATCCTGAGGCAAACTGACAGTGTGGGCCTGACCGTATTTGATGAAAAAGTGCGAACTCAACTACCCGTTCGTGGGGGTCCTTCCCATGTAAAAAATATTATCGATATTCTAGCTTCCACGAAAGTGGGGGGGGAGACTGACCTAGGCTCTGTTTTCCATGAACTCGCCCCAAAAATAAAACGACGTGGATTACTCGTACTCTTTTCGGATTGTTTTGGTGATTTGGAATCCACACTCAAAGGACTTGCCCATTTTCGACATGCTAAACATGACATCGTAATTTTTCAAATTTGGGATCGGGATGAACTTGATTTTCCTTTTCAAAATTGGACACGCTTTGAATGCTTGGAAAAACAGGGCCTCAAGCATACCGTGGATCCAAAACATCTCCGGGAAGCCTATTTAAAAAACCTAGAAGTTTTTCGGGATGGATTAACCAAAGGATGTCATCGAAATCGAATCTCTTTGGTACCCATGGTTACCGACCAACCCTATGCCGATGGACTGGGGGCATTTCTTGCCGCCCGTAATAAAATAAGAAGACCCGCCAGAATATGACCTTCTTGAACGGAATTCTAGCTTTTGGGGCAATCGCAGCCTTGGTTCCTTTACTTATTCATTTATTGAACCGTAGTCGGTTTAAAGTAGTGGCATGGGGTGCCATTCATTTGCTCGAATCCGTCTTACGTAAAAACCGAAGACAGATACAACTTGAACAAATTATTCTGCTGATTATACGGTGTATTATTCCAATCCTTCTCGCCCTTGCACTCGCCCGTATGGTCGTCACGGAATGGGGACCTTTTTTAAACCGTATTATTCTTCCTCTGGTTGCTCTTGGATTTTTAATCTTAGTTGCCCTACTCCCCCGAGCCAGAATTTGGGGGGGCACACTTTGTGCATGTGTATTGTTATATATCCTGGGAGCGGAAACGGGAATTATTCCAAATCCAAATAGCCAGGATTCCGTTCGGGCTCTTTCCGGAGATGTTCCCTCCTCCACTGTCGTTTTGTTAGACGACAGTTTTTCAATGAATGCCCAAAACGGTTTTTCCCAGGCCCGTACATTTTCAACTTCCCTGCTCAATGATCTGGGGAAAGGCTCTGAAGCATCAGTGATCAGAATGGGCGGTTCCCCTGCCCCACTTTTCGCAAAACCAACTTCCGAAAAGGACACCCTTGCCCAACGAACTAATTTATTAAAAGCACAGAGCGACCGGATCCCATTACTGGATGCTCTGGACGAAGCACTTGGAGCCATTCACTCGGGCAAAAATCCAAAAAAGGAAATTATCCTTCTTTCTGATTTCAGAAAATCAGATTGGGAAAACCTCGATCTTGCCGCTTTGTCTTCCTTTAAAGAAAGAATGCGGGAAGAGACTATTCAACCTGTTATGACGATTATTGATTGGGGAAAGGATGAAAATCAGAATGTCAGCGTTGAGGAAATCGAATTATCCGCAACAACCGTGGGCATCGGGCAAAATATTAAAATTCGGGCGAACCTTCGAAATGGGGGAGACAATGTTTATGAAGGCGATTTGGTAGCCCGCTTATTTATTGATGATGCCGACACCCATATTGACGAAGCCATTCTCTCGCTCCCCGCCAAAGAAAGTACTCAGGTTTTATTCACTCATCATTTTAAAAAGGCAGGTTCCCATACCATTGGAATTGATCTATCCGTTGCTGACGATCTTCCTCAGGATAACCGTCGGTCCGCTTCGATTACTGTAATTGATCGATTAGGTGTCCTCCTTATTGATGGGGACCCATCCAAGGAATGGCTTCGTGGAGAGACTGATTTTATCAAACTTGCACTTACCCCCTTCTTCGAAGCGGAAGAAAAAAAAGACCTGCAATCTAAGGATCTGATTGATGCTCAAGTTGTGTCAGCAAGTAATTTTGACCCCGTTCAAAATTTAAAAGGGCAAAGCCTTGTGGTTTTAGCCAATGTTTCCAAGTTGTCGGAAGAAGGAACCAAGGCAATTGAAACATTTGTTATTGAAGGAGGTGGGCTTTGGATTTGTGCGGGTGACCAAATGGATTTGGATTGGTATAATAAAGAACTCGGAATTACGGGACCAGGTTTACTTCCCATGCCTTTACTTTCAGAAAAGAAAAAGAATACTAATGATAGTATTCAAACCCGCATTGTATCTTCTTTTTTTGATCACCCTGCCCTCTCACTTTTTAATGATCCTAGAAATGGAAGCCTTGCCGATGCAGAGATTAATAATTGGATACAACTCGATGAAAGCCGGGCAAAGCTTGAAAAAAATAGTACCGTTCTTGCCCGCCTGGAAACGGGAGATCCTCTGATCGTCGAAAAGAAGTCAGGGGAAGGAGTTGTGCTCTTCTTAGGTACATCCATTGATACTGACTGGACAAACTTACCCGCCCGTAGTTGCTACCTTCCTCTTACCCAGCAACTCGCGTCCTATCTGGCGGATCAAGTCACACCTCCACGCAACTTACTTTCCGGTTCGGCGATCACTCATTATCTTCCCGATGATCAATCGGGAGAAAACTTTCAACTCACCCTACCCAATGGACAGGTACGAACTCTGGTCGCAAATACAAGGGGTGAAAAAGCATTGATTGAATTTACCAACACCCGCCTTCCCGGCATTTACAAACTGAAGTCGGAAAATAATGAAGTGGTTCATTTTGCGGTGGGTTCATCCTCCTCCGAATCAAGACTTGAACGATTAACGAAAGAAGAAATTACCGAGAAAACAAAAGGCCTTGCTGAAACGGTTGATATTATTGATGGAACAAATAATAACCCCCTTGCTGCCTATCGAAAACTTGACAGTGAACGAAAATTTGGAAGGGAAACATGGAAGATTTTATTAAGTGCAGTTCTAGTCTTAATTTTTCTTGAAATTATTTTACAACGAAAATTCGGAAGGGTCGTATTATGAACACCCCGCTTAATCAATGGGATCTAATATGGACCGGGGAATGGGAGTTATGGCAAGGGGTACTTGTGGCACTCGTGTTTTCATTTCTTGCTTGGTTTTTATACCGGGGTGAGCTCGCACGGAGTACAACAAGTAAGCTTAGGTTTATCCTTCCGACCCTACGAATCGTTGCGATCTTTCTCGTTATCATAACCTTTGCCGGTCCGGT
>CAJQKB010000064.1 GCA_905478775.1 uncultured Opitutales bacterium | reverse complement strand
GCTATCCCCCATGGGTCCAGTGTTCTGTGGCAATCATTACAGGATTCTTTCTTTCGATGGAACTCAATTTGTTCGTGAAGGCTGAGTTTTTCAAAATCCTTCACGCTTTCTTCGATTCCGGGGACATCCGGTGGTGGTGGTTTGGGTGGGTCGTGGAGGAGCCGTTCGCGAACCCAGACTGCCCGGCGGATTGGATGAGATTCTGCACCGTCTGAGCCGGAAAGATGAATGGAGGCGTGTCCTAGAATACCTCCGGCACGGTTTGTCCCTTTGAGGGAGGTTCTTTCGAACCGTTGAGATTTGGGCCCCTCCACTCCATAATGTTTTGCCAACCGAGCGTTTAGCATAGTGAAATCGGCATCGATTATTTGTGTCATGGGTTCATCTTTTTTGAAAATTTCTTTAAAAAATTCAAGACTCTCAGCCTGCATGTAAGGTTTCAGTCTATTATCAAAATTTTTGTGATATCTCGGGTTAACCGCGACCCGGTCAACTCCGCCCAGATCAAGCCATTGTTTGCTAAATTCTTCGGCAAACCTATTGCTCTTTGGATCTCTGAGCATCCTCTTGATTTGAATTGCGAGAACTTTTGAGTCACTCAGTCTGTTTTTATCGGCGAGAGCACGTAGTTCATTATCAGGCATGGACGACCAGAGAAAATAGGAGAGCCTAGCGGCAAGTTCATGGGAAGAAAGTATCGAGGGCTTGCTTTTGTTTGGTTTTGGTTCACTCAGGTAGATAAAATTAGTGGATGCGAGGCTGGTGGCGAGGGTCTCTCTGAGAGCATAAATAGAAGAGTTCTCATCTCTGCTGATTTTTTTGAAATGCTGGAACCACTTCTCGGCTGTCTGAGAATCAATGGGTTTTCTCCAAGCTTTTGTAAGGAATCTTGATATGACTAATTTTGCAGTTCGCTCATTATTCAAATCTTCTTCAGGAAGGATAATTTGCTGATGAATTTTTGAAGGCCAGGATGAATAGTCGTTGGCGACAAACTCAACTGATTCAATAATGATTTTAGAAAAGTTTGGATCTTCCGGATAGTAGTTTGTTTTTTTCTTTTTTATCTTCCCTTTCTTATCTTTAGTCTCAGTTATTTTTTCCAATTGTTTGGGAAGAGGATTTCCGTCATCAAGTGAGTTTCTAAAAGTAAGAACTCCATTGATTTTATCATCAGGAACATTGGCCAGAGTCATTGGAAATAGTTTAGCGTACGAGGAAATTTCGTAAGTTTTCGTTTCGTTAGAATCTATTTCTACTTCTGGTAGAGATCCCTGAATGTTCAATGTCAGACCTGATACAAAAAAGCCGTAGGAACCTTCGAGGATAGGAGATGGGTAACCAGGTTTTTTTTCGCTGCGTGCCTTAATTCTAATGGTGAACCTTCCTGATTTAGGAGGTTGTTGAAAATTTCCGTGCCAGTAATTTACCCTTCCTAAGCGATGGTCTGATTTCCCCACATATAATTTGCTGCTAGGGCCGCGGATATTTCCCTTGTTCCATTTTACTTCGGAAACTTTGACTGTTGGTTCCTCCTCCTCATTTAAAATTAATTGGAAGGCTTTGCGGGCAGTCTTCAGGTAGTGCTCGATTTGCAGGGAAGACATTCCCAATACTTTTCCGTTGTTTAGAAACCCGTCTGGTGAAAGAGGGTCTCTTGCTAAGCCATCGACATAATCCATTTTAAATCCCAGCAGATCTTCCATAGTATACTGATATTCAGTCCGGTTTAGCCTTCTGATAACGGCTTCGCTTTGTTCGCCCTTAATTTCCCGCAAGGCTTTCTCTAGGTTTGAGTCAATCCATTCAGTGATCAGTTTTCGTTCTCCCTCGGAAAGAGGATTTTCCTCCTCGGGAGGCATTTCCCCCAGTTTGATCTGATCCGATGCATCATGCCAGGTCTCGGCGGCAGTCCGGTCTTTTAGAAAGTCGATTGAAAGAGTGTCGAAACGCACATCCCCTTTTTGCTTCTCGGGTCCATGACATTGGATACAATGTTTTTCGAGTGCCGGAAGTACTTGGGCTTGATAACTTACTGAGCTAATCTCCTTTCCCTGAATGGAATGCAGAAAAAACAATGCAGGGAAAAATATCCGATAATATTTAAACAATGATTGCATTCATTACTATCTGAAATTGAAAGCCTTCAATAAAGTATAAAGAAGAAAAAATAAGATTTTTATAAAGCAAGGTTGATAAAAAATATGAAAAAAAAGGGATAAAAGAAGTGATATTTTCTATTAACCTTATATTATTAATACACATGAAGTTTAATCGAAGAGATACGATCAGGCAGTTAGCTCTGGGCGCGGGTGCCGCTTTTTCTGGGGCATTATTCCCCCATTCTGCTTTTGCCTCCGTTTCCGGTTCCGCTCCCAAGCGGGTAATTTTCTTTCTTCAGAACCAAGGATTTGAGCCGGGTACCTGCATTCCGGATGGGATGAAAAACAGTGGATCCCTGTCCAAGGTCAAGTTACCTGAGCCGATCGAGGCTCTCGAACCTTTTAAGGAGCGGTTGCATATTATCAACGGTTTGCATGGTAAGCATACCAGCCCGGCGCATAGTCCTTTTTTCGGAGCTTTAGGTGGGTATCGTGGAAGTGATGGTGTGCCTCCAGGCGGACCGACAGTCGATTATGAATTGAGTAAAGTGCTACCTCAGACTTTATTGCCCCATCTTTGCATCGGGATGGATTCCATTGAGAATATGCGGGCCAAGCCTACCGTGGCGAATCTTTCTGCCAGTGGAGCTGGTCAACCAATCTTTATGCATTCCAATCCCAATCATTTATACCAACTTTTATATGGCGGTATTTCAGAGGGAGATATTCGTAATCAGCATGAAGCAAGATCCTCCATGCTGGAAAGAATTGAAAGTATGGCATCCACTGAAGGTCATCAGCTTCCTTTACAAGAGAAACAAAGGTACGATCAGTATGTTCGTGGATTCGAGGATATGAATGGTTTGCGTGATCGGTTGGCTCAAGTTTCAGGGCATTTGAAGAAATTTGCTCCCAAAGTTGATGAAAGATACACCAATCCGGAATTTGAAACCGATTGGCACGACACACTCTTAGACCTTGGTATTTCTGCACTTAAGTCGGGTACTACGAACACATTGACCATCGGTTCCGGCCGAGGGGAAATCTTTGGCGCCTGGAAAGGGTTAGGAATCGAGCAACAGGGGCATAACCTTGGGCATATGAAGCAAAAGGATAATCCGATATGGATCAAGATTCGCCAGTACAACTCCCGGATGCTGGTTAAGCTAATGGAGCAGTTAGAAAGTGTTCCTGAAGGCAGTGGCTCCATGATGGATAACACTTTGATTGTCTACACTAGCAATAATGCCGATAAACAGCACACCAATGGTGCGAACTGGCCGGTCATGTTGCTGGGGAATTGTGGCGGTGCTTTCAAATCGGGTTGCTTCACTCAACTGGATGGGACGCGACCCATCAATGCCCTCTATAATTCAATTATGCGGGTATCCGGTGTGGAGGGTGATCGGTTCAATATGACCGAGGCGATGGCCAAAAAGTACGATTCCAGTACCGGTCCAATTACGCAAATTCTGTCTTAACTGTGTTCGGCAGAAGCACTTTATTGGCATTTGCCATACTGGTTATCCCTAGCCTGCGGGGAAAACCTTTCGTACCCGGTGAAATCATTCGTGGTGACTTTAAGCAAATTGGCGAATTGTTTTTGGAAAACCATTGTTTTGATTGCCATGATGATGAAACGAAGGAGGCCGATCTAAACCTTTTGGATCTTGGACCGGTGGACGAAATTAATGCCGCGGTTTGGAAATCGGTTTGGGCACAGGTCGCCATGGGCGAAATGCCCCCCCCGAACAAATCTCAGCCCAAGATCACGGAACGTCTCAAATTCTCGGATTGGGTAGTTCAGGAGTTAAGAGAGGAAATGAAGGAGAAGGGTGGCTTCAAGGCGAACCTCGATCCCAAAAAGGCAAACTATCTCGAACATGATCTGCTCTTTGGCGAACTACCCAATGACATTAAGCTTAAACCTACCTCTTCTTCCTCTCGAATTTGGCGGATCACTCCACAGGAGCACATCACACGACTCAATGAACTGATTAACATGGAGCCCGCATTTAATCCTTCCAAACCTGGAGTGCGAACACGGGGTGATTTCGTGCCCACCAACCATGGCGGAGAACTTAAGCTTTATTTCGGGACGGACCGTATTATCAGATGGGAGGGTGGAACGGTTGCCTACCAAACTGCGGTGAAGAGTGTGCCTGTGGTACTGTCATCGAGCCGGAAGCATGGATTTGAAAATTATGCTGACTTTTATTCAGTTAACAGTTCCGAAGCCACTCAGATACTGAATAAGGCGGAGGACATCCTGAAATACATGGCTTACGGTCCAATGAGCTTGGTTGAATTTCCCGAGCAAATAACCGACAATCCTAAAACCTACGATGCGGTAAAACCGAAGGAAGACCTACGTGGCTTACCCTCTGCAATTGTTTATAATACTAAAGTCGTTCGTCCGATTACTCCTGTCTATGATTTAATGAGACAGGACAAATTTACGGAGGATTCGATTCGAAAAACTATTACCTTTCTTTTTGAAGTACTGACTTTCCGTCCGCCGTCGGAAAAAGAAGTTTCGGAATATCTGCAAATTGTTAACGAATCCATTAAAAAAATTGGGCGTGAACAGGGTGCATTTATGGGACTTTCTTCAATCTTTCTGGATCGTGATGCTCTTTTTCGCCCTGAACTCGCAAAAGAGGGAAAAGCGGACAAATATGGAAGAGTCATGTTGCAGGATTGGGAACTTGGATTGGCGGTAAATCATGCTCTTAGTTACATCAGACCTGATGAGAAATTGAGGGATGCAATTGTCCAAGGAAAAATGAGAACCCGCTCCGATGTGCGCCGTGAAGTTTCACGAATGTTGGATGATGACTCCATCCGCAAGCCCCGGGTTCTTCGTTTCTTCCGAGATTTCTTTGATTATGATCTGAGCGGGTATATTTGTAAGGATCAAAAAGCTCTTGCCAGCACTGGAACTTCCGCCAGAGACAACGCTTACTTTCGTGCCATGTTTGATGCCACTGCCAGCACGGATCGTTTAATTGAATTGATTTTAGCTGATGACAAAAATGTATTGAAAGAATTATTGACGACTCAAAAAGTGGTTCATACAGGAAATGATCGATCGTTGTTCGGAAGAAGGTATACCAAGGAAGAGCAGAAAAATGCTCAAGAGGAAAAGAAAAGGGCTGAAGAATTAGCCACTTTGGAAATTGCCGAAGAACGAAAGATCCTAACGAAAGAAGTCAATAAGCTGGAAGGTCAGGCCAAGGCCAATAAGAGCGATAAAGCACTCAAGAAAATGGTGGCCAGTAAGCAAAAAGAGCTTAAAGCCTTAATCAAAAAAATGG
Organism: uncultured Opitutales bacterium; assembly: GCA_905478775.1. Taxonomy (GTDB): domain Bacteria; phylum Verrucomicrobiota; class Verrucomicrobiia; order Opitutales; family Seribacteraceae; genus Seribacter; species Seribacter sulfatis. The sequence goes on along the minus strand of CAJQKB010000064.1, from coordinate 5,614 downwards.
CTGATATGAAAAGAAAGGCCGGGAATAATGTAAATACGAATGTCGAAGAAGCGAATTTTTCCGGCAAGCAAATCTTTGCCCGAGTGAGCCGACGTTCATTCGGAACCGGATCGATGAAGCCAGAAAGAACCTTGTCAACGGTACCCGAAAGTCAGAGATTGGGAATACTGACACATCCAAGCTGGCTGGTCTCCCATTCTGATGCCATGGACAACCACGCGATTCATCGAGGAATATGGGTCAGGGAGAGATTGCTTGGCGGCGGTATTCCCGATGTGCCGATCACGGTGGATGCTCAGCTTCCTGACGAACCTGGAACCACTTTACGGGAACGCATGCGGGTAACCCGGGAAAAGTATTGCTGGAGTTGTCACGAGAAAATGGACCCCCTTGGACTCCCTTTTGAGATGTACAACCATGCGGGAATCTATCGCACCACCGAGTTTGAAAAACCAGTTGATGCAAAAGGGGAAATTATCGACTCCGGCGACCCTTCTTTGGACGGACCAGTTGCCAACGCTCTCGAGATGATCGATAAACTGGCCAACAGTGAACGTGTCGAGCAGGTGTTTGTGCGTCATGCCTTCCGTTTTTGGATGGGGCGCAATGAAACCCTTCATGATCGCCCGGTTTTACAGGCGGCCCATGAGGCTTATCGGGAAAGTGGGGGAAGCATGAAAGTCCTGATTCTTTCCTTGGTGACTTCAGATGCGTTTTTATTTCGCAAACAAAATATACAAAATTAAATTTTTCTTTTTTTTAATAGGGTGTATTGCTCAACAAGGTAACATTTCTGCTTACACAACAATCAAGGAAGAGAGTTCCTATGCCGATCCCCCAACCGGTGACTGGGTGACCAATGGTGTTATTACTCCCTTGGATCAAAAGATGGTCAACTTTTATGTCCGTAATGCGGACGGTGCGATCGAGGTTCTGCTCTAGGAGAATGTTCAAATCGGTTTGCAATCCCGTGTGCAAAGAGGCGGATTCGAAGCACGAAGGGTTGAGTTTAACATGGGAGATAAACCATTTTCCTATGACTTACCTCAGAATTTATATGTCAAAAGAACCTTCAAGGATGCAGAAGCGATCAGGAAATGGGAAGAGAGGGGAAGGCGTTCAATCATGGACGGAAAACTTTATATAGCTCCAATCCCCGACCAATTACCAACCCTTGCAAAGCCGTGGATAGCAGGAAGATTTATTCGTGAAAACGGTCGTTTTATGGATGTGCAGATTGGTGATGCAATCTACCAAATCGGCACCCAGGGTCATGATGGACAGCACCGGATTATGGGACTTTTGAGTCAGAAAGATATCAAACCCTTTGTTCAGCAGGCTTTCGTTCACGGAAAGATGGAAGGAGATGTTTTTCATGCGAGCGAAGTCTGCCTGCGAATGCTCGAGGACTCTAAAAACCAGGATGATCCAAACCTTGGTCGGTACCTTTTCATTGGAGATTCAATTTCCGGAAATTATGACAAAGCTCTTCGTACTGCATTGATGGGAAAACTGAATATCTATCATCCTCCCACTAATTGCGGTCCAGTCCGCAAGGGCGTGGAAAATATTGTCCAGTGGCTAGGAGCTTATGACCAACCCGGACTGGATTGGGATGTGATCAGTTTTAATTTTGGTCAGTGGGATTCAGCTAATACCAAGGCTCGTTATCAGGATGATTTGGAGAAAGTGATTGCAGAATTGAAGAAAACCAAGGCAAAACTGATCTTTGTCACCACGACTCCGATTCCCGGTGGATATCCTCCCCCTGGTGAACTGGGACCCGATAATAAGGCAACCGGGCGAGTACAGAAAACCATGGAGCGATTCATCAACCCATGGGCACTGGAAGTGATGAGCCGGCATCCAGAGATCGCGATTTGTGATCAACATGCCCTCATTTCCAACGAAAAGTTTTATTCCACCTGGTTGAAAAAAGCTGGGTTTCATAAGAAAGGGGAAAACAATCCCTACGGAGATCTGCATATTGGGGGCTTACTGGGTGAACCTGTTGGCAGGCAATTAGCCCGTAAGGTGTTGGATGTTTTGGGACGGGAGGAGGAACCTCTCAGTCCTCATGGACTGGTGTCCAATGATTTGGATCCGAGAAGACAGCGTTCCGCCACAAAGGATATCGATGTTGACGATTTTTCTGACCTATTGGAAAGCGATCAAAGATTGCGCAAATATCGGCGTTGATTATTGCCTGGGTTTGTACTCAAAGGGTTCAATTCTTTTTAAAATCAGTTCATTAATGTCGCTTTTTCCTAGGCATAAAACATTTCACGGGCTAGATATATTGTAATGAAAACGCACAAGAACTTGTTCATATTCTCTCTATCTCTTTTTACTTTTTCTGCATTTGCAGAAAATGCAAAACAAGACTCATCCCTACCACCCGTAGTGACCCCCGGAGCTTACGGAAATCCTGACAAAGTGGGGAAGGCACCATCTGATGCCATCGTACTTTTTGATGGAACGAACTTTGATCATTGGGAAAGCACAAAGGGAGGGGAAGTGAAATGGAAATTGATTGATGGCGCCATGGAAGTGGTTCGTGGTACCGGTACAATTCAGACAAAAAAGAAGCTCGGATATGGCCAGTATCATGTGGAGTGGCGCACTCCAGACGAAGTAAAAGGTTCCGGGCAGGGTCGGGGGAATTCAGGTTTTTTCCCATTGGGAGGCCCCGAAGTTCAGGTTCTGGATTCGTACAAAAATTCCACTTATTCTCATGGTCAGGCAGGATCCATCTATAACCGCTACCCTCCCTTGGTTAATGCATGCCGGGCTCCTGGTGTGTGGCAGACCTATGATGTCATTGTACATGCCCCCGTTCAGGATAAGGAGGGGAAATACATTCGTAAAAGTGCTTACACGGTTTTGCATAATGGCGTTCTGATCCAGGACAATATGGAAGTGGGAGGAAGCAAGGGAAAGACCGGTAACCTTAGGCTCCAGGATCATGGGAATCCGGTACGTTATCGAAATATCTGGCATCGTCCATACCGGGATCCTCTTCCCATGAAGAAATAGTATTACCTTTATATAAAATATAAAAAATGAAAAGTTCCTTTAACCTACTTACTATCTTATTGCTTGCCCTAGGAGGCTATCTATTTGGTTCGGATTCCCGTCCTAATATTGTTTGGATCTTTGCCGAGGACACTTCGCCCTGGATGGGAACTTATGGACATGAAGCCAATAAATTGGCCACTCCCCATATTGACTCGATTGCCCAGGCGGGCGTGCGCTTCGATCGTGCTTATGTACCGGCTCCCGTATGTTCAGCTTGCCGATCCTCGATGATGGTCGGGGCGAACCAAATAAGGTTTGGTTCCCATGAGCACCGTTCGTCCCGAGCCAAGGATGCACAGCTTTATTTGCCCGAGGGTATGAAGATTCTACCTCAAATTATGAAGGAAGCAGGTTACATGACCTTCAATCATGGGAAGACCGATTACAACTTCGTATGGGAAAGCGACAAGGTCTACTCGAAGGTCAAACTCAAGGGACAGGCTGACAGTTGGGAAATCCTCAAGAAGAACCAGCCCTTCTTCATTCAATTCCAAACCAAGGGTGGAAAAATCAATACCGGGAAACTGTCTGCGGACAGGCGTACCGATCCTTCCAAGGTTGCCGTACCCGCCGATTACCCACAGAATGACCTGTACCGTAAAGTCGTGGCTCAGCACTGCGATGCGATTCGAGTCGATGACGATCACATCGGGAAAATCCTAGCTAGTCTCAAGGGGTCGGGACTCGAAGAGAACACCATTGTGGTTTATTTATCCGATCACGGAGCCAATCACTTGGTCCGGCACAAACAGATGCCGACCGAGGGCGGATTACATGTTCCGTTTATGCTCATGGGACCCGACAAATGGGTGCCTAAGCAAGGTGCCCGCAAGGACTTGGTCAGTACCTTGGACCTGACTGCGACCACCTTAAGTTGGGCGGGAATCAAGCTGCCCGATTGGTACGAAGGCCGCAATCTTTTCGCCAAGGACTTCGAGCCCCGCCAATGGGTGGCGTCGGCGAAGGACCGGCTCGATCATACCATAGACCGGGTGCGTACCATAAGGACCGAAAAGTTCCGTTATACTCGTAACTACAAGCTCGACCGCATCCTGCTCCAACCGCAGTACCGGGACGGTCAGGACTATTTGAAAAACCTCAAGGAACTCTACGCTGCGGATAAACTTTCCGACGACCTAAAAAGGATTTACTTTGGGGAGCGCCCCAAGGAGGAATTCTACGACGTATCGAAAGACCCTGCGCAAGTGCGCAACTTGGTCGGCGATCCCAAGTTCGCCAAAGAACTCAACCGTCATCGCAAGTTACTTGACGCCTGGCTGGCCAAGGGGGACCAGGGAGAAGATGAGGAATCCTCCAATGCGCTCCGTCATAACGGGGACGATTGGCAAGGTGGGCGGGGGGTGAACCCGGAATACGAAATCAACCGCCAAGACAACGATGGCGACGGATTGTCCGACAAGTGGGAGAAGCTCAACGGTCGGGACCCGCAGGACGGACGCCTCACCTATGAATTCGATTGCGGTGGTTGGCAGACCGAAGGCTGGCAGGCAAAGGGAATACGCGACAATATTGCGGGCTTTCAGGGTTTTCTGCAATTCCGTCTTCCCGGCAAACCCGGTTCTTTGGTTCGCAAGGGACTCAAGATCAAACCCAACGGATCCGACCAAGCACTGCTCATTAAGCTGCGGGCAGATGCACCTCTTGAGATCGAGGCCCTTGCCAATGGCAAATCCCTTGGTTCCGTCATGAAAGTTTCTGCCTCCAAACAATTCAAGGAGGTTCGGCTTCCGCTAACAGGTAATACGAACTGGAAAAACGTTATCAAATCTCTCGAGATCAAGCTCAAGGGCTCGGAAGGAACCAACCTTGAAGTGGATTTAATTGAGGTTAAACGTTCTTGAGTGCCGAGGGTGAGGACAGTGCTTTCATGGCATCTTCCTCCCTCATGACTTCGAGAGAGAAAATCAAACATGAATAAGCAATACAAGTACTCCATCCTTCTCTTTTTCCTTTGGGCGCAAGTAGTTGCTTCGCAGGCGAAGAAGCGATCGGATTCACCCAATATCCTTTTTGTTTTTAGCGATGATCATGCTTGGCAGTCAATTGGAGCTTACGGTGGAAGACTTAAAGAAGTCGCCCATACTCCGCATATCGACAAGCTGGCGAGTGAAGGAATGCTTTTCAGGAAATGTTTCGTAGCCAATGCACTTTGTGGTCCAAGCAGGGCGGCCATACTTACCGGTAAATACGGGCATAGAAACGGGGTTACCTGGAATAGAAATACCAACTTCGACGGATCCCAGCAGACCTTCCCTAAGATGTTGCGCAAAAATGGATACCAAACCGCGATCATCGGGAAATGGCATTTGGCATCAGTACCGACAGGCTTTGATTATTTCGATGTCATGAAGGGGCAGGGTCGGTATTATAATCCTTTCCTTCAGAGGGGGAATGCGGAAGGATTACAGGATACCCGGACGGTGGTCGGTTATAATTCCGATGTCGTGGGCGACCTAACGATCGAATGGCTGAAAAACGGTCGTGATAAAAGCAAACCTTTTATGCTGATGTCCCA
>CAJQKB010000063.1 GCA_905478775.1 uncultured Opitutales bacterium | reverse complement strand
ATTGAAGTTGTTGATCGCGTTAGGGCCCGGTTCGGAAATAATTCAAATTCCAATCCAATTGAAAAAGTATGAGTGCGGAAGTTGAAAGGGAATCTATTGAGGCCACCGTCGAGCAGGAAAACCTGGCATTAAAGGAGTATCGTAATTTTTTACCCAGTAAAATTAAGAAGGATATCTGGTCCTCGAAATTTCTTCTGTTTGTGGAAAACCTATCGGTTTCTTTTGATGGTTTTAAAGCAGTTGATATTCCCCACTTCGGAATCAAGCATGGTGAACTAAGAGTAATCATCGGTCCCAATGGAGCAGGAAAAACTACTTTTTGCGATCTGGTCAGTGGAAAGACCCCGCCATCAACGGGAAAGGTCTATTACGACGGCAAAAACATTACACAAATGGATGAGTCCGACATCGCACTGATGGGAATCGGGCGAAAATTCCAAACTCCTACGGTTTTTGACAGCCTGAGTACTTATGAAAATTTACTCCTCGCTCTGCCAGGAAATCAAGATTGGCAAGATAATCTCCTAAAAAGGGAATCTGAACAGGAAAAAAATCAGATTTTAGAAATCCTTGAAAAAGTTAATCTTTCCGAATGCCGTGATATGCCGGCAAAATCTTTGAGTCATGGGCAACGGCAGTGGTTGGCAATCAGCGCACTGATTATATCAAAGCCAAAACTTCTACTCGTTGATGAACCGGCCGCTGGACTTACTGACCTTGAGACCGAACGAACCGCCGATCTCCTTATGGAGTTAGCCGAAGATCATACTCTCGTTGTGATTGAGCATGACATGGATTTTGTCCGCCGTCTTGGACAGAAAGTAACAGTCTTGAACGAAGGCCGTGTTTTGGCTGAAGGGAGCTTGGAGGAAATGGAAACGAATGAGGAAGTTATGGAGGCTTATTTAGGAAGATGAGTGCTTTTCTGAAAGTAAGCGATATGGAGTTTGCTTATGGTGAGGTTACGGTTCTGCGTGGCTTAGATCTTGAGGTTGAAGAGGGAACTATTTCCTGCGTGATGGGAAGAAACGGGGTGGGCAAAACCACTTTTTTACGGAATGTGGTGGGCTTGGAAAAATCCTCCGCGGGCAATGTGTTGATGGATGGAACAGATATTACTCAAATGGAGGCGTATGAACGGGCTGCCCGAGGAATTGGATATGTTCCGCAAGGGCGGCAAATCTTTCCACTTTTATCGGTTGAGGAAAACCTCTCGGTTGGGTTAGAGGCGGCAAATTCAGGCGAACGGATAATTCCTGAAAATATTTTCACCACCTTTCCGGTCTTGGATCAAATGAGAAAACGAAAAGGGGGAGATTTATCGGGGGGACAGCAACAACAATTGGCAATTGCCCGGGCATTAGTGACTCAACCCAAGTTATTGGTGCTCGATGAGCCCACCGAGGGAATTCAACCCAATGTCATAACCCAAATTGGAGAAATTATTCGTTCCTTAGTGGAAGAGAAGGGAATGACGATCCTACTCGTAGAACAATATGTGGATTTTGTACGGAAATTTGCTCATTCCTTTCAGGTGATGAATCGCGGTCGTTTCGTTGCCAAAGGGAATACTTCAGAACTCGATGAATCAATGGTTAAGAAACACCTAAGCGTATAAATACTCATGCACCTTACACCCAGAGAAAAAGATAAATTGATGATTGTGGTGGCAGCCGATCTGGCTCGTCGCAGAATGGAGAGGGGCGTTTTGTTAAACTATCCGGAATCTGTGGCTCTTATTACTTATGAGGTGATGGAGGGTGCAAGAGATGGCAAGAGCGTAGCCGACTTGATGAGTTATGGATCTACGATTTTAAAAAAGGAAGAGGTTATGGACGGAATTTCCGAGATGATTGATGAAGTCCAAGTGGAAGCTACTTTTCCAGATGGAACCAAACTTGTAACCGTTCACCACCCAATAAGATGAAGCCTGGAGAAATTATAACTTGTAAAGATGGGGGTGCTATTCTCCTCAATGAAAATCTTGAAACCATTATGATCAAGGTGAGCAATCTCGGCGATCGTCCCATTCAGGTAGGCAGTCATATGCATTTTTTCGAAGTGAACCGGGCACTGGAATTTGACCGTAAGCAAGCCCGTGGTTTTAGATTAAATGTTCCGGCGGGTACAGCCGCCCGTTTTGAACCTGGGGATTCCAAAGAAGTTGAACTGGTCGCCTTGGCGGGCAGCCGTGAGGTGTATGGGCTCAATAATCTAACCAATGGAGCGTTAGAATTATGAGCTTACAATTAACTCGTAGGCAATACGCCGAGATGTATGGCCCAACTGTGGGCGATCAAGTCAGGTTGGGAGATACCGAATTGTTTATTGAGGTGGAGAGGGATTTGATCGCTGAAAATGGAGGCTATGGTAATGAAATTAAATTTGGAGGTGGGAAGGTCATTCGCGATGGAATGGGTCAGTCCCCCTTAGCGTTAGATGCCGAATGCTTAGATTTAATCATAACCAATGCCACCATCCTGGATCCGTTGCTTGGAGTGATCAAAGCAGATGTGGGAATAAAGGAGGGAAGAATTGCCGGTGTGGGGCATGGAGGAAATCCGTGCATTCAAAATGGTATCGACCCTCAAATGATCGTCGGTGCAGGGACGGAAGTTATTGCCGGGGAAGGGATGATTTTAACTGCTGGTGGATATGATTCTCATATTCACTTTATTTGTCCTCAACAAATCGAGGAAGCACTTGCAAGTGGGGTAACCACCATGACGGGCGGAGGGACGGGACCAGCGACGGGTACCAATGCCACAACCTGTACACCAGGTGCATGGAATATTGGCAAAATGCTTCAGGCTGCAGATGAATTTCCTGTGAACCTCGGTTTTTTGGGTAAGGGAAATTCTTCAAATCCGGAAGCATTGCGTGAGCAGGTGCGGGCGGGTGCGATTGGCTTAAAACTTCATGAGGACTGGGGCACCACACCCTCCACCATTGATGTATGCCTCGGAGTGGCGGATGAGATGGATGTGCAGGTTGCCATTCATACGGACACTTTGAACGAAGCGGGATTTGTGGAAGATTCTGTCGGAGCGTTCAAGGGGAGGGCGATTCATACTTTTCATACGGAGGGGGCAGGTGGAGGGCATGCACCTGATATAATCAAAGTCTGTGGCGAGCCCAATGTCCTACCATCTTCCACCAACCCGACCCGTCCGTTTACAGTCAATACAATCGATGAGCATTTGGATATGTTAATGGTTTGTCACCATCTGGACTCGAAAATCCCAGAGGATGTTGCCTTTGCAGAGTCTAGAATCAGGCCATCGACCATAGCCGCGGAGGATATCCTCCATGACCGGGGAGCTTTTTCAGTGATGGCAAGCGATAGTCAAGCGATGGGCCGAGTGGGTGAGGTACTGTGCAGGACTTGGCAGACTGC
>CAJQKB010000062.1 GCA_905478775.1 uncultured Opitutales bacterium | reverse complement strand
TCCGAGGTTATCTTCAACCGTTTAGCCTCCGATAGACAACCAAACGCTCCGAGGTTTTACCTGCCTTTTAACGCCCCGACCACCCAGCAGGTGTCAGTGGACTGTCGACGTCGCAGAACTAAGCTGCGAGGGCTTCGAACTCAGGTTCGAAGTTAACGATATTATTTTCGCCATTTAATGATTTGAAGCATTTTTTACGAGGCCAAGCGTCATCCTCGATACGCGACCGGATTTTCCACATTGCAGTCGAATCCGGAACACCCCCAACAAAATTTCAAAGACCAATTTTCAACATAAGCTTGAATGATGATTTCGTCAAGATTCTGGGTGGAGTATCACAATAATATAAGGGTGGTGAGTAATAAAATCGTATTTTTCGTTGCGAAAAAAAAAGATTAATGAAGACTTGTTACTCTTGAATGACTAAAACAAAACAAAACTTGCCTGGCGTCCAATATTTCAACCGTGAATTAAGTTGGTTAGCTTTTAATAACCGAGTTTTAGATCAAGCATTATCGACTCGCTATCCTCTGCTTGAAAGAATTCGCTTTCTCTCTTTTGTCTGTTCAAACCTCGATCAATTTTATGAAATTCGGGTGGCCGGATTACTGCAAAAAGTAGACGGTGGATCAACCAAAAGTGGGATCGATGGAATGCTACCTGCAGAATTGTTGGATGAGATCCGTATTCAGGCAGGGCGAATGGCAGAAGATAAACAAGCGTGCTGGAATAATGTGCTTCAACCTGCCCTTCATAAAAACAATATTTCATTCAAGAAGGTGGAGGAATTATCAAAGGAGCAATTCAATTGGCTGAAAACTTATTTCAAAAAGGAAGTCTTTCCAGTACTGACTCCTCTTGCGATTGACCCTACCCATCCATTTCCTCTCATACTCAATAAGTCTCTGAATTTAATTGTTGCGTTAAAGAATCAAAGGAAAAAAAAGGCAGATACTCTTATGGCGGTGGTTCCCGTCCCTCGCGTACTGCCAAGGTTATTAGAAATCAAAGCCAAGGGCACCACGAATAAAACATTTTTGTTCTTGAGTGATGTCGTCCGACATTTTGTGGATGACCTTTTCCCGGGTCATGTCGCCACTGGGGCCTGGGCATTTAGGATTACTCGAAATAGTCACCTCTATGTGGATGAGGAGGAGGTAGAAAACTTATTGCAAAGTATAGAAGAAGAATTACACAATCTGCGAAAAGGTGCTGCGGTTCGCCTTGAAATTGACAAGGGAGTAAAGGAAGAAGTTTTAAACTATCTGCTAGGTGCAATTCATTTATCGAAAAAAGATGTGATTCCTGTAGACGGACCCATTAATCTTTACCGTTTAATGTCGTTGCCTGGATTGATCGATCAACCCGAGCTTAAATTTCCCTCCTTTGAAGCTTACAGTCCATTTGAATTCGAAGATAAAGAAAAGATTTTTGATACTTTAAAAAAGAAAGATATTCTTCTCCATCACCCTTATGATTCATTTGGTCCAGTAGTAGACTTATTACGACAGGCTGCCATTGACCCGAATGTATTTGCGATAAAACTTACTATTTACCGAACAAATGGAAATTCTCCTATTGTGCGGGCATTGATGGATGCAGCAAAAAACGGCAAGCAGGTTACGGCTTTGGTTGAGTTAAAGGCGAGATTTGACGAAGAGGCAAATGTCCAATGGGCTTACAAGATGGAAGAAGTCGGAGTACATGTTGTCTATGGACTGCCGGGATTAAAAACACACTCCAAGTGCTGTCTTATAGTCAGGAAAGAAGACTCCAAGCTCACCAGTTATGCTCACTTGGGTACCGGTAATTACAATCCCAGTACAGCCAGAACATATACTGACTATAGTCTGTTTACCTGTCATCCATCGTACACATCTGATTTAACCAACTTATTTAATACTTTAACGGGGTACAGCCGAACGCCCCGGTTTAAAAAGCTCTTAGTGGCACCCTTTACCCTTCATGACCGCATGATCAAATTGATTTCGAATGAAATCGAAGCTGTGCGTGACGGAAAGCCTGGGAAAATCATAATCAAGGTAAACAGTCTAATTGACCAACCAGTCATTGACGCACTTTATCTTGCCTCACAGGAAGGGGTAAAAGTGGAGCTAATAATAAGGGGGATATGCGGTTTGATTCCAGGAGTGAGAGGAATGAGTGAAAACATAAAGGTTCGCAGTTTACTGGGTCAATTTTTAGAGCACAGCCGTGTTTTCTATTTCCAAAATGGAAAGCCAGGATGTAAACTTTATCTTGGTAGTGCGGATTGGATGCCCCGAAATTTTCTACGTAGGGTGGAAGCCGTTTTTCCGATCGAGGATCCTGAAAAAATTGCCTCCGTATTAAACGACCTCGAAAAGATACTATCTGACAACGAAGGAGCAAGCCTGCTCAAAAAGGATGGAACTTACTCACGAATAAAGCCCCCCGCTAAATCCAAAGCTTCATTCTCTTCCCAACAGGCATTGCTGGAAAAATCTGCGAACCACCATACGGTGAAAAAGGAAAGTAAATCAACTACTCCCCCGAGAAAACCCAAGAATTAGAGCAAAGCAGACAACGAATAGCCCTAAGCCAATAATCGGATCCCTGGACAAGCATAACAAGATACCGACTATACAAAGAATTGGTGCTACCGGTCTGCGCCAGTCAAATTTCATAGTTCACTATCTTACTCGAAACGGGATTTCGAGGGAAGAAGAAAGTGTTCCACCCGGCGGACGGCCCAAGTTGCCAACTGACTTACTTACCTGAATGACCAATCGATCCAGGGCTTGATTTCCGGATGACCTTGAAATAGTGGGAGAGATCAAAGTACCGTTCGAAGAAATCTTAAAAGATAAAAAGGCTTCCCCTTCAATCGCAATATTTGATTCGGATTGTAATCTCCGCCAGACTGCTTCGAGTTTTGATTTAACTGCTCCTAAGTATCGATTTAAGATTGTGGGATCGACTTGGGTTGATTGTGAAGCAGGATTCGAAATCGTAATTTGCGGGAGAGCGAATTTTTTTGGATCAATCCGAACTCGAGGTACCTGTTTAACCGGCTTGGAGGAAACCTTGGGCGGAGATTGAACAGGGTGCTTTTTTTGAAATTGGGCAATTGATATAGTCTTGGGTTTTTGGACAACCGGTTTGGGTTTTGGTTTTACAACCGGTCGAGGGGTAGGTTTTGGTTTTACGATTGGCTTGGGCTTTGGTTTTTGAACCACCGGTTTTGGTTTGGGTTTAGGTTGGGTAACAACCCTGGGTTTAACTGGAGTCACCACTGGAGGAACCGGTTTTGGTTCTGGTTTATAAACGGGGGGGGGCGGAGGCACGAATGAGGCAGATGCTAATTCAAAAACATGAACCTCTTCTTTTTCCTCCTCGCAACTTGGTAGAAAGCCCAAAAAACCTGCCAGTGTAATCAGTACCACATGGCCGATAAATGTATTCACGAAGAATCTCGATTCTTTCTTTGTTAATCCTAGCATATTTTATTCACCCGCATTTATAATGTAAGACCTAGAACCATCTTAAATGTTCAATCATAGTTGAATCAATCATTAACTAAATTTTCAAGAAACTTATAAATTGATTCATCGTATAATCTCCCGCCCACTTCAGCGATATTGTTATGTGACGCTCCTTTAATTTCGAGTAATTCATTGGGATGTGGGAGTGCTCGGTGAATTTTGCGGCCCTGTCGAAATGGAACGACCTCATCCATATTTCCATGAATAACGAGAGAAGGGCATTGAATAGACGAAACAAAGTTTATGTTTCGAAATCGGTCCCACGGCAAAACTGGAATTTCTGTAATAGTTCGAAAGGCACTCAAAAATGGAGTTTCAAGGACTAATCCAGCAACTTCATTTTTCGAGGCAAGAAAGCAAGACGGACCAGTCCCCAGGGATCGACCCCAAAGAATAATATTCTGTGGAGCCACCCCCATCTCGGTGATCAAATGATCATATAAACACTTGATTGCCTGGTAGCATCCCTCCTCTGTGGGGGTTCCACCACTCAAGCCATAACCTGGATAGTCATAAGAAATGAAATCACATCCAAACCGGGTGAGTTTTTTTAATTGCTCTCTTACCATCCCCAAGTCTTCTCCATTACCGTGACTGTAAAGCACAACTAAACCGTTCGTTTTCTTCGCCTCTTCCTGGATACATGCAATTTCAATTTCATTTGGGATAGATATTAAAAAATCGACCTCCTTTTTTGAATAAGTGGCGGGTTGAGGAAAAGGGAAAAGAATCTTCTCCGCATAAAACCATGCGAAAACGAGAAAGAGGAGATAGAAAAAAGCAAAAAGTAAAATAATTCTCGGCCAAGGTAGATTGATGAATTCGTTAAGCATAATATAAAGGTTACAAAAGAAATTGGTTAAGAATTATAGAATCGCAAGAACCTAAAGATTTAAATACTAATACTAGCATGAAAATTTGTTGTATTGGTGCAGGTTATGTAGGTGGACCGACGATGGCGATGATTGCAAAGAATTGCGTGGACTCGAAGGTTACGGTAGTCGATTTAAATCAAGACAGAATTGATTCATGGAATTCTGACGATCTCCCGATATACGAACCCGGTCTTTTAGAAGTTGTTAAGGCAGCACGGGGAAGGAATTTATTCTTTTCTACTGAGATTGATCAAACCATACAAGATTCCGATATTATTTTTATCAGCGTCAATACTCCCACTAAGGATTATGGATCCGGTAAAGGGAGAGCGGCAGACCTCAGGTTTGTTGAGTCCTGTGCCAGGAACATTGCGAAGGTGGGAGGGGGCAATAAGATTGTAGTCGAAAAATCGACCGTGCCAGTCCGAACCGCGCAAATGGTGAAAGAAATCCTGAGCGAATCAAATAATGGATTTTCTTATCAAGTATTATCGAATCCAGAATTTCTTGCCGAAGGAACTGCCATTGCTGACTTGGAGAACCCGGATCGAGTTTTAATTGGTGGGGATCAATCAAAAGAAGGACTTGAAGCAATTGAAAAGGTGGTCAGTTTGTATAATCAATGGATTGACAGGGAGAATATTATTACAACAAACCTGTGGTCTTCTGAACTTTCTAAACTCACCGCAAATGCTTTTTTAGCTCAGCGAATCTCAAGTATTAATGCAATTTCTGCCCTATGTGAGGCAACGGGAGCAGATGTGGATGAAGTCGCAAACGCAATCGGAACTGATTCTCGTATTGGTCCAAAATTCCTTAAGAGTTCTGTTGGATTTGGTGGTTCCTGCTTCCAAAAAGATATTCTAAACTTATCGTATTTATGCCAACACTTTGGCTTGCCAGAAGTCGCAGAGTATTGGGACCAGGTTGTCCGAATGAATGACTATCAAAAAGATCGATTCGTTCAACGCATCATGGATGCAATGTTTAACACGGTATCCGGCAAAAAAATTGCCATCCTAGGATTTGCATTCAAAAAGGATACCAATGATGCTCGTGAGTCACCTGCAATCGCGGTTTGTTCTAGATTACTGGAAGAAAGAGCACATCTTGCAATTTACGACCCGCAAGTTCCTAAAGATACTATTCTGTCTTCCTTACGACTTGATGCAAATGACAAAAGAGTGTCATTTCATGATTGTGCAACTGATGCAGCAAAGGGAACCCATGCGATTGCCTTGCTTACAGAGTGGGATGAATTCAAAAAGCTAAATTTAAAAGAAATCTATGCGGAGATGGAAAAACCGGCTCATTTCTTTGATGGACGAAATTTAATCGACCCTATTGAAGTGCAAAATGCAGGTTTTAGACTTCATCGAATTGGAAAAGGGTAGGTTTTTTAAATCGCGGGTCGCCTCGCCGGTCTCGGCAACCTGCTGAGCACTTTATCGAGAACGCCATTTAAAAATTTCTTGGAGTTTTCTGTGGAAAATTCCTTACTAATTTCCAAAGCTTCATCAATTACTACTACTGGTGGAATATCGAGCCGGTATTGAATTTCATAAATCGCAACTCGAAGGAGTCCAAGATCGGCTTTTGCAATTCTCGAAAATTCCCAATTGTCGACTAATTCTTTGATCATTGAATCAATAATTTCTTTCTTCTCAATAATTCCATCCACAAGTTCTATGGCATAGGAGTAATAAATTTCATCCTTACCCAGCCGGAATATAAAATCTTTAAGATCACGGCTTATATCATCCGAAGGGTTCATTTCCCATTGAAAAATGAACCGAAATGCAGTGGCACGATTTTGCCGCCTTTGGCTCCACTGTGGGTTAGTAATTAAATCTTCGTCCATTTTTTGTAAAGGTGTCCCATTTCGATTGCGGCTTGTGCAAATTCATGGCCGCGGTCCAAGTCTCCGGTGATTCGTTCTTCCGCGTCTTTAATAGTATCGGTAACAATTATCCCGTTAATAATAGGTACATTGAACTTAACCACTAGTGATTGGATCGCATTACCCGCTGATTCCGCGACTAAATGGTGGTGCGAGGTAGTTCCTTTAATGACAACTCCCAACCCAATCATGCAGGAAAAAGTTTGGGCCTGTAATAATAATGACAAAGCCGAGGGAATCTCATTAGAACCGGGGACTCGTTCAATTAGTATAAACTCAGGTTTTCCATTTTGAGCTAAACAATCAGTAACACGGCCGAGAAGTGATTCAATAAGGCTTCGATTAAATTGAGCTGCCACTACGCCGATCCGTAAAGTTTGAGAGGATAAATGGGAGAAAGGTTGAATTTCTGAACTCATCGATTTTATTTCAGTAAAATTCTCTCAACAATCTCTAAGCCATATCCTTCTAATCCAACTACCTTCCTTCGATCCCTAGTAAGGAGTTGAAGTTTTTCAATACCGAGAGCCGCTAAAATTTGTGCACCAATGCCATAATCCCTAAAATCCATTTTGGGCATGGTAATTGCCTTACTAGACAAAGCATCGGAATCATTTGATTCTTTCTTTTGGAAATCTAAACGCCTAGATTCCATATAAAGTAAGACACCTGAACCATTTTTCGCAATAACTTCAAGTGCTTGTTCAATCGGGTTTGATGAATTGGAACCATCGTTCAGACCAAGGGAATCAGTAAGAATATTAGCCGTTTGTACACGAACCAGGGTAGGGGAATTTGTGGCAATAGAGCCAAGTGTCAGTGCGTAATGAATTCGACCATCCAGAATACTCCTAAAACCATAGAGCCTGAATTTACCAGATTTGCAGGGGAAATCAGACTCAGTAAACTTTTCAATCAGTTGTTCTCGTTGATGGCGGTATTCGATCAGAGCTGCAATTGATATAAGTTTAATTCCCCATTTTTTCTTTAACACCTTCAACTCTGGGAGACGGGCCATGCTGCCATCTTCATTTAAAATTTCACAAATCACTCCACTCGGATGGAGCCCTGCCAATGAAGCAAGATCTACCGCTGCCTCCGTGTGACCGGCACGCTCTAGTACACCACCTGGGCGTGCTCGCAAGGGAAAGACATGCCCGGGTTGCACTAAATCCTGAGCAGTGGCAACGGGGTCGGCTAAAATCTTAATTGTAGACGCACGATCAAATGCGCTTATACCAGTTGAAATACCATGTGCCGCATCCACAGAGACAGTAAAATCTGTCTTTTGTGCCTCTCGATTATTCGAGACCATACTAGAAATCCCAAGACGATTTAATTGATTGCTCATTAAAGGAACGCAAATCAAGCCACGAGCGTCCCGAATCATTTGATTGACCGACTCAGGAGTAACCTTCGATGCGGCCATAATAAGATCACCCTCGTTTTCACGAGACTCATCGTCTGTTACAATGACTAAGTTTCCTTTACCAATCTCAGTAATTGCATCTTCTATGGGGTCGAAACCAGAATCAATTTGCTTTGACATAAGTTGGGATAGATAAATTAAGGAAATTCAATAAGATACAGATCAATCCTTTAATCTCAATGTAATTCGGCTAAAGAAGAGCTAATAAAGGGGAACTTTTAGCCTTTCTGGATCATATCATAAAACTCAGATTCGCTAATTATTGGAATATTCAACTTTTCGGCTTTGTTAAATTTTGAACCTGTACTAGAACCTGAAACTAGAAAAGAGGTTTTCTTACTCACGCTTGAAGAGACTCTCCCGCCAAGAGCTTCGATTTTTTCGACTGCTTGATCGCGGGTAAGTTCAGACAATGCACCCGTTAAAACAAATATCTTACCGTCCAGGATTAAATCCAACTCCAAATCTGCAATGGGCAACTCAACTTGAAGGCCTTGGTCCTTAAAAAATCGAATCAAGTCTTGAGTCGCATTATCTTCAAAAAATGAAATCACACTTTTTGCCATAATTCCCCCAATTCCTTCGATTGCAGTCAAGTCCGACTCAGTTGCCTGGGCTAGCGTATGGAGCGACCTAAATACTCGAGCAAGATCCTTTGATGCAGAGACACCAACATGCTTAATTCCTAAGGAGCATATGAGTCTCCACAAGTCCTGTTCTTTACTTTTTTCAATTGATAAAAGTAAGTTGTCTGCAGATTTTTCAGCAAAACCATCTAACTGTAATAATTGATCTTTGGATAGATTATAAATATCAGAAAGCTTAATTGCTAAAGAACGGTCAACCAATTGCGAAATCACAGATTCCCCAAGATGGTCAATGTTCATACATCCCCGGGATGCAAAGTATTCAATTCTAGCTTTGATCTGATCTGGGCATAGCCAATTGGGACACCTCCAAGCGGTTTCTCCCTCCGTTTTAAAAAGTTCACTCTCACACTCAGGGCAAACACTGGGAAATGAAAATGGGACCAAGGAATGCTCTCTCTCGGAGAGTACCACCTCGACAACTTGTGGGATAATTTCTCCCGCCTTTTCCACGATTACTTGATCGCCAATTCGAACATCTTTTCGGCTAATTTCATCCGCATTATGAAGACTCGCCCTGGAAACGAGAGATCCGGCTAATTGAACTGGTTTCAAGCAGGCAACTGGTGTGATAGTACCGGTTCTGCCTACTTGAATGATAATATTTTCAAGCAGAGTCTGCTGTCTTTCAGACTCAAACTTATAGGCAATAGCCCACCTTGGCGCCTTGGCGGTAGTTCCGGCTACTTGCTGCATTTCAATAGAATCAAGTTTAATTACAGCCCCATCAGTTGGATAGGAATAATTATTTCGCTGTTCATCCAAATGACCAATGGCAGCCCAAGCCCCTGAAGCAGAGGAGACTGCCTGTAAGAATTCAACAGTTGGCAAGCCCCAGACTTTTAGGGAGTGATGGAACTGCGATTGAGTGGAGAAATATCCTGAAGGGTGACATGCACCAAGTCCATAAACGACAATTTCGAGCTTTCTGCGCCTCGCTTCTTTTGGGTCTAAGAGTTTGACTGTACCGGCAGTTAAATTACGGGGATTTGCATAGAGATCCAACCCCTCATTCTCTCTTTCTGAATTAATACGATTAAATTCATCATGGGCCATAAAAATCTCTCCACGAATCTCGATGAGAGAGGGAAAATTTGCAGAAGTGATCTTGGTTGGAAGATTTTGAATATGTATTATATTTTGAGTAATAATATCACCCTCAATGCCATTACCTCGTGTAGTTGCCTTCACTAAAACTCCCTGTTCGTATGTAAGGGATACCGCAACTCCATCAATTTTTGGTTCAACAACATATGGAAGTTCTTCTTTTTCCAATATCTTGCATAATCTTTTATTAAACTCAAAAAACTCCTCTTCATCGTATGTGTTATCCAGACTGAGCATCGGAGAAATGTGAATGTGGGACTCAAATTCCTCAAGCCTGTCATCGCCTACGACGGGAACTAGTTCTCTCTTCTCATTGCCTAACTGATCCTCCTCGCCCGCAAATAAGCCGAGCATGTCATCCTGAGAACCCAATGAGTCGAACTCCTGCCTTAGTCGATCATATTGCTGATCGCTAACCTCAGGCTTTGCATTCCGATAGTACGCCTCGTCATATTTCTTAAGCAAGCCTTCCAGCTCCTTCCTTCGACGCTCCAAATCTTTCATTAAATGGAGATAAGAACTAAAGGCGAGCGACTGCCGCCTTCATCCTAGCCACAGCTAATTCAAGCAAACTGTAGGTACATCCTAAGTTTAGGCGAAGGAAACCAGGAGCTCCAAAGTCCTTGCCATTTGACAAGCCAACTCCTGCGTCTTCAAAAAATGAAAAGGGACAATCCACATCCAAATCCCGTGCATCAATCCAAAGGAGGTAGGTAGCTTGGGGCGAGTAGGGGGTAAGCCCCTTCACTGAAAGAAGTTCATTAAATACAAAATCTCGATTCGCTCGTAAATAATGAAGCAACCGGCTCCGCCATTCTTCACCCTCTCGATAAGCAACTTCAGCTAGCCTAAAACCCATAGCAGGGGGATCGGGAACTATCCCGCTCATCGCCCCCTTGAAACGACGCCTTAACTCGGGATTTGAAATAACAGCAAATGAACAACCAAAACCTGCCAAGTTAAAGGTCTTGCTGGGTGCCATAAGAGTAATGGTTCGGTCGGCAATTTCATCGCTCAAGGAAGCAAATGGGATATGTTTCAATGAATCTTCTAGAATTAAATCACAATGAATTTCATCGGAACAGATATAAAGGCCACGCTCTAAGATAAACTCACTCAACTGAGTAAGTTCATTAAGGGTGAAGTTAGTTCCCACTGGATTGTGGGGGTGGCAGAGCATAAATAAGTCTCCGCTCTTAGTGTGCAGAGACTGGAGATAATTAAAATCAATAGTGAACCTGTCATTCTCCAAGACCATAGGAACCTGAGTGCAGGTAAGCCCGGAGTTAAATGGGCTCGAAAGGAAGGGAGGATAGACAGGAGTATTGGTAATTACTTGCGTCGCTTGGTTGGCAATTGCCCTACAGGATACATTTAATCCACAAACCATTCCGGGCAACCAGGTGACCCACCCTTGATTGACCGACCAATTGTACATGTCAGACATTCGCCCGACAATCGTATCAGTTAAAGTCTGCGGGCAAATTCCGTATCCAAAGTTTCCCGCCTTGCAAATTTCTTGTGCTTCCCTGGTGACTTCCACTGGAGAACGAAAGTCCATATCAGCGACCCACAAGGGAATGATCTCTGAAGATTCGTATTTAGCCCACTTTAGACTGCTAGTCCCTTTCCTGTCTGGGACATCATCAAAGAGTTTATCTGGTACTCTCAATAGAAGCGTAAGCAACCGAGCTTATTGCCAAGAGTACAGGTATTTTAATCCGATAAAATCGACTTCTTGATCAAAAGCGTGACTGTACTCGAAAGCAACTCCATGAATGTCATTAATCCACCAAGTTAAACCCACATCTATTGAGAAATCATTTTGACTGAAGTCTGACCATAATCCTAGGAAATTTGCACCAAAAGACATAGAGAAATAATCAGTAAAAAGCACTTCTGTACCAGCCAATAACTTCCATGTAAAACCATCTTTTTTCATGCGGACCATCGCATCATCGCTTAAATAAGAAATGCCTCCGCCTGCAAAAGGGCGAAACATGCCGTTTTGAAACACATAGTCGTCGTAATGGTAAATATAATCAAGTCCTAGTTCCCATGTCGATTCATCGGAAGCAATTGAATCCACGCTGCCGTAATCAAACCGCAAAACAAAATCAGCGGAATCTGATGCAGGACTATTTGCCGACAAACTGAGGAAATCACCTTCAATATCAGCACCCTTACCACCATCCGCCATGGCGTAACCAAATCCCATGTAATACTCGCCAAGACGGGACTTAGAGTAAGCGGAGTTAAATAAAACAAGAAAGCTAATTAGGGCTAAAGCAAAGAATTTCATAGGTAATTAATAAAAGACTTCGATTGCACTAGTCAACATGTATTAGGGCTTATCTCGTACCGGAATTACAATAACGGCTTGAATATCATTCCAGTAGCTTTAAACATGCGGGCTGACATTTGTTTTTTGGTAAAAAAAGGTAGACCGGGGAAATTGCCGACATCTTTCCAGTTATGGAAAAAGTCACCACTCCCCGCTGGGACTTGTTCTTTTCCTGCTTTAAGTTCAAAAGAAGAATGAGCACGGATAGGCCAAAGATCAATAAAAGGAAATGCCTCCGAAATACGGTATAAAATCATATTAATTTTACTTAATAGAGGTCTTTCTTTCTTTATTTCAATCAAGTAACTATTTTGAGGTTGGATGTCGTTCTTGATACTGTGCTTTAATTTGGATGAAAAATTTTTATCATGAATAATAACCCCAAGTTCAGTATTATAAATCTCGGAACGGGGATCTAAATTGTAAGAGCCCACAAATGCAATCTGTTCATCAATCACAAGTGATTTTGCATGGAGTGATAGATAGGGCACCGCATTTAAATGGATATTTTTTCTTCCCCGTGATTTAATTTGGTTATTCCCAGTACCAGTTCCAATAACGGGCAATGACTTACTTATTTTAAAATGAGCAACACCCTGTTGTGAAAGTTCCCTCCTGAAAGGCAATCGGCTTAGGAGTTTTTCGTAACTCATCATATTTGCAATATCAGTTGGAATTGGTTTAAATTCCCACATTTCAAGATTTAGTTCCTCCAGGTATACCCGTTTTTCTTTATAATTTGCTGCATAAGTGACCCAGTTGTCGGTTGCTGCAAGACTGTTCGTAGAAATCACTACCGATACATCATTCCTCTTCTGCTTTAATTCAGTAAACGCTTTTTGAATGTCCGAACTGAGAACTACATAGGGAGATTGAATGACTATATCTGACTCTGCATCTTTCATTAAAGCCAACAATCTCTTCGTAACAGCGGAGTTGGAAACTGGAGCACGATCAACCTTATCGGGCTGGTCATAAATCCACTCCACTCTCTCCACCTCGGACAATAAGTCGGTAAAATGATCTTGGATGTATTTTGTGTTACTTGCCTGGGCACTAATCTGCTTAAAAATATCATATTCAAAAAATCGCCTCTTTTGTAATGATTTCGAGAAATTATTTTCGACCAATAATTTTTTAACATCAATCAGCTCGCGAGTTGATATTGAATTATTTGAATTCCAGTATGAATAGAAGCAATTCGTAATCTCAGTACCACTGGGAAGTATAAGAAGAACATCTCTGTCTTTATAATTCATTCCAATTACCTGGTCAAAGTAGTGATTATTAATGTTCCGCCCACCAGTAAGGGCGATGTAATTATCAACAAGCAAAAGTTTATTATGCAACCGAACATTATGATCATGAAAATCAATGGTCAGGTCAGAAAACTTTTCAATAAAAGAAGGAGACAGTTTTTTAGCACTTGGATTAAAGTATTTAATCTCGAAACTTGGTCCGAGTGTTGAGAGCAGTGCAATCACGTCAGGTTGATGTTCATTAAACATATGATCTATTAATAATTTGACCTGTATTCCACGTTTTTGATTGGCCTGTATTAATTCCCAAAGAATCAATTTCCCCACCTCATCAAATTCCCAGGAAAAAGTCTGAATAGAAATACTCTTCTGTGCAGAACGAATGAGATTAATTCGAAGAGTGAGTGACTCCTCCCCATGATCTAATAGAAGAGCTCTTGGTTGGTTTGCTAAAGTTACATCCTTCAATAATTCCTGCCAAATACGGAGAGTTCCGACCTCTTCAGAAATAGTGGTAACTGAGGAATCATTGAATGGTTCAAAGGTGGGAATTGAATTACTCCGGCAGGATATAAAAGTAAGGACCCACAATACCACCAAGTAATAGGACAACTGATTGATCGCGAAAAAAGAAACTACAGTACTACTATTGAAGGGTGTGCTTTTCATGCCATCAATCTAGGTGATTTAACTACTGTCAAGAATATCAAACCCGAAACAAATATCAGGCTACAGGAAAAATATGCCATGCCTTCAAACCCTAGTATCCCCAAGATAGAATATCCCACAAATGGGGCACACGCCCCCCTGACTCCAGTCATAAAAACATGAGCCCCCATATATTCTGCCTCTAAGCCACTCGGGGCGAGCTTTGTTACCCACAAACTCCAGGCAATTGAAGCTCCGCCATTTGCGACACCAGCAAGAGTAGAACCGATCAACAATCCCCAGAAATTAGTGGAGAGAAAGAAGATTAAAACCGAGGAAAATAAAAATATATTTAAACTTATCCTGTAGGGAACAAAGGAAACTCGGTCAAATAATTTGCCCCAAGCTCGAGAAGTTAAAACTCCAGCAAATGAATAGACCACCACAATTATAGCAACCTCCCTGTTACTTATCCCAATCCCTCCATTACCAACCATATATTCGATCCGAAGTGGAATAGTCATAATTACACCTAAGCCCATCAACATCCACCCAAAGAGCATCCTCCCAAACAATCGATCTTTCCAAATAAAAGTGAGTCCACCGAAAAGATTCGAGCCAGAACGGGAAGGCTTCACCTCACTTGAGGGCATTAAAAATAAAGCCACTGATGCGAAAAAAGCGGCCAGCCCCATCCCCCAAAAAAGATAATGATACTGCCCCCCATTTGAATCAAGAAACAAGCCAAAGTAGTAGGTAAAAACCATTCCTACCACTGAAGCAAAAATGAAATTCCATGAAATATTCTGTCCCCTTTTATTAGACTTATAATTGGAAGAATACACATGAATCATTAGACCAGGCATTTGTGATAATGAAATTTGGGCAATAACCAAGAAGACGGTGTATGGTACTATACTTTTGACCTGCGAGCAGCTTAACAATGCCAGGCTACAAATCGCCATAATGATTCCCGCGATATGCGTAACAGGTTTATTAAATATTGAGCAAGCTCTTACTGTCCATGGCATTAAAAAGAAACCAAATGCAGAACCCGCTGCTAGAACTGACTTATACCCCTGAGACGCATCCAAGAATCGAATCGCGACCAGAATAACAAAGACATTAAAACCAACCTCCAGGATTCCGTTGAGCGAGCAACGAAACAAATCAAGTCGTAAAGTCCTTTGAGTTAAATCCTTCAAAGAATGTGGAGATCGAGAAACTCTATGTACAAAATCGGGTTTCGAATGATTTCTCTGCGGCTTCGTCTCCAATTAAAATAATTTCTCCATCCTCAGTAAATTGATTATCAGGGGAAGGCGTAATCACCGTCCCCGCATCTCCCTTTATTGCAACTATACTACAACCCGTCTTTTCAGTTATTTTACAATCTTGAACTTTCACACCAACGAGGGACTTGGGAGTTTTCTGACTAAAGACATCCAATCCTTCGGTCACCATAAGAATTTCCGCGCGGTTCAATAAATTAAAAATGGTGTTAGCCCCCATATGATCCTGAGACATAACAAAATCAGCACCGGCACGATGAAGAGGCTCAATATTGCGATGAAGGAAAGCTCGAGTAATAATCTGAATATCAGGCCGTAATTTCCGACCGTATATGGTCAGGTAAACATTACTTTCATCGTCATGACTGGTAATAATTAACGCGGGGGCTTTATTGATCCCGGCACGCTCAAGAACGGCTTTCTCTGAGGCGTCTCCCAAGATCGAATTGGAGACCATGGCTGCCTTTTTCTCATCTGATTCAATAACCCGATAAGGAATATTTCTCTCTGCAAGTGCTTTTGCAGTCTCCCGTCCCACTCGACCTGCTCCGATAATAATAACCGGAGAATTGTTAGTCTTGAAATCCCGAAAATCATGATCATATTTAGCAAAATGGCCCTCCGTTCCAGCAAGGAGTAATACGGTGTGATTGTTTAACATCGTATCCGGGCCAGGAAGTTCAAAGTGACCACGTTCCCACATGCCAACCACATTGACGCCGTAATTCTCGCGAAGCATAGCGTCTTTAAGCTTCTGTCCCACCAATGGAGTGCCGTGTATAGTGGCTTCCGCAATCAAGACCTCATCAAATGAACCAATCACATGGGTGCTATTATCCGTACAGCAAATCCTCCTGGAAAGAAAACGACCCATCTGCTTGGCCGGTCTAATAACATGAGTAGCTCCTGCCAAGGAGAGTATTTCCTCAGATGTAGCCCGATTGCATGTACTGACAATAGATAAATCAGGAGATGAATCTCTCGCCCGAAAAGTGATATTTACATTTCGAATGTCATCATCGGTAGTGACAACCATTGCCGCATTCTCAATCGATGCATCTTCAAAAGTTTGCACTTCATCCAAATTTCCTAGCATTACTGGAATATCCATATCATGAAGTCGGAGTGCCTCCTTTAAATCCGATACAATCAAAACAAAAGGATATCCAAATTGGCTAAGTTTATCCATCAGTACATGACTGATCGAATCATAATGAGTTAAAATTACATGCTTTTGCTTCACTGCATCAAACCTACGGGCAACCCGGGCACCTGTTTGATATTCCATAAAAGGCTTGTAAAGAAATTCCATAAAAACAAATGGAAGAACCATAAAAAGGTAGAAGACCCCGGTGAACATGACCAACATTGAGAATAGCCGGCCCGAATCGCCCGAAAAAGTAATATCTCCATACCCAAGGGTAGTCATTGTAGTGAGGACCCAATAGAGGGACTCGATCCAGCCGATTGAAACCCCACCCAATTCCTTAGACATTAAATTTATGTAGACCTGCATGTAGCAAACCACAAAAAGAACTAAGATTAAGCCAAAGCGAAGAAAGCGAGTCGCATTTTTTCTCTTATTTCTCTGCTTGAAAACAGAAGGAATGGATTGGATAACATCTTTCACTAGTAAAATCTTATTTAAAGATATAAACCTTTGCGGGCGAGAACCTTTTCACTCATTTCGAAAAATGAATTATGAAATATAAATTTGTTCTTTGTTATTGCCCGAATCGCTATCAAAAGACTACTTCAATAAGATGCATTATTTGAAAAAGAATTCAGTTCAGATCTTTTTTCTTTCTTTCCTGATTCTCACTCTTCCGGCAAAAGAAAAAAATTCCCGATTAATTTCCCATGGAAATGCATCCACCTTATCCCCCAATGCACAGTTTTTGGATTGGAATCGATTTAATGGACCTTTTGATAATGCCACGTCAACGGAAACTCAGCTAATTGAAAATTGGGGAGAGGGTGGGCCTAGAGTAATATGGGAAGTAACAAAAGGGGAGGGGTATGCCTCACCCGCAGTATCAAAAGATATACTCATTTTATTTCATCGGGAAAATGGAATGGAAACGATTGAAGGATTAAATGCTGAAACGGGCACAAGAAAATGGATTTATCGATACCCAGTTGAGTATCGTGACCGATATGGTTATTCAAATGGACCTCGCTCAAGCCCCATTATTAGCGGTGATTTTGTTTTTGCACAGGGAGTGACCTCATGGCTCACCTGCTTGGAGTTGAAAACGGGGAAATTAAAGTGGAAGAGAGATTTAGCGAGTGAGTTTGAAATACCGGATTATTTTTTTGGAAAAGGTTCTAACCCGATTCTATTTAAAGAATATCTGATTGTAAATGTGGGGGGAAGCAAAGAGCGTTGCGTGGTTGCATTCAATAAAAACAGTGGAGTAACGGAATGGATATGCAAAGATCCCTGGGGGGCAAGTTATTCATCACCGACCCTGTCCACAATTCATGGAAAAGAAGTTTGCCTTGTTCTGACTGGTGGAGAAAGTCGCCCTCCAACTGGAGGTCTGTTAGCGATCGATCCGCTTAATGGGAAAAAACTGAACCGCTTCAGTTGGAGGTCGACAAGATATGAATCTGCCAATGCCGTGCCCCCGATCCCATGTGGAGAAAATCGAGTTTTTCTGTCCGAATGCTATGAAAAAGGGGGAGTTCTATTAGAGTATGACTCTCAATTCAACCCAACTATAATTTGGACAGACCCGGGGATTAACATTCATTGGATGACGCCAATAGTAAAGGACTCCACTCTGTATGGTATTGCCGGCAGGCATCAACAGGGTGCAGAAGCATTTGCCCTCAATATTAAAGACGGAAAAATCCATTGGAAGGAGCCCATTACCTGGAAGCAGAATGTAAATAATCAGATGCTCAATCTAAGTTTATTCAGAGGTTCAATATTAAAACTTAATACCCATTTTATTGGTCTATCAGAACTGGGAAGTTTGGTTCAATTAAACTTCACGCCCAAAGGGTGGAAACTTAAAAATAAAGTACAATTGTTTTTTGCTCCGGGAACTTGGACACTGCCAGCATTAAGCAAGGGCCTACTGTATGTAATGCAAAACGAAACCGATCGGATGACAGGGAAAAAGCCAAGACTACTCTGCCTCGACCTCAGGTCATCATGAGCGAAGTAGTCTCAAATAGTAAAATCATTGAAGTTCAACCATTTGGAGGTTACGACCAAGCTTTATCTTACGGTGTCCCTCAAAGTTTAATCAACCGGATTCAAATTGGTTGCTTAGTTCGAATTTCGCTGGGAAGACGTAATACAATAGGCATTGTACTCTCCCTCTCACCGAAGGAGAGACCGCCAGTAAATAAACTAAAGTTTATAACATCACTCGTACAGGAACAACCTGTCCTGAATGAAGAATTGATTCGATTGGCCCGATGGATGTGCACCTATTATGCATCTTCAATTGATCATGTTCTAGAGGGGATGATTCCATCGGCAGTAAAAGAGGGGATGGGGGAAAAAAAGAAACGTTACATTCATGCAACAAAAGACAGCAAGACGGAACTCGTCCTTGCAGAATTAAAAAATTCACCCCAGCAGAAAAAACTTTTTTCATACCTAGTTAAATGTGGACAGGAAGTGGCACTGCATGAAACACTCAAAATCCTGGATGTGGGGATTTCGTCAGCCAATGCACTAATTAAGAAGAAACTGGCGACTGAAACCAATAAGGTCATCGAACGAGATGCCTATGAAGATGAATTTTCCGATTCAAATGATTTTGTTGATCAGGAATTCTCCCTTACTAAAGAACAGAAGAAAGCAACGGATGAAATCATTCTCGCTCTCCAAAAGAAGACCTTTCAACCCCACCTACTTCAGGGTGTAACAGGATCCGGCAAAACCGAGGTGTACTTCCAAGCAATGGAGAAAGTTCTATCGGATGGAGGGGGCGTTCTGTTCCTCGTCCCGGAAGTGGCACTCGCCCCCCAAACAGTTTCCCGCCTGAGAGGGCGCTTTAATAAACAAAATGAAAGTGTGGTGGTGTGGCACAGTCACCTTTCAGCAGGAGAAAGATTGGACGCATGGAGTGCATTAACCTCTGGTCGCTCTCGCATTGTAGTAGGAGCACGTTCCGCAATATTTGCTCCCGTCCAGAATTTAAAACTTATCATTATTGATGAGGAACACGAACCCTCCTATAAGCAGGAAGAGAGCCCTCGCTATCATGGCCGAGATGTGGGGGTATACCGAGCAATGCTTAATCAGGCGATGTGCTTACTTGGTTCCGCGACACCCTCTTTAGAAACACTTCATAACGTCGCCAATAAGAAATATTCGAGAAGTACACTTTCTCAGAGGGTAGACGGAAGAGATCTGCCCTTGGTTCATCTCATCGATATGAGAAAAGAAGCACAAAGGGAGAAAAATATACCCATTCTTTCGCAACCCCTCGTGGAAGCATTACGACAAAGATATTATAACCGAGAACAGAGCATTTTATTTTTAAACAGAAGGGGTTTCAATACCACCATGCTGTGTCCAGATTGTGGAAATGTGGAACAATGTAAAGATTGCAGTATCTCCATGACCTTTCACCGGACGGACGGGCAGTTAAGATGTCACATCTGCGGATACCGGAAACCTGCACCTCGATTTTGTCCAAACTGTCGTTCATTTGACATTATAAAAAAGGGACACGGCACACAAAGAATTGAAGATATTACTCAGTCTCTGTTACCTCGGAAGGCAGTCATTCGAAGAATTGATGCGGATATGATGTCCAAGAAAAACCTTTTCAGGCAAACACTAGATGAATTTCGAAAAGGAAAAATAGACATACTGGTCGGTACGCAAATGATTGCGAAAGGGCTTGATTTCCCCAATGTCACATTGGTTGGAGTAATTGACGCGGACCTACCCCTACGAATGGAAGACTTTCGTGCATCCGAAAGAGCTTTTCAATTACTAACCCAGGTCTCGGGAAGAGCTGGGCGTGGGGATCGGGCAGGGGAGGTTTATGTACAAACCTACGCACCCCATGCACCTTCAATACAATTTGCCCGCAAAGGGGATGTGGAAGGTTTTATCGTAGAAGAAATGGAAATGAGAGAGGAATTTCAATACCCCCCATTCAGGCATTTAGTCCGACATGTTTTCCGAGGAAGAAGTGAAGAAAAAACTTCATTTTATGCCGAGCAGTGGGCCAAGGTGCTGGAAAATAATCCAATTGAAAATGTCGATATTAAGGGACCTGCTCCCGCTCCTCTAGAAAAGATGAAGGGCTATTATCGCTACCATATTTTTTATCTCACTAATCATGTTCCTAAATTCCTTGCACAGTTTCGAAAGAGAAGAGAAAAGTTTCCCCTCGATGTGGAAATCCACGATATCCTAGATGTAGATGCATTCCAAATCAGTTAACCTGATTGAAAATAAAATAGCTTATTGCTTAGAAGGATTAGAAACGCCAAGTAGTGCAACCGACCCAGCGGGGTGATTACGTTTCAAAAGTAAACCTGAGCCCGCTGGAACAAGGGCATTATTAAAAGGGGAGTTACCAGCACCAACCCTCCTCCAGCCGCCTGAGTTTATAAAAGCCTTTGGTGCAGAGCTGTAACCGTAACCAGGGCTAGTTATTGTAATTGAATCAACTGAGCCCCCTGACATGTAAGCGATGCCGGCAGCGCCTTGCCCACCACCACCAAGAAAGACTACATAGGCGGGGGAAGTGTATCCGTTCCCCCGAGAACCAGTTTTCCATGTCGCGCCGATTCCGGTAAAATCACAGTTTCCACTTTTGCCTAATAGTTCAAAAGTATTCGGAGTTACATTCGCGACTTCAAAAAAACCATTGGCTGCGGAAGAAATCAAAAGACCCTGCCCAGACGGAACAATAGTACCATCTTCATCCACCTGTTGCTTTGGATCTCCATTATTGGTCTTGTGGCCAAAAGCACCTGATATAAATACGACAAAACCCCTTCTCAGAGAATGGTTGGGCGAACTTACCATGATATTACCTGAGTTCGGGTTAGTCATCGCAGTGATTTGCCCAGAAGACATCGAAATATCTTGAGGGGTAATTGAACCCGCGACACCAGTGCCCATTCTGGCGGTCAAGGTCGCTTGCTCCGTAATGCCCATATTCGTTCCATCATGCCAATAAGTGGTCCATACGCCATCAATCAGAACTCCTACATTGTCTGCAATCTCTTGATCCTCAGAAACAAGCCATTTCGTACTATCATTAGTATCGTTGGTTAGGTTTACAGAGGGAATAAGGTCAGAAAGCATCACATCCACACCGAAAGGATTATTAATTAAAGACCGCCTTCCACTTGCAGGAATCTGCATAAAGCTATCCCGCGTAATAACTAAACCATTTAATGTAATTTCAATTGGATTTGGGGAGCGACGGGAAACGATGAAGGATTCGTCCGGATAAATCAAAGTCCGGGAGGCATCAGCAGAGGATCCGTTGGAATCTCTCCACTTAGTACCATCATGGTAATAAGCATGGTAGTCATAAATAGTTCCATTCTGCTCACTTGGAGGCTTCATTAAATAAACGTAATCAGCATCTGTAAAATTCCCTTCGTTAAAAGAGGTGCTGTTATAACCAAAAAGGGAACCCAATGTCCAAGACTCAACAACCTCAACCTTTGAACCGATAGGGAAATCCGTACTTAAATTAGAACCAATCGAATTCTCGAGTAACAGAGTGTCACCTGTATTGGAAAGGATCCGAAAAAACTTACCCTGCTTAGTACTATCCTTCTCGATACTCCTCAAGAAATGAATACCTCCCTCAATTTCAACACGAGGCGGACTCGTGTAGCCCTTTCCCGAATAGTTATTATCAATTGTGATCGCAGTTACAGAGCCTGCATTGATAGAAGAAGAGGCAAATGCAGGCTCATAGTTTACCCAAGATTGATTCCCTTCAGAAGGTAGAGAAATGGAAACTTGCGGGGCAACTAAATAACCCGCACCACCGTCAATCAAATCGATGCGATCAATGGATTGATTCGAGTCTAAAAATACTTGGGCACGTGCTTTTTGACTGGCTAAGATTCCCGCTTTGAATGGCCATGCAAGAATCGAAGGGTCCAGTAAATCAGGAACGCGATGAAAAATGATAGTATCCCCACTTACCTGCTTAACCTGTCCTCGAAATACAACATTTCCCTTAATCCCGGGGGATACAATTTTGTAAGTGGGGGACTCAGGTGAACCGGCGGGAAGTGAAACTGATAACGAACCAACAGGGTTGCTTAATTCACCGGATTGACCACAAAGAAAGGTAAATCCAAATAAGCAAAGGATGAATTTCAATATTCTAGACAAATAACGAAATGGTGGACACATAACAAAAAAAGAAGTAAACCTTGTATAAGATGCTATTCTTTAGTGTTTATTGCAAAGGGAATTTTTGATTTTAGTGTTAAAAGTGCTAATCAACTAGATCTGTACTGCATCATGCCGAGCAATATTTTTAATAAAATGATAAAACTGCGATCACTATTAGTAATTTCATCTTATTGCTTTCCCCTCTTTCTTTTTCCATCGGAGTACCCAGCGATTGATTTCCGGGACAGCGTCCATCAATACTTTCAATCCAATCCAAGTGATCCATTTTCACATTTCAGAAGAAAATTGGAAAATGGCGAAGTAACACTGAATTTTAACTCGGAAAAACAATATCTCTCCTCGTTACTACAGGAACTATCAATCAGTCCATATTCTCAATTACTTGTTTTTTCTACCACCAGTCTACAACTAAGTAGAATTTCACCCAGAAATCCAAGAGCGATTTATTTTACTGATGATCTCTATATAGGCTATGTACCAGGAGGTCAGATTGAAGTTATTGGCATCGATCCCGCATTAGGGGCAATCACCTATATATTTAATTTCCCAAAACCAGGAAGTACAACTCATCCAACGATCTATCGATCGAAAAGATGTATGAATTGTCATGCATCACAAGATATAGGAGGGGCACCAGGTTTACTAATCGGTTCGGTTATACCAGGGCAGGGAGGTGGTTCGATAGACTCATTTCGTAAAGAAACTTCAGGACATGGTGTTGCTTTCGGCAAAAGATTTGGCGGGTGGCATATCACCGGTCAACATCCATTCAATGAAACATGGGCAAACCAGATTGGAGAAATGCAAAAAGGTAATATTTTCAAAATACCGAATCCTCCCGGGAAATATTTTTCTTGGGACAAATATTTAACTGAAAGCAGTGATATTATCCCCCATTTATTACTGGAGCACCAAATCGGTTTTACCAATCGTTGCATAACAATTACCTATAGAATTCGCGATTTAGTAACCTCGAATGATAATACAGTCGATCAAAAAAATATTGAAAATTTCATTCAAAAAGAAGCAAACTCTCTCCTGGATTATATCTTATTTAAAGACGAAGTACCTTTACCTGAAAATCAAATTAATTTGAAAACTCGATATGTTTCAGATTTTGAAAGGAGAAGTATTAGTGGTAAAAAGAAAGCGAATCTAAAGAAACTCGAATTAACCAGTAGATTATTAAAATTAAGATGTAGTTACATGATTTTTTCCAACTCTTTTAAAGGTCTTCCTTTAGAATTCAAAGATTACATAATCGAAAAGTTACATTTTATATTATCATGCGAACGTAGTAAAATTCCCGTCCAGTATTCCTATTTAGAAACAGAGGAGCGCGAGAAGATTAAACAAATTTTAGCCGCATCTATGGAGGGTTTTCCCCAGACATAAAAAAAGACGCCCGAAGGCGTCTTTTTTAATCAAATCTTAAGAATATCTATTTTTTGGCGACTTCAGAACCTGATCTTTTCCATCCTGAAATTCCAGCGGAAAGATGCTTCACATTTTTGTAACCCAGTTTAGCCGCTGCATCAGCACCTCTTTTGTAAGCACTGCAACCAGGACCGCCACAATAAGAAACAATCAGTGTATTCTTATCTTTTGGCAAAGATTTTGCTAATTTGGCACCCACTGAAGAAAAATGAATTGCGCTTGGAATATGCCCCTTTTTGTAAGATCCCGCACCATTCACATCGATTACGGCAACTTTTCCTTTTTTAATTGCAGATTTTAATTCATTGATACTGATATCGGGGTATTCTCCTGCGAATAGAGAGGTCGTGAAAAGAGTAAAGACAAGTAACGATATAATTTTTTTCATATTGGTTGATTTAGGGAATTAGATTCAGTTTTTATTATTTACTTTGTATTTCAAGCAAAATAAATAGCGGTTACATTATGTGATTTCATTCTAAGAATTAATGCAATAAAAATATTATTTTTTTTGATAAATCTAATAAATACAAAAAGTAAATTTAAGGCACCAAAACGCGCACGCGAAGAAACTTCCTTGATCGTCCAGAAAGTTTAGAATCATCGGCAACCCAGGTTTGCCTTTCTAATCCACCACCTAAATCAACAGAACGCTCTAACCTAATTCCTGACTGGTTCCATGTTTGAAGGTCATTACTCTGCTCCACCTTGTATATAAAACTTTCACCCGCTGAATTAATCGTGGAGTTTCCATCTTCTTTGTAGCGTACGAAAGAAATCCTAGTCTTGTTATCATCATGAATGCTGAGCACAGGAAGATCTTGCCCTCGGTCGGGTCCCAGCGAATCTGAGCCAATTGCACGCTCGAAAAGATTGCTATAACCATCTCCGTCGGAATCACTGTAATCTTCATTAAATACCTTCCTGCTTTCCATGACATTGAGTAGAGGATTTTTTAACATCAGCCTATCAATGAATCGATCCTGAATGCCAGTGTAGCGTACATCACTCTTTCTAAATTGACGCCAAACGAATTTATCAGCACCAATAATACGCAAGGATTTTGTTACAGACTCTGCAGTTACAAATGATGCGTTACCAGGTGCGTTAAAAGTTAGATCAACCGTACCCTCCATTAATGGAATGATCTGATTTCCCTTGAATATACGAACAATACTGGAGTTCGAACTTGTAACCTGTAATGGAATTCCACTTGTGGAACGGACCCCCTGCAGGACTAATGGTCGGTGTCCCCGTGGAGTATCACGTAAACCGCCCGGCTGTCCTAAACTTGGAAAGCGGATTTCCTGTCTTTGCTTAGAAGAAACATAAAACACCTGAGTCACGGGGGTGGCAGGGTTCACATAAGCACTTCCGCTCTGACTAGCAGTAATACTAACATTACCCTCCATACCATCCAATGTTACCACCCCAACAGAATTAACGGAAGCAGGTCCACTGTTTACGACAAAGCTAACAGGAAGATTGAAGACAGGATGATTAATACCAGAGGACACTGCGGTTGCGTTGAGTTCAAAAGCAGGATCGTCTCTGACTTTCTCAGGAATTAATTCAAATGTAATAACTTGGTCATCTTTGACTCCCGGGTGAATAATAGTGAGCACCTGACTAACCGGATTGGCAGGGTGGTAACGATCATCTCCCAACTGCATTGCAGATATAGTGGTGGAACCCTTACCTGTAATAGTAACCAGGTTTCCAGTTATTGTGGCAACAGAGGGGTTCGATGAAATGTAAGTAATCGGTAACCCCGAAGTAGCAACAGCTAAAAGTGGGAAGGAACTATCGCCGAAAGCCTTGTCAACCAAAGGAGGAAAGGTAATCGATTGGGGACCGCCAAAACTCGGTGGGTTCGAGGAGTAGGGATGGATAAGTTCTAAACTGGATGTCAGCCCCCATTTATGGGCAAGGTAACCTTCAATTTTTTGTCGATTAACAGAGTTGACTGACTGATTATATACTAGAACTTCAGCAATATCTCCAGAGAAAGATTCGCCCAGTTTATCGAATGCTGAAGTTAAATTGGAATCTCCGCTCGAGACCAAAGGAGCAACCGTACCGTTTACCCAAAGTGATTGCCCACCGGGGATAATTCTTAAACTATTCACGGACCAATTTGAAGTATTTACATCCGATAAAATTTCTACTCCACTTGCACTATCTTCAAGACTGAAAAAGCCATCTGGATTTGTGGTAGATAAATCACCACCTAACACGCTTGAAGAACCTAAAACGCTTTGCTTATGAACAATAAAAATAAATTCCGGATTACTTACTGCACTCTGAATATCAAAAAGCTCTCCTGAACTAGAGTCAAAGGTTACAATTGGTTTTTCATTCAGGCTCTGCGGCGTCCACCGAGGCATATTGTTAATCGTTGCCTGGATGGGGTTATTAGTGTTCCCGGACTTATCGCCCCACATACTCACCCGACTTCCTGAAATAAAATCAAAAATATCATCAGGTTCATTATCCGCATTTACATCAGTCGCATCGAACCAAAGCTTTAGTCCTGGAGCAGAATCAGAAAACAGATTGCCATATCCTATAGTAAAATTCTGATCCACCCCAATGGCACTATCAAAACGATTATCACCATTTTGAAATGCAGTGATTGTAACCAAGCCTGTTCCTTGAATAAAAACTTTATTGCCAATAATAGTCGCCTTTGCTGGGTCTGAAGTTGCAAATTGAACCGGCAATCCAGAGGTTGAATTGGCATCTAGATAGAATGGGAAATCTCCCACTGCGTGGTCCGCAATCGGAGCAAAAGAAAGTAACTGAGGTGCTTTTACTACGGTCAAATAATTGTCTGCCGGAAGAGCGGGTGCATAAACAGTATTACCGTCTTGTATTGCGGTTACTTTAGTAATCCCTGCACCTATAATCTCCAAAGTGTTAAAGTCACCTCCCCCCGAGCCATAAATTTGGTTAATTTCGCTTTGATTGAGGTCGTCACTGTAAATCCGAATGTCATCCACAACTCCATCAAAAGGAGAAACAGAACCTCCAATTTTAAACGGTGAAAATCTTTGATTTAATGGAAACCCAGAAACTGGGACTGAGGAGAGCTTCTGGGACAGGTTGCCATCTGCAAAAAGTGATAATGTACGATTAGAATCATTGGAATCGTCATATACCACTGCTATGTGAACCCATTCATTTTGAGTGAGCACAGGGGAGGGGGATTGTAAGGTGAATGGAGTCGAATTGCCATCAGTCAAGAAATCAAACGCTATGTTTCCGTTTCCATTAACCTTACTTAATCGACAAACATTCATCGAAGGAAAACCATCTTTTGCCAATATTTGTGTCCCAGAAGAGTTCAGATCCGAGGAATTCAACCAAAGACTAATTGTGAACGAGCCATCAAAAGGAACGCTGCCTGCTTCGATCCTTCCATTTGATGCTCCTAGTCGGACTCCGTTTCCAAATCGAGCAGGGAGCCAATCCTTACTCGACCCCGATACATTAAGATCTAGCAAAGTACCATTATAATTCCCCATCGAATCCTTCGCGCCGGAGTAAAGATTTTCATCTAGTTTCCAGTAGGCAAGAAGTACATCCTGACGAGTGGTGAGGATTCGGGCAACCGTCTCGTCTTCCACTTGGTACAGTAAGGGAAGATTGGTCAAGTTTCCGTCCAGTGTTCTCGAATAACCATTTAATGATAAGGTAGATAATGTTGCCGAAACCGAGGATAAATTCTGATCAAATATAAGTTCATGCTGAGTTTTATTAGATACAGTCAATTTCCCATCCAAGTAAGTAACAAAGTATTTACCTGAAAGTACTCCTGTACCATGAATAGAATACAATCCCTCCGGAGTTGGGTTTGAAGTATTTCCATCTGCGACAGAAGTTGTCACCGAAACGCTTTGTATCAAATCGCTTTCGTTGTCATCGTAAGCAAACCCATTGAATCCGTAGGTAAAGAGAGGGTTGGCTTGATCCGTTTTTCTAAATTGATCATTCACCCTTACCACCAATTCCTTTTTCATGATTTGAAGATCTAGAAAAACCGGTTCTGCAGCCAACCACTCCAAACCTCCAACCTGCGTCGCCTTGATCCGTACCATGCCCGGACTCCGTATCGTCAGGATAGTACCATTCAGATCCACCGAAGAATTTCCGTCAACCAGCTCCAAGGAGACAGGTAACTCTGAGGTAGCGGTTACATTTAAATCAATTGGAATTGAACCATAAGAAATAACTCCCAAGTCCTGATTGAAAGAAATACTTTGCCGCCCCTTCAACACCACCAATTTAATTATTTCTGAATCGGAGCCTGATATATTAGAAACTGTGACAGTGGAGTTAAACTCACCCGTTTGAGTGGGAATTCCGTAAATTAATCCACTCACTCCATCTACTTCCAAACCTTGGGGTAGGTTTGTGGCGTTATATTCAGTCGGGCCTTTAATTGACTCAATCTCATAGGCGTACTCTTGGCCAAATCTAGCAATTAAAGGCGAATCGGAAAAATTATATATATCCTGTCTCTCTTGTGCCGTTAATCCCTGACCGAAAATGCGCAAATCATCCATTTGTCCCTCCAAGTAATCCGGAGAAGAGGGGTGCTTGCCAAAATATAAGTCTACTGTCGTACCATCTCCAGCAAGCGTTCCTTTTGCATTAATAGGAGCAATCACCTCCTCATTATTGACATAAACCACAACTTTATTTCCATCCCACTGTAGAATGTAGTGAACCCATTGATTAATAGATAAAGGAAATGAATTTGAGATTTTCCATGATCCACCAATCCGGACCTCTGCATTAATAAAACCGTTTGAAATATAAAACTTGATTCGATCGCTTCTAAAAATTACCCCATCCAAATCATCCGTATATAACCAAAGACCAATTGCAAAAGGTCCAGTAAGATTAAAGGTAGCAACATTAGAAGGTAATAATAAAGTTTGATTCCCATCAAAGCGGAGCGAAGTTCCATTTCGACCGACCTCAGAAAATAAATATAGATCAGAAAAAGAAGTACCATCACCCACATTGCCAACCCCTGAAGAATCGTCAACAACGGTACCGTTTAATTCATCAAAAGTCCAATGAACGATTGGATTACTGGGTAAGACAATCTCGGGAGAATTATCGAAATTAGGACTGTAAGTACTAAAAGGATGCGCCCCGAAGTCTCCATTCCCAGAACCAAACAATTCCACGATTTCCGAAGCCCCAAGGGCCCGATCATAAATCCGAAAATCATCAATCTTATCTGCAAATCGACCAAAACCACCAGAGAGATTACCAATTGTATCCACTGCTGAAGCAACATTTGCATTTACTGTACCCACCGCAATTCCGTCCACCCAAAATGAAGTTTGTGCACCACTGCCACGAGCGGCGAGGTGATGCCATCCAGTAGGTAGGTTATTAGCCCCATAACCTGTTGAATTAAAAGTACCATCGAAAGCTCCCAACTCCTTAGACCCTAGTTGATCGAAAACTACATGTGCATTGGTACCACCACTGGTCAATGCATGTCTAAAATCTACGAAAGTGTCATCAAGGGGAGTAGTAAACCATGTTGAAATTGTCCAATTATTGGGAAGAGCAAGTTGATTTACGCCGAGATCAATTTTGGTGTGGGCAAGGTTATCAAATTCAACACCAGAAGTAAACTTGCCGGTTGTATTCAAATTACCGTCAGTCAAATTGGCATTCCTTAGATTGGGAGATGCATCCTGAATTGCGGTACCATCAGTCTCCTCAAATGGATAATACAAAGCTAGGCCATTCTTTATCTTATAACTACTGCCAGCAAGATCGGGAGTAATTCCCCATTTGTGTGCTAGATATCCCTCCACCTTTTCCTTTTCGAGTGGGGACAGAAGACGATCAAAGACCATTACTTCGCCAATTTCTCCGATCAATTGACCAAAACCGGAGCTAGGATCATTTCCAAGAGTTACTTGTTGCAGTATGCTATATTCATTGGAATAAGAACCAAGTCGAGGAGTGGTTTTTGCATCTAATGTCCACCCAGTCACCCCATTGGAAGCACCAATTCCAACTCCTAATCCCTGCGCCACCATAAAGACATGAATATTTCCAATAGTAAGATTTAGAGAACCAATATTATAGGACTCTCCGGAAGCGAAACGAATTGCAGGATAACCATCGAATACCGATTTCGCATAGGTTGGCATTGCATTGGGTACAGATTGTAAAGCATTTTTTGAACTCTCAGACTTATCGACCCATAGAGGAACTGAGTTGCCCTCCAATATGCTATCACTCTGATTATCCCCGTCGGTATCCATGGCATCTAACCAAAGGACAAGACCATCCATAGTATACTTTGTGAACCGAGTATCACTGGCAGTAAAAGTTTGGACATCTGTTGCCCAACTACCACCACCTAAATTTTCTGCATAAGCTCTGTAGAAATAAGGCGTATTAATGGATAAGTTTTGAACCAGGATATCGTAGGTTCCTAATGTTACGGGACCTCCTCCATTTATATCTACAACATAATCCCACTTCGAGTTATCGTTCTCATCAACCAAAGTCGTATTCGAGTCAATCCATTCATCTCCCCAGAATATTTTAACAACGGGATTATCTCCGCCCACAGATTGTACTACAGTATTTTCCTGAATGCCTCCAAAAGGATTTGAAGATATATAGGGGTGACTGGAGGGTAAGACTTCTTCTGTGATGCGCCATTTATGAGCAAGATACCCCTCCAACCTTGACCTTTCTCCCTGATTAAGTTCACGGTCAAAAACCATCACTTCAGCAATTTCACAGGTCGAACGTTCACGATTTGTTCCATACCCACCGAATTGTAAAACCCCTGGAGCAAAATTAGTATTGTTTGACCCTCTATTATTGAAGGCGATCTGCTCTCCATCACGCCAGAAAGATGCTCTTGGGTTTCCACCCTTTGCCTCAATGCTTCCCAAATGAAGGTGCCAATTATTATCCGAAGGCCCCGCGGTACTGATCCAGCCTTCAGCATGCCACCTGGAAACAAGGCCGCCGTGAAACCCGAACAACCAATTCCTGGTTCGAGAGGAAATGACTCGATTATTTGCCCCCCCTGTGTAGCGGGCAACAGAGACCATGCTGTATCCACTATTGGTAAGAAAATCAAAGTTCGTTTCACCCCAAATCATATCATCCCCATCCAGACTGATAACTGGTTTACCTTTTAATGCTGATATATAAAATCTCGGATTCCCAGAAGTATTAAGCATATTTCTTTGCTTGCCCGACCCGTCTCTCCAACTAGAAACAATATCACCATTAGAAAGAACTTGCCCGAGATCCTCCACATTATCGCCGTTCATATCTTGGGCAGAATACCAAGCGGAAAGTCCTGGGACGGTATCAGTTTTAAAAGATTGATCGGTCACAGTCTGCACGGTCGTAATCTCCCCACCAATCGATATTACCTCGGCACGCAAAGTCGCCTGAGTAGGCAAGACTCCAAGAGCAGACTTGGTTAAAACGACGGGTTTTTCGATGGCACGAAATTCTAGAAATCCCTGGTTCAGAGAATCCCCGTTGAAAATTAAATTAACATCACCTTCAACAAGACCACGATCATAAATCCTCAGTTCATCAAGGAGACCCTTATAGTTTCCAAAACCTGAATAGACACTAGACCCTGAAGTCGAACCAAAGGAGGGGGGTTCCGCATGCAATGAAACCATCGAATAATCTAACAGAGTGGGGGTACCCTGCAATATACCGTCCAAGTAAAGTTTTAAAGTTTTAGGAGAATCTCCAAATGTAATAATGGCATGATGCC
Organism: uncultured Opitutales bacterium; assembly: GCA_905478775.1. GTDB lineage: Bacteria > Verrucomicrobiota > Verrucomicrobiia > Opitutales > Seribacteraceae > Seribacter > Seribacter sulfatis. Next base: position 25,784 of record CAJQKB010000062.1, on the reverse strand, counting down.
ATTGATCATCTTTCACATTCACATTGCTTGACACCTCAGCGAATGATCCATTCTCTCCAATCTTCGCCTTTAATGTATTGCCCTCCAAGACGACGCCAATCCCAGAGTTTGATGTACCTTCATCATATAACATTTGATTGGAATATCCTGCTGGGACGGCCCCACTCAAGTCATCGTTAAAAGTGGCATTTATGTCGGAATCACTTAGCGCACTCTTATAAAAGCGCAAATCATCAATCGCTCCATTAAAATAGTCTTGTGAGATACGACTAGTCCCCCCCACTTCCCAAGTTTCTGAAGCTAACAAATTGAGCGGACTGTCTTCGGGTAAAGAGTTTTGCGAAACAAGTTCACCATTTTGGTACAGTTTAAGTGTGGAAGAATTATAGTCCACCACCACCCCAACATGAGTCCAACTTGAAGGAGTAAGAGAAAGCACAGATGAGACAGATACTCTTTGACTCGCAGTTGCATGAGTATATGAAAGGGAATTATTTCCATCCAACCTTAAACCGAAAGGACCTCTCTTCACTACACTGTAGGTATTTTCGGTGAGAAATAAATCAGTATCGGCAGAGGGATTAACCAAGCTCAGTGAGGTAGGTCCGGAAGCAGAGCTTGGAGTAGAAAAATACAGTTGAATTGATGATCCTCCTGTTGCTTCAGCATGAGCCAACGCCATTGAATAATACCCTGATACCAATTGGACTCCCTTGCTATCAATAGCAGGATAAGCAGCATCGAGGATTTTTTCACTGCCCAGATCACCTGTCACCTCAAAAATTCCATCCTGGTCTAAGTCGATCCATAGTACGCCTCGATTATCATTCCCCCTGGTCTCAAAAGTGTAGGTACCTGGTTCTTTTGCCCGGAAAGCACCAGTAAAGAGAGACATATAATTGTCATTTTGATTAATGCCAATACCGGCATTTGCAAAGTGCTCATCGTTATCAAATGCTAAGCCTGTTCCACTCGGGCCGCCGGTGAGCAAACTAGACCCACTTGGTGTAAGAGAAAACAAGACATCTGTACTAGAAAAATAAGCCTCACTCATTGGGACTTTGAATCCAAAAGTATTTAACTGCCCCGGACTGTACTTACCAATCGCTCCCGTTGCCGGGTTTACCCAAAGCGAAATGGAATAGGATTTTTTATGGAGTTCCTTTAACACTCCCTGCGTTTCCAGCGAAAGTGAATCATCCACTCCGTCCAAACTGATCGCCTGTCCGGCATTACCTGCAATCCATGAGAAACCACCACTTCCAGTTCCAGTTAATTGATTGGTGCTTAAATCACTGGCACTCGCACCACTCCCTTCATCAAAAGGAAAATAAGCGGCCAAATCAGTATATTGGGTAAGGGCGGGACCGGCATACACCTTTGCAGTCGGTTTAAAACGGAAACTTAAGGACCGCCCCTCGAAGGAATTTTCCAAATAACCGGTTGAATTAAAGTCCAGACTTAAGGAATTTGTACCCCCATCAAAAAACAGTCCCTGCGCATTATACCCTGATGGACGGGTGGCGTTATTATCAGTGCCCTCGAAGCGAGCCGTATTGGCAGGATAAGTGGAATCATAAGCATATATTCCTGACTCCTCATCCAACCTCCAAAATGACAACAGGTCATCGATCACCTGAGGGTCTCCACTTGACCAGTCTTCACCATCCACACTAGATGCAAATGTTCTAAAGTAGTAGGTCTCGCCTGGATTGAGCCCAGTAACAGATGCATTAAATTCGCCAAGGGCTAATGGACTACCAGATGACACATCCACCCAGTTGTCCCATGCGGAAAGATCAAAGCCTGCATTTTCATTCCCGTAATAAACCCGGACAGTAGGAAGGTTCGAATCCTTGCTAATCAAATTACCAGTGATGATTACTGAGCCATTAGACTCCGCAGAAAGAGCGGTAATTTCGACTACAGGAGGAAGGGCAACGCTTGAAGTTTGGAACTTCATGGTACCATTCAACGCGATACTATTTACCTCTTCGGTTGAAAGAGAATGATCATACAGTCGAATTTCATCAATTATTCCATTGAAATGATTACCACTACTATCAGTACCCACTTGAAAATCATTTTGTGCAGAAGTATTTACCCCCATCAATCCCCACTTGAAGCTTAAGTAGGAATACACTCGATTAACATCAGCGGCAGAAAGAGCGGTGTTAAATATAAGTAATTCCCCTAAATCACCATTGGCATATCGACCTCCAATATTTCGATCATTTGAAAAATTATTGGCCCGAACATTCTGGCTGGTCACTAATGAGGCAATAGAAATATCGGTTGGCCAGCTCCCGTAAATATCGTAAGGTGCACCGTTTATAGCAAATGAAGAACCCGTCTTGATCCCTACATGTGCGTGAGTACCGTGAAATAGAGATCCTCCGTTGGAGTGAAAATGATAGGTACTGGTATCTCCAAGAAGGAACCAACCACCTGAATTACGCTTAAAAACCCAGAAGACGGTACGGATATCTGAAATTCGGTTAAAAGAATGATATTCTCCATTTGTTCCGCTGTAGCGCATGATTGAATGACCGTTTATCCCATTGGTTACAATACCAGGATTACCATTTTTGGTTGCATGGTTATTATTTCCACTTTTGTCATTCCAAAGTGCTTCTGCTGAAGTTAAATCACTCGCATCTAACCAAAGCTGAAGCCCTCCAATTCCTGAAGGAAATGCAAAATCATGAGCAAATATTGGGTTTTCTTTATTACCATCGACATACATAAAAACATCGGTGGCACTGTTGGAGCCATTCGGTAAGACTAAAGCAATATGGTGCCATGCATTATTATTTAAAATTGTACTTCCGGTTAATCGCGAACCTCCAATATCAAGATTGAGAGATCCATTATTCAAAGAAACCGCCCAATTCTGCCCATCCGCATTTTCTCCCCAATTTACGAGTCCACCATTTGCCTGTGTTGTCTTCATCCAAAAAGATAAGGTGCGAGATTTATCTCCCGAAACTCCCTTGAAACCTTTTGTAATGATATTTTCTCCCGCTCCAGCAAATCGAATGGCATTTCCAATCTTGCCAAATACCCGTGCCGAATTATCTACCCCAACAAGCGTACCGGTATTTCCATTTATTTGATCAAGAGCAATAGTACCAGATGATTCATCCAGCTTCCACCATGCTTTAATTCCTTCCTGCGGAGGCAAGCTCCACACTCCCGATGTGACGGAGTTTGATGCCAACCACTTGTAATAGTAAGTGGATCCAAGAGTTAATCCATCCACATATAAATGAGCCATTCCTTCTGAGTGCGTTCCGTTGAGATCAATTCGATTATCCCAATGTATATTATCAGCAGGATTTACCAGCATATTGGACCCACCGTCATTATCACCCCAAAATAAAGAAAGGGTGGGGGGATCCCCGCCATCATTACTTACTAATGCAGAAAAACGGGCAGAAGAAGAGGTCACATTTCGCGGGGATGCACTGGACACTACTGGGGCGGTTTTATTAACAATAATTCGTAAAGGAGTCACTCCGCTTCCTGCAATATTTGTGGCAGTCACATTCAAATCAAAAATTCCTACCTCTAGAGGTTGCCCAATAATTTCTCCATTCAATTGGTTAATACTAAGACCATTAGGCAGAAAACTTGCATCATAGGAAGTGGGATCTCCTGAAGCCTGAACTTGGTGATGCAAATAAATCAAATCCTCCTTTAAGTCCTGCCCTCCAAAAATTTGCAGGATTTCGTTTTCACTTAATGAATCGTCGTAGATTCTCATCTCATCCAAAATTCCTCCAAAATAAGCATTTGCATCGTTTCTCCACCGGCCAAATTGAAATGTTTGAGCCACTCCAGTACTGATTCCTGAACGAGCCCAATTCGCAATGCGAGTACCGTCCATGTAAATGGAGACCTCCGAACCGTTAAAACAGTGTGCAAAATGAGCCCAGCGACCCAGTAGGGTATTAGAATGGGAAGCCCTTGGATCCCACCCCCAATGTTGACTGATCATCTGGGTGTACCCACCATCCTTGATGTTACGTAAACCCCAGAACTTACTAACTCCGTTTGGATTGGCTAACTCACCATATCCATAAAACCCGGGTTGAGACTGAGGATTATTACCATCCACCTTTACCCAGAAAGAAATTGTTCTTGGCTTTTTTCCGTCCACTCCAAGTGCATCTGCAGTGGCTTGGGTGGAAATATAAGCATTGGTACCATTAAACTGAACTCCCTTACCAAAATAACCATTCTGCCAGGAAGTGCCGCCAATTAACTGTCCGTTGAAACGCCCCATAGCATCCACTGCCTGCTCTCCGTCCCCCTCGTCCATTGGCCAATATGCCACCAGGTTAGCAGGACGAGTCGAAACATTTTTTCGAACAACCTGTGTTCCTTTACTCTGATACGAAAGATAGAGTATCTCAGGAACGATTATAACCGGGGGCTTCACTTCTTTAAAACTTCCCGAGCCCACCGAGATTATACCCTTATCGATGGTACCTTGAGCGGCCATAACGATTCGTCCTCCTCCCGCTCCACGGTTTCCTCCCAGTACACGAACTAAGCCCTGGTTGTAAATATTTTTGCCTGATAATTTCAATGCACCCCCCGAACCACCGGCACCATGATCATTCTGATTAGCGTCAGTACGGCCATCGCCACCGTTCGCACTTATTATTACCCCAGGGGCAATAGTAAGATCACCCTCCGCCAATAGTTCAATCGCACCGCCTCCCGCACCAGAACCTTGAAAATAACGGCCACTTGAGCCACTACTTCCTGCCATTAGATCTGATATTTGATCATCTCCATAACTATAACTTCCTCCTACTCCCCAGTTCCCTGCAGTACCAGGCCCGCCAGGGCCATTACCGGAAATTTTTTGCGAACTGCTCCCCGCCCAAGGATTTAAAACTGGTCGACCACCGTACCCAGTCGTATTCGAGGCACTCCCCCCATCTAAAAGCAAGTCCGACCCAATATAGATCTCTCCCCCGGCAACTGTTTTAACGGATAAAGAACGATCACCACGAAGAAGAATATTGGTATCCCCACTCAACCGAACTTGAGCGAAGGTAAAGGTAGAAATTCCATAATTCCAGTTAAGACCTAAACTGTCAGTGTAGGAATGGTCCGAAAATACACCTTCCCCATGTGCTCCCCCTTCAATTGAAAAATAACCTGTTTTCGTATCAATTGTAACTTTTGCATTTTCAGCAATTAAACTCGAGTTCTGATAACTACCTCCTATGAAAATCGACCCCTCGTTACTCAACCACTCACCCGATACATCAATATCGCCAGCAGTCACCTCCGCGGTGGCAATAATAGAGACACGCCCACCCGAAGATCCACGAGATTGGTTATCTCCATCAACCTGAACCCCATTTCCCGCTTTCGCTTCAATTCTACCCTGATTGTATACTCTTGTTGCCTCTAAGCGAACTCCTCCTCCTGAACCAGACGCACCATTACCGGAACCATTACCGCCATTGGCAGTAATTAAAACATTCGGCTCAATCTTGAGTTCACGGGATGCCTTCAATAAAATAGAACCACCTCCTGCACCAGAACCTGCAGTATCAGAAGCACCGCCCGAACTTCCACCAAGAAGAGCGTCTAAAGAACGGTCTCCATAAATACGCGCATTACCAGAGCCATGCCCTCCATAAGCGGCACCATGTCCCACGGAAGAAGATAACTTCGGTGCACCGGGGCCAGAACCGTATAAAGAAGCACCATCTACTCCTGAATAACCGCCAAGAATTCCTGTCCCCCCGAGGTTCGCGACTGCATTTCCACCATCAGCCCGGATATTTGCACCCAGGATCAAGTCCCCAGAATAAGCCTCCAAGGCCAATGCATTTCTTCCCTTAAGTTGAACCACAACTCCGCCTCCTAGCTGTATTCGGGTAAACCTAAATCTACATACGGAATAAGGCCAAGCGGCACCCGATTGATCAATATACAAATAATCCTCAGTTAATCCATAAGCAATCGATCCATCACTATGGGTAAGTGACCCCACATCGGTATCAATCACAATTGATCCAACCCGAAAATCCAATTCCTCTAAGTGAGAAGGCCGCACAAAACGAAGAGTACCCTCCGTTCCCGGCGCAGCTCCCGGTCCGCCCGATTTCCTTAAATTGTCCGATCCCTGATTCAGTAAAGATTTTGTACCCTCTAGGTAAATCCTACCCGCTCCGCCACCATTGGAACCACCAGACACATCAATAATGGACTGAGCAGTTAGAACCAAGTTTTCCGCCTTTAAATAAAGAGAACCACCGGAACCGCCACCTGAGCCAGAAATACCGGAGCCACCCATTGCAAAGAGACGCGAATCGAGAGTTAGTGTTTGAGAGGACTCAATCTTTAATGCACCCCCTCCGCCACCACCGGTATAATCAACGAGGAAGCCTCCTCCTCCACTCCCTCCAACAAAATCAAGCAGCCCACCAGTCGCATAGGGTTGACCGGTCGTCGCAGTGGCAAGTCCGCCAGCACCGCCAAAGCCACCTCCCCCTGGGGCATTCCCTCCTAATCCCCCTCCAGGCCCAAATCCACGCCCCCCCACTTCTCCGCCATTAAAACCACCTGGTCCAGATGAGCCAATGTCTGAAGTCGAACCGTCCTCACCGGAAACGGCAATTGGCACACCAATGAATGCATCCCCGTTTCGGGCCACAATTTCAAGGGAGGCTGAACCCTTTACCTCTACCTCTAAACTTCCTTTTAATTCAATTTCATCAAATTCGAAACGACATACTTTGTATAAATATTCATTGCCAATATTGTCGGAAAGTTTCTTTTGTGACACCACTCCGCTTCTTTGATCTCCACCACTATGCTTCCATGTTCCCAAAGTGGTATTGATAATCAATTTCCCAGATTCATAAGCGACTTTATCCTCGGCTTGAAAGCTGTTCGTATCAGGAGCCCATTGCGAACCACCATCATTCGTAGTAAAAGTTCGATAATAATAAGTTTGCCCCTTGGTTAAACCCTCCACCTTTGCCTCAAAATCTCCACTATCGTAAACCCAAAACTCAACCTCCCCCCACTGGTGACCCCAACCTTGAAATTTAGGTGCTAAGCGAATTGCACGGGTGGTAATACCCTCCAAGTCATATTCGGCAAAAACTCCCTGTTCTCTTATACCCACTACACCCGGGACCGTTTTTAATAATGAAAAACTCATCTCTTCGTCTGCCACCCAAATTTCAACTTCTTTTAATTCATCCGCACGTTCATAAGGCTGAAAATAAATACGAATCTTATTCATCGACCTTTCTGCACCTAAATTAAAGGTAAGTTGTGGGTCCTCCTTAAACCAAGCAGTCCAAGTACTCCTCCAGCCATCCATGGGTAATACTCCATCAACTAGCCGATCGACACCATAGGACGCACCTGACTGATTCGGTAGAGGCTCCGCTAATACGGCCACATCATCAGATAATTTCCTCAACCCAACTCCGACTTCACCCACATCAATTACATTATCCCAAAGTGATGGATCTACTCCGCCATCTGTACCTCCCCAATAAATCTTGGTAACCGCCGCACTTTTACTGCGTGAGGGTGCAGTAATTCGATAAGGATGAGAGCCCACCAAAGAGGATTGTATTCCCCATTTATGAGCCAAGTAGCCTTCGACTTTTCTTAAAACAGAGGTAGGGAGTGATTCATTGTAAACGAGTAGTTCCGCCAAGTCTCCTTTCCAGTAAATTTCATTATTTCGATCCTTTGAAAAATTAGATGCTCGGACAGCGCCATTGGTACGAATAGAAATAAGGGTAGGAGTGTTAAAGTCGTAGGTACTGGTAAGACCATCTCGTAAATTCCCATTAATTTGAGTCAATCCGTTGATCACGTTAGGATGGGTCCAAGTGCTCGACCAAATTGCGTTACTCGCACTGTGAAAATGATGACCGGTATCATCCCCCAATAAAAACCCTTGATTTCCAGTTTTTCGATTTAGCACTAGAAAAACGGTACGAATCGTTTCAATCTTTTCGAAGGTGAGGTAATCATTCGTACCATCAAAACGAAGATTGGGCAGTCCATTCAAGGCGCCATGCACGAAAGTCGGTTGGAAAGTTGGGGTAGTCTGAGCGGCATCTCGACCTTGCCCTGACTTATCCTTAATCAACCCAACAGACTCCCCTGGATTGAGTACAAGAGTCTGTCCTGTACCGTTCAGGTCGGATCCGTCCAACCATAATCTTAAGCCTGAGTAATCCATCGGAGTAAAACCGGAGTTCCCCGCCTGAGGAAGAAAAGATAGGCTAGTGGGTGTCCAAGTAGACCCAAAAACATTAGAAGCTTTCACCCGCATATAATACTCCCGAGGGAATCCAAGCCCCGAGTTAATATGACCAGTAACAGATCCGACTTCAGCTTGGTTAATTTCAATAGATTGCTGCCAGGCAAGTGGATTTGTACCGCCATCACTTTCCCCCCAATAAAAAGTAACTGAAGTATTTGAATCTCCTCCATTGTTTAGTAATACAGCATTCAGCTTGGCACCGACCAAGTTAGTATCTGAAACAGAATAGATTGAACTCAAAATCGGCACAGAAATATTGGAGTCAGTTGTAAATGTCTCAGTATTAGACCAGGAAACACCACCAGTGGCCCCATTGAAATTAGTACCCGAAAACCTGTAGTGGTAAATAGTGGAAGGTGAAAGACCATCCACAAAATGCGAGACAGATCCCTTGCCCTGACTACCGAGCGATATATTCTGATCCCAATTACCAGTCCCTGCATCATTATCCCCCCAATAAACGGTCACAATCGAATCCCTGCCCCCGGTATGATTAATGTCTCCGATGAGATTTGCCGTAGTAGAAGAAATACTTCCGGCAGTACGTGCAATTATTCCAGGTGCAGTATCAGGAATCGTCAGAGTAAGAAAACCGAGGCAAGTATAAGTTGAATTTTTGGCGGTTAATGAAGCTTTGTAAATTCCCCCGATTGTTGGAGTACCAGTTATGAGACCGGAAGGACTGCAGGTTAATCCATCTGGCAGATTGTAAGCAGAAAATGTCGAGTCGGAAATATTAGTGGAAGCTTGGAAATTGTAAGCCTGACCAATGGTTAAAGAATCAGAATTAGGACTGGTAATCTGAGGTGTTTCTGACATGAAATATTGTTTGTGTGGGTGCGAACTTGGCAACTTACTTTGTAGCCCCCATTTTTTTGCAAGATAGCCTTCCTGATATTTGATTTGGTCGTCTGAAAGAGGAATATCAAAAATAATTAGTTCTGCTAAATCGACATTGCCGAAACGACCATTTATGTTCCTGTCACTGGCGAAATTGGAAGCTTCCACATTACCTAATGTACGAAGCGAAAGAATCGACATAGTAGAGGGCTTTGAAGTATCCCAAGAAGCCGGAGTTCCATTCAAAGCAAAATTACCATTTTTAACACTCCCACTCGTATGCCTACCATTAACTAAATCATTCGAATTCATTGGGTGGAAGTGGTACCTGTTATTGTCTCCCAAGAGAGGCCAATAACCACCCGAGTTTTTAAAGACCCAGAAAACAGTTCGAACATCAGTGAAATTTGCAAAGCTGTGATACTCGCCATTCGTCCCGGTATACCTCATAACTGACAACCCATTCTGAGCATTTGATACAACACTAGGATTACCCTGCTTAGTGGCATGATTTCCGTTACCACTTGTATCTAACCACGTTCCAGTTGAAGCAGATGTATCATTTGCATCAAGCCATAAAATTGATTGAGGGGGTACCAGATCGACAGAACTTGTCACAAATACTCCCACATCCGGTGACATGAATGAACCAATCGAGTTAGAAACCGCCACGCGGAAGAAGTAGACGGTTCGTTCCTGTAAATCTCCTACTAAAACTGAAAAGGGCCCCGCAGTCGAGTAGCCCAAGCTTTCATTAAAGTCCCAACTTGAAAGATTATTAAAATCTGATCCGTGATCTTCATCTCCCCAAACTATAGTAATAATCGGAGTCTCCCCACCAGTAGAGATAAGAGTTCCTCTTAAATTAGCACTGCTTTGAGAAATATTGGATGCGTTAATATCACCAATAATAGGAGGAGAAAGTCCGGCTATCGTAGAAGTGCTTGTCGAGACAACCCCAGCTGGATTAATAGGAAGGATGCCCAAACCCGTATCAACTAAACGACCAGTCAAAGAAGCGGACGTATTTTTAAGATTAGCGGGCGATCGATTGATAATGGTAGGAACAACAGTTCGGTTCGTATCTATCAAAGCAGTGGAGCCAGAGAGAATCACATCTCCGTAGGTCGGTGCATCGTTGGCCCATGGATGAGAAGAGGGTAGTGGTATTCCCCACTTATGAGAGAGGTAACCCTCGATTTTCAAACGATCCTGTTCATTAATAAGACCCTCCAGCATAATGAATTCTGCAACTTGACATTTGGAAGCTTCACGCAAATTATCGAATGCCCCGAACGAAAGTTGCCCTGGATAAAAATCCCAGTTGCTAGAACCCTGCTTCCCCCCGCTTCGGTAAGAACCCTCAATTCCGTCTGTCCAGACTGATGCAGAGGGATTTGTATTCACAGTACGCCCCTCATGGAGGGTTTCAAAAATATGGAAATTGGTATCGGAGGCAAATCCTTGATCGACCCATCCATTAAAAAAATATCTTCCAATTTGATTACCATGATGTCCTAAAAGCCAATTATGTCCGCTCGAACTGATCACACGTTCATTATCTCCGCCAGTGTAACGAGATACTCCAAAAACTGAATAGCCACCATTTCTCCATAAATTCAAATCGGTACCGCTAAAGTTGTAATTGGTCCGCATCTGCGATTTACCATCAAAATCAACTACCGGCTTCCCTCCATGACCTTCAAGTTTTATGGTCGGGTTACCGACGGGGTTGGCCATATCACGATCTTTCCCAGATTTATCATTCCAGGTCGACACAGTAAAACCCTCTACAGTATTGCTTCCGTTGCCCGCCAAGTCGGCCGCATCAAGCCACATTGCAAGGGACGTGGGCAGGTGTTCCTTATTGGGCTGTGTGCGAATTAAGAATTCTTTCCCTGTCCAGTCATAACCTGCCGAATTCTCAGCATATAATCGCACATAATAGCTTTGGTTGGGTTCTAATCCACCTAAGATTGCGGTACCAGAGCCTAGCCCCTTATTGCCGAGAGACTTTCGATAGGACCACGCATAAAAATTGGTGCCATGATCTATTGTATCCGCAACCACATAAAGCATGGGGTCTTCGCCTCCAGTTGCATTCATTTCGTAAGGGATTGAGAGCGAAGTTGAATTTACAACCTGAGGGATAGAAATAATAATATCCGGAGCGCTCGGAGAGATGGTAAAACGGTATTGCTGATCTGCCCGGTTACCATTCGGGTACAAGGCACTGATCGTGGAAGTGAATTGACCAGACACAGAAGGAGAACCAGACAAATTACCATCATTCGAGCTAAGCAGAATTCCACTGGGTAATCCAACTGCAGTAAAAACAAGTGGTGATCCTGTTACCGATATTGAGTGGTTAAAAGGTTGATCGGCGGGTAAGTTAAATGTTGAAAGTGAGCGAAAGCTGGGCAGACCAGAGACTGCTGAAATAACGGGCAGCGTAGAAGTAGGATTCTGATTAAGGTAGGAAGCTTGGACCCAATCCGCGGAACGAGCGACATTCGCAAGTCGCATTTCATCAAACGAAGAGGGCACTAAACCTTGACCGAAGTACCAGTCCTGACCGCTTATTGCATGTGCGGATTCTCCCGCAGTAAAAGTGGAAGAAATAGTCAAATTACCATCTTCGTATATTTTAATATCACCTAATAGATGATCCACGCTTACCGTCACATGTTTCCATGCCGAGTTTAGACTATAAAGGGAACTCGGGGAGATAGCTGATATTTCGCCCTGAACTACCAGGTCATGAAAAACCGCCGTTTTACCTCCGCTCAGGCTAATTCTTTCGCCAACACCATGTTTAGCAATGATGTATGGGCTAATGTCATTAGTAAAATTACCATCAAAGGTTACCGAAAACATACCCGTTTGTGTGGGGTTGCTCGGGTCGATGATTTGCCAATCTTCACTGGGTGTTTTAATCCATGGCCTAATCCTTGAACCTCCCCGACCCTCGCCATGAGCAATTGCAATTTTATAATCACTCCCTGAAATTAAAGGGTAGGCGGTAGATGTAAAATTACCATTCCCTCCTAATTTCTCACCGCCGAGATCTCCATTTTTCTCAAAAGTACCATCCCGATCAAGATCCAGCCAGATCGTGGAATAATCATCCTTGCGGTCACATCTGAAAAAGTAGTCACCACTTTCCTGGGGAGTGAAAATAGCTTGAAAGAAAGTGAGATAATTATCATTTCGGTTAATACCAATCCCCCCGTTCTTAAAGTCGTTATCCCCATCAAAATAGAGACCCTGCCTTGGTCCGGTTTGCATAATTCGACTACCACTCGGGGTAAGTGTGTAAAAGTTATTAATATCATCAAAATAAGTATCATTAGGATTGGTTAGATAGCCACTGGCATATACAGAATCCTCTGCTTTTGAAGGAGGTGCTTCATCCAATTTTATCCAAGTTGAAAAAGTGAAACTTTTCTCATGTAAATCATCTAAAGAAAATGCGGATGGAACCCGTAAAAATTTCTCGACTCCACCCGATAATGTTCGACCACTACCCACAATGCCGGTATCTCCAATGCCATAATCATCATAAGCATGGTTTCGATAAACACTCGAATCAGTTAGCACTTCAATTCCTTCGAAAGACCGCATATGCCATACGCCTCGGAAGCCATTGGTCCAGGTTGAACCATCCCCCGAATAGACTGGAGGGAATTGAGCAAGAGTCGGATTCCCCCAATACGCAGAGATGAAGGTCGACGAGTTCAATTCCTTCGCCTTTACCCAGACTGAAAGGCTTCCATTAGCATCATTAATTTCATCAATTTCATATTCAAGTTCACGTGCATGTTGATCGTAAAATCTAAGATCGTTACAATTATTGGAGGCAAAACTCTTCAGACTGAAGTTCGTGACCGAGCGGTCCAAGCGAATTAGTAAGGGAAAATCCTGCAGGGTAGTCCCTGAATAAGCGGAACAATTAAAATCCACCTGATGGGTAAATCCTGTCCTCTCCACGATAGATAAAGTCAAAATCCCCTGATCCTTCCCCGAATTATTAGAGGCTGTAACGGTGATGTTATAGGTACCACCTTGCAATGGAACTCCAGAAAGCTCGCCGGTGGATGAATTTAATAAGATACCCGCGGGTAATCCAACCGCAGAAAAAGTCGTCGCACTGGGAAAAACCTGAATAAGATAGGAAAGATTACTATCGTTGGCATATCCTTCCGCAACTTGTCCGTTAATCAATAGGGGAGGGCCAATCACTGGTTGCATGGCAGAAAAATTCCCGCCAGGTCTTTGACTTTCATAGGAGGCAAGTATGGAGTCAGGAGATTCAATCGAAAAACTAATTCTTAATTCGTCTAATAATCCATTCCAGTACCACCCGCCATATCGGTTGGAACCCAGACGGAAACTCTCCACATCTCCGTCAAACGGACGGCTTCGGTTATACCCATCAAGCCAAAGTTGGCCATTTCGGTATACATACATGACCCCTTCATCTATATCCTTTTGAAATGCCCAATGATCCCATTGCCCACTGTAGGAAGAAAATTCCCGGTTAGTATTATCATAAGAGTTCTGACCTCCCGCATCCCAATGCAATCTGGAAGCATTTGGGAAATGAATGTTAAGCGAACGTCCCTGTGCGGATCCAGATTCAAGAAGTGTCGTGCTTGAAGATGAACTTAAATTGGAACCACCGTAACTCCAAAAAGACAGAGTAAGTTGACGGGCATCCGATTGCGGGTGAATCGAAAGGGGTAGTTCGACATAATCATTTACGCCATCAAAGGAAAGAGCAGTACCGACTACTCCTGGTACCCGAAGGGTTTCAAAGTTGTAAGGAGTAGCATGAGCACTCGCACGGGACTCCTTCACAGTACTAAGCCCTGTGCCATCCATATGCCAAACTCCATTATAATTAGACCAGACAATTCCGTTGTTACAATAGCTTGGTTGTTGGGTGGCATTGGGATTACCCCATATTGCCTGAACCGTGCTATTTTCATCAAAAGCGGAAAGAAGAACCCAAAAACCCGAAGTTCCCTGTTTGTTCCAAATTACCGGTTCATAATAAAGCTCTTCGGATCCATTATTCCCCAAAAAACGGAGGTCGTATCCAAATGGAGAAGCAAATTGATCGTAGCTGAACCCAGACAGCGACGAATTCAATTCAAGATAAACCGGGAAGTCATTAAGGAGAGAGGAACCTGTGTAACCAGGGAAACTTATAGAAGAGGAGTACTTCCAATCAGAAAAATCGGTGACCGTGAAAAGAATATCTTTCGAGAATGTACCTGATTGATTGGACGCTTCCACGCGGGCAGTAAACGAACCTGCTACCGAGGGCACACCGTATATCAACCCCGTGGTAGAATTTATATCCAATCCGATGGGCAATCCGCTGGCAAGAAAGTTACTGGCTACCCGATTTACCTGCATCGGCATACTCAAATTGGAATCTTTTTTGATTGAATAACGGTCACTAAGCAAAATTTCAGGCCGGTTTTCAAATTGAGGAGTTTCTGATTTGTAAGAATGAACACCCGGCATGTTGGCGAGCAATCCCCATTTATGAGCTAAGTGTCCCTCCATTTTCGAAACATCACTGTCACTCAACGCCTGATCGTAGACCAGAATTTCCCCAATCTCAACCCCACTGAGAGAAGTAATACCGTCCTGATCCCGTCCGGCTATTACAACATCACTGTTGGTGTCAGGAATTGAGCCCCTGTCATCAATATGATATTCTAGATTTCCGTCCGCCCATTGAGTTCGTTTTAGTGAAGTCTTACGCATCGACCAAACATGGGGAACGCCATTAATAAGAGTACTTCCCCGCTCACCGTCATTTCCAGATGTTCCACGAACAGTAAAGGTGGCAAAATCGGTGTTGTCCTTTCGGAATTGCCAACCCACATTATCTTCACCTCTTTTCGAAAGAATTGATCTCCAATCTTGGAGGGTATCTCCTTTTGCCACTACGAAGATTGTTAAATCTTCGCCTAGATTAAAAGCATTCGAATCAGAGACTCTCAGGTAATTACTCTGGCCGTCAAATTTTAAGGTTGTTAACGAATTCCAACTATTGATTCGAAGCTCAGGACCATTCCCATTTCCCGCATGTCGGTTTGCACCTGACTTATCCCGCCATTTATCAACTCTTCCACCAAAAGGTTCATTCGAAAGATTACCGTCCCCATTAATATCTGTTGAGTCAAGCCACAGAAGAAGTTGCCCCTGGGCAAATGAATC
Source organism: uncultured Opitutales bacterium (assembly GCA_905478775.1). Classification (GTDB taxonomy): domain Bacteria; phylum Verrucomicrobiota; class Verrucomicrobiia; order Opitutales; family Seribacteraceae; genus Seribacter; species Seribacter sulfatis. The sequence goes on along the minus strand of CAJQKB010000062.1, from coordinate 10,381 downwards.
AGATTTAAATCCAAAGGAACCAGTTGAAAAACTCGACACTTCACTGAGAACTGTACTTCCCGCTGCATTTCGAGCGGTTACACGATAGAAATATGTATTGCCACCCGCTAATCCGGAGAGTGGAGTAGAAAATTCACCCGTGGGTAGAACTCCGAGGTTTACACTCCCATCCCAACTGCTACTGGAGGATGAATTTACATCTATGGTCTGTCCCGCGTCCTCATCTCCCCAATAAATTGTCACGGTCGGATTCTGTCCCCCTAGGACTGAATAAACTTGAAGATCTCCAGTGTATACTTGACTGACCTCTTCGGGACTAATTGCACGGTCGTATACACGCAAATCATCCATCATTCCGTAAAAATATTCACTATCTGTTCGACTATTCCTCCCTACATAGTGATTGGATCGGGTGGTCGAAGCTGGCAAATGCCCGAGAGTGGATCCTTTAAGCTCACCATTCCGGTACAGTTTCATCACCCCAGCCTCATTAACCGTAGCCACCACATGCTGCCACTCGTTAAGTGTCCAGAAATTAGTTGCATACAGGCTGCGTGTGTTCGCACCGCGACGAATTGTCCATTCAGCTTCACTTGTTTTCCACCGGTTGGAGAAAAATAGATTTTGATCATCTGTACCATTACCAAAGTCAAATACACCCTGATAAATTCCAAGATTTTCCTTGTACGCCCAACCTGAAAAACTCATATCACCCTCAATTCGGAAAGAACCCGCTTTAAGGTATGCAAGCGAACTACCATCAAAACGAAGAGCTTTTTTCCATTGCCCTCCCATTCCTTCTACCCAGGAAACCCCATCAAAAAGTTGAGCGGCAGGAGTAAAACCGGTTGAATCATACGCTTCCTGCCCCGATCCTTCATCGAACCTCCAATGAGCAATTAAATCCTTGGAGACTTTGGGCTCTGACAATAACACGGTTTGAGAAACCCCACCATTACCGTCCACTCTTCCACGAAGGGTCGCCGAAGTAAGAGTCAATTGATTAGCGGAGAGTATTGACACACTGGGCTTGTCCACCATACGCAGCTGACCAAATTGATCAGACCAGTCACCGTAGGTAGGCCCCTTTGCCCGGGCCCGGTAGTAAATCATATCACCGGGAAGGAAACCACTGATCGTAACATTACCTTCGCCAATTCCCTGCTGTCCAAGACTTTGATTATTCTCCCACAACCCCTCGTTTTCGCCCTGATCAACCGGCCCCCAATAAATAATAATTTCGGGTTGGGCTTCATCATAAGATAGGAGCTCATAATGAATGGTTGCATTGCTCTCAGTGATATTCGAAGCAGGCCTTACCTCAACAAGTGGGGGGGCAGACTGAGTGCCTGTGGTAAAACTTTGAAATGAACCAAGTTCAGCAAGAATCGCGATCTCAATCGGAGAAAGCTCCGAATCATAAATTTTCACATCTTGCATTAATCCCTTAAATTCACCCCAAAGATTGGAATTGGGTCGGGCAATACCAAGGCATAATGGCGAGGTTACACTACTGTCCAATTTACCATTGTACTGGGTCCAAGTTGTAATTTTCACACCATTGATAAACAAACTCATTTCGGAACCGTACACCAAGGCAAGGTGAGTCCAGTTGTTAAGAGAAATTCCTGCTTCCACACTTACCGCCGTATCCAGGTCTCCATCTAAACCGGAATCGATGTAAACCTCAACCATTGAGCCTTGAGTACCAATTTCGAAATTGTCATTGGATGCACTGCTCGACTGTGCGACCAAAACATTATCAATTCCATGATTCGTAGGCTGTCCGGTAATGTCCTGCTCTTTTTTAAACCATAATGATAAAGTAAACTGATTAGGAGAATCCATTTCATCGAGATCGCCAAAAGTTATATAATCGTCCTGTCCGTCGAATCGAACTGTGTTTCCCCGACTCGGGTCAACAAAGGCTACCGCATTTCCGCCCACTGTCCCCATTGCCCTACCTGTCAGGTCAGTAATTGTGGAACCGGTAATACCTTGCAGTGGCCAGTCAAACAGGGGTAACTTGGAAATTGAATTGCCGTTTGAAGTACCGGCAGTATTCGCCGCCCAGGCCCGATAAAAATAAGTCGTCCCCGGGGTCAAGCCGGTAAGTAGTTGAGATGCAATTCCTTTATCTGAAACAGCAAACTGAGTACTGTTTTGATCTAGGTTGGCAAGGTCAGTTCCGTATTCAAAGGATATCTGTACCGCTTCTCCACCATTCTCCAATAAGTCTCCCTGTAACCTGGCGGAACTTGAACCGACCTGAAGTGCAGACTGAGTCTGTATCTGAGGTGCGGTTGCGTTGACCTCCAAAGTAAAATTTCGATCGACTGAACCCCATTGATTGGAAGCATTTATATTCACAGTAAAACTGCCAGCCAACTGAGGTGTACCGGAGAGCACTAATCCCTCACCGCCAACAGGAGGTTCTCCGAGATAGGGATGTCCAGAGGGTAAAAGTTCATTTAAATTCCACTTATGGGAAAAATAACCCTCCAATTTTTCTCTTTCGTTCACTTCCAGTGGACGGGGCAGTAAAAACAGGTCTCCAATAAGGAGAGAGCTTTCAGAATTAATTCGGTCAAAAAAGACATCGGGATGCCAATTATTAGATGTGCTGGTTCCAGCAGTGGTTCCGTTAATCCGCAATTCGTAGCCGTACCGGTCAAATGTCCACCCCACCATTGTCAGAAGGTTGGAGGGAGCGGAACTGGCAATATTTGGATTATTATCGTCCCACCTTCTAAGTACCCAATTACCGTTATTTACAAGACGCCAACCCTGATTGGTAAATAATTCCCGGTTGGCAAATAAACTTCCTTTTTCACGCCCCACCATAACCACAGTCATTGGCATCGAAACGGCTCCCCCAATTTGAAGAGTTTTTCCAAAACCCAGGGAAACCATCGTTTTTCCAGTCTGGAAATCCACAACCCTGCTAGGCGATGTGACATAGCTAGGTGAAATGGCGTGTCTTTCACTACCGGAGAAATCATTCCAGGCAAGAATATTCCCCGTCTCCTGTTTGGTTTGAGTAGAACCGTTAAAATCTCCATTTCCGCCATTGTACAAAGTCGCTACTTCACTCGAGTTCAATTCACGGCTAAAAATTCTTAGTTCGTCTATACTTCCGTTAAAGTCACCTGTCTGGTCGGAATACGGTCTGGACAGTCCGAGCGAGACTGGAGAGTCTGACGAGGAGTCAAGCGGACCGCTAGTTGCAAATGCAGTTGTATTTGTAATTAGCTCACTTTTTCCTTCACGATTACTAAATGCATACAAGTGCCAAGTAGTACTTCCGACAACAGGGTCAATGGTAAATTCAACTTCGGTTCCTGGGGCACAGTAAGAACATTCAACCAATAAACCATCTTGCCCCGATGAATTGAATTGATCCTGATTTACCATTATCGTTTGAGCTAGGGCGGAACTGCTTAATGTGCAATTTCGCTCGCCCCCGCCCCAAGACTGACTGTAGAGGGCAAAGGTGTAATTCTCACCCGGTGTTAAGCCAGTAATTTTAATTTTTTGAGGATCTCCGTTAAATCGAAAACCATTACCTAAAATATCACCAATCTGCCCAGTTACAGTCGAGGTATTACTATTGTGCGTAAGATTAAAACCACTTGTAATAGACCAATTGGTACCCGAAGTTGCATTAGTACCTGTAAACGGCACTCCATTTACTGTTTTTGTCGCTCCATTCACATTGACTGCACAGGTGTAAGTGTGCGTGTTCGAAATTCCTGAATCGCTATCTCCAGTCAAGTGAGAGGTCGCCCAACCACTTATGTAAGCGGGCGATCCATCTAGATAGACATTGAGACCTTCTCCATAAGTAACGGATAAGTGGTGCCAAGTATTGTTGGAAATATTGGCATCATTAGTCGTATATACAAGGTCACTACCATTATCCAGATAAAGCTTGATCTCTGACCCAGTGGTTCCCAGTTCAAAATTATCATTAAAATCAGCACTGGCCTGAGCGAACAAGACATTAGAAATTGAATGAGCGGTCAGATTATCCTGAATATCACTCGATCGCTTGAACCACATTGAAATTGTAAAAGCAGAACCACTATCTAGGTGTTCGATCTTGGGTAAAACAAGCGCATCATTCAAACCGTCAAAGTGAAGGCCACCGTTAAACTTTGCCGAAATTCTGGAGATATCACCGATAAAACTTCCATGGTGTCCGTTTCCGGATTCATCAAAAGTTAGACTTTGATTACTCTCATTAAACGAATAAGCGGCGAGCTGATCTGCAACTGCAACCGAATCATTTCTTTCATAAGAAAGATCTGAATATAAACTAAAACTGTTGTTTTCATCGGCTTGGTACCAGGCTGCCACTCCTCGAATGTCTGAAGGAGAAAACAGAATTTGATTAGAAATTCCTGCGGGTAATCCAGATACTGAATAAGTTAACCCGCTTGCTTGTCCTAAGTCCAAACTGATGATTTCGCTCCCGTAGGTGAGGGAAGGGGGTGCGATCGCGGGCAGGGCGGGGGAGGTAATCTTGACCAATACCCCAGTTCCGGCGCGAAGGGCTTCGTTTCGGGGGGCTTGATAATCTAATAGCCCTGAATCTCCCCGATAAAGATGGAATACATCCTCTGAACCAAGGGGCACATTGTAAAGGCGAATATCATCCATTCTTCCTAAAAAATACTGATTGATCGAACCTTGATTGACCGGATCCACCCCAATATTTAATGGGGCTGTTTGGTTTCGGATTAAATCGCCCATTACCCGTCGCTCGTAACGCTGATTATCGGATATAAAAGTACCATCAACATAAGTTCTTGCCACACCCCCAATGCCGCCGTTCGAACAGGCAATATGATACCAGCGGTTCCATCCGCTTAGATTGAAGTTGCTCACACCTTCGTTCGAATTCTCTGCTTCCCCAAATCGGTGATGGATAAATGGGCGAGTTGCATGGTCCGAATCACCAAGCCAAATCGCATAATTTCTTCCGCTCCTTCCAAACACTCCGGTAAAGCCCTCATCATTCTTTTCCGGATAGATCCAGAGTGAAACGGTGTACTGGCCAAGTTCAAGCCCCGAATTATTGCCCACAAAAATTCGATCATCATTACCATCAAATGCAAACGCCCCTCCCTTCACGCCGGTAACTCTCTGGGGATTGCCATCGATTGTACCATTGAGCAAAGCATTACCCGTAACATTACTGGCAATAGTCGTGGATTGATTCTCATCTAATGTCCAATGGCCAACTAAATCACTGGCCCGGTAGTTGCTTGAAATAATAGATTTGTTTTGTCCCCCGGTTAAAAGAACCGTTCCTTCGGTTAAACTGCCTGAGGTAAGAAGAGAAATTCTTCCACCACCACCCGCACCAGCCAATGAAGAATTTCCAGTAGCATCTCCACCCCGTGCGTCGAGTAAACCGTTATTTGTAATTGAAGCCGCTTCTATCCGTATCGCCCCTCCGGACCCCGCCGCTCCTGAACCATCTCCGTTCGGCTGTCCATCTCCACCACGTACCGAGATTGTTCCGTTTGAATCAATTAAAATACTTCCAGTTACTTGAAAACTTACTGCTCCACCACCACCGCCGGCATTTCCCGAACCGGTTAACGAATGGCCACCACCAGAACCACCGATTAGGTTGGTAATAGAGTCGTCTCCGTACACTACTCCTGCAACTCCACCATTCAAGCCACCTGAACCAACACCTCCGTAACTTCCACCACCATTTGACTTACCAATCTCATAACCTCTTCCGCCTCCAGGCCCTTGCCCATTAAGGGCAAAATGAATGTTGGCAAATAAATCGGTGTTGCGAAGACCACGACCGGATGACCATCCTCCCGAACCTGCCCGCCCAGAATAAGTTCCCAGTAATCCACTCTGACCGTTCAGGGATATAGTTGTGTTAATCGTGGCATTTCCTTCTACCACTAACTCCAGGGAATTCCCGCCTTGCACTACCACGGTTACACCATTACCAAGCGAAAAATTGTTAAATGTGAAGGAACAAACCCCAAAACCGTACCGTTTGCCTACTACATCAACATAACTACGACGGATGATTCCATTTCCTTTCAAACCAGAAGTATGTGTCCATGCACCTCCGGTGTCTAAAATTAAAGTTCCCTCTGTAAGGACAAGATTGACAGGCGATGAGAGTGTTTTAATTCCTTCAAATACGGAGCCAGAAAAACCCGAAAAGCCGTCACCATTGCCAATTCCTCCGTTTACCTTAACAGTTCCGCGTTGAATCAAGCCATCAGAGATAAATGCCACCCGTCCGCCTCCACCAGCACCCCCGGCATTCGACAAAAAACGGGCTCCCGGTTCCCGTGAATCCTGACCGGAACCGTCACCTCCCTCCGCTTCAATAACTCCAAGATTAGAAATACTGGCTCCTACCAAACGAACCGAACCTCCCGATCCAGCACCTCCCGAAAAATAGGCTCCCTGATTTTTATTAACCAACACAGAACCTCCGTTCATTGCGATCAAAACACCAGGTCGGATCTTCAAATCGCCGGCTGAAATTATTTCAATCGCTCCTCCACCGGCTGCCGCTTCTCCAAGATTACCCATGCCTCCTCCTGACCCGCCTATCAAAACATCCAAGGCACCTGATCCGTAGGAAATCCCCGATGGCCCCGACGCACCCGGACCTCCTTCGCCAGAATGAGAACCACCACCACCAGAAAGTCCACCGGCACCAGTGCCGCCTAAACTCAAGCCCTTACCAGGACCCTGAGCTCCTCCAAAACCTCCCAATCGTCCGAGCCCCACCCGAACCCCCTTAGCGGGATCATCCGCATAGTAGGCATCATGTCCATCCTGCAGAGTTCCACCAGGAACATGAGCCGAGCCAAGAACTTGGGAACCAGACAAACTTTTGCCAATACTTACATTACCATCACTAACAATGGAAAGTGAATTAACCCCTTCGAGAATGACCTGGTTTAAATTCGGACCGAGGTAAAAATCGGAAGTAAAATGAAAAGTTGCCTTACTCAACATCCAAGCACTACCATCGGGGGCGATATAGTTCTGACTAGTTAAGTTTGCGTCCATAACCTTGATCTCACCGCTTCCGTTTTTATCCCAAAATAACCCTGAAGAGCTCCCTTCTTCATTTGTACCTGTATGAAACCGTATCGTTCCCTGATCGTAGGCGAGGGTGGAGAAAGATCCTATTCCCGACCAGGATGAATGTTCCGTATTATTGGTTTCAAATCGATAATAGTAAGTCTCTCCACTATCAAGATTAGACAAATTAACTGGAACCAAGCCTTCATCAAAAGAACCCAGCGAACTGGAAAGTGACCAATTGCCTGGACTTTGATTTCCGTCCGTTAGTCCATAGTAAAAAGTTACCGTATTAGAAACTCCGCCGGTATCAGTCAAATTACCGTTTATTTTTGCAGTACGACCACCCACTTCCTCAACAGTTCCCGCAGTAATGGTGGGTGCAGTTTTAGCCCCTTGAGAATTAATTGTAAGCGAGGCATTGGCATCTCCCTTGGCGTTTGATGCAGTGACCGTCACGGTAAGTGTATTTGTAACAGTAGACGTTCCAGATAATACTCCTGTTGCAGAGTTAAAAGTTAAACCCGATGGTAAGGTATCAGTAATCGAATAAGAAGTAGCTGGGGGTTGAGTCCGAATTTGGTAATTCATCGCTTCACCATTCACCACAGTGATGTTCAAATCCGATAAAAACACAGGAGCGACTAAATAATTTAAATCATAGGAAAGGAATGAAGAGGAACTTTTTTGATTCTGATATGAATGTTTAATCCAAGCATCGCCACGAGCCACAGTGGAGACTCGAACTTCATCCAGGCTACCCGCAGTTCGCGATGTATCATCATAAAAAGAACCAATCTTGAGAGCCGTTCCTGCCACTGTATTAATCGTACCGCTCGTAGAGGAAGCCGGTGCGTCCACTAAGTTCCCATTCACAAAGATTTGAGTTTCATTAAGGTCAGAACTCGCTCCAGAGAAAGTGACCGCAACATAATGCCATTCATCATCCGACAGGTTAAAGAATCCCTGCTCATGAGCACCTCCGGCAATCTCAACTCTGGGCCCAGTTGAATTCCATCCAAAATTCCAATAATTCCCTGCACTTCCCCAACTCAACAAACCACCACTCGCTTGTGAACTTTTTAACCACATAGAAATCGATCGGGCATTATTCCCTGTTATTCCATTGTATCCATTGATTGAAAAGTCGTCATCATTACCATCAAGCAAGGAACCCCTTCCTACTATTGAACTCACACCAATAGTTACCCCTCCATTCCCGGTAGCCGTCCTTGAATTGGAGGAGGAATTATTTGTATCTTCCATGTGCCAAACACCATCGAAACCACTCCAGAGACTTCCATCTGATCGGTAGGATGGAACGGTTGTATTTTCGTCGTTCCCCCAATAAGCAAAAACTTTACTGCTTGGACTAAGACTTGGAACCTTAACCCAAACTAATGATTCACCAGATGCATTCCATTCATCCACCTCGTACACTAATTCCGTATTGTCTTGATCATAAAAACGAAGATCCCCACCTGTACTTGGATCTGCAAATGAATTGAGGTCAAAACTGGGATGATTTGCCAAAGAAAGACGGACTAACATCGGGAAGTTCTCAACAGTTCCACCATTCCATTTCACCCTCAGGTAATTCTGTAAATTGCTCAACTCTGCATTCGAAAGAACCCGGTTATAAAGGAGAACCTCGGCCACTTCCGAATTGGAGAATTTCTCATTAGACTGAGATCCACCAAGAGCAAGAAACTTGGGCTTTGAATCAGAGCTTATAGTGGTATTTTGCTCAAAGACCTTAACTTGGTCCCTCCACAACACCGCATCTCCATTGCTGGAAAAAGTACCGGCAAAAAGGTGCCAATTCTGATCGGCAGAACTCGCCTGTGTGATCACCGAGCCCATTTTCCAATAAGACGAACTTCCTGCACCCAGTCCAAATACCCAATTCGTACCCACCGAACCGATTACCGTTTCATTTTGACCACCGGTATGTCGCATAAAAGAAAGAACCGTGTAATCAGAGAGTAATGAGCCAAAATCAAAACTTGAATAAAGTTGTGACAAACCATTGAAGTGGACTACTTTTTTGTCATTTAACGCCTGACTGATCAAAACACGGGGGTCACCACGCACCCGGTCAAGTGGATGCCCCGCACCTGAAGAATCTGACCACGAACTAAGGGCTGTGCCATTGGCTTCGGCTAAATCCATCGCATCCAACTGGAGTACCAGACCTGGTAAATTGTTAGGGTTCTCGCCCGCAAGGGCACCCACTGGAGTTAAGTCTAATTTAGCCGAAAAGGCATTCGGGTCATACACTTCAATTAAATGGCTTTGAGTCACGGTGGAATGGGGATTTTCCACAGACAGAGTTATCGTAGTGTTGTTACTTTCTGTGGGAGTACCCGAAAGGACTCCGGAAGTTGAATTAAAATCTAACCAGGAGGGTCCACCTGATATGGAAAGTGTTACCCCATGCTCGGTAAGAAAAGAAAAACTGCCAAATTGCCCAACCGCCCAACGCGAAAGAGTAGGGGAGTGTATAAGAGGAACCTGAATATTATACGGAATGCTTTCAGTCTTATCGGGGAAAGTTTGCTCAAATAGATTCGTGCTTATTCCTGAGCCTGTAATGGTTACTACCATCGGACTGGTGCTATTATCATCCGAAGGGGTGAGTTGGATTAAATAGACACCCGCCGACTGCCAGACTGGGGTAGGATTAGTTTCAGTCGCATTGGTCACGGATAGATCAGCACTGGTAAATTGGCCACTACCAGTCGCGTTTAACTCAACAGGAAACCCATCCTCGAGGAAACGAATGGTGACTGGCTTGGGGATTTGTAAATTCGAATCGTAGGAGAATTCGATTGATCTATTATAAAAATCTCCGTTACCCCCACCATAAATCCCTGAGATTTCCGATGTGCTTAATTCAACATGATAAATTCTAAAGTCATCCACTTTACCTTCCGTCAAGCTCGATTCAATACCGTCCTGTGGTCCGAGTCGAAAAGCTTGAGCAAGTGGAAAGATTTGACTATTGGCAAAACTAGCTTCGCTATCAAAGGCTCCATTTAGGTAAAAGCGAACTCTCCGATTTTCTAAACTGTAAGTGAAGACAAGGTGCGACCATTGATTTAATGGAAGATATCCATTCGCCCAAAACTCATCTCCCGAAGTACCGGGTAAAGATTGTTGATTCAAACCACTCATCGAGAAAAGTGGGCGCTGCTTTCGTAATGAAAGCGACAATTCCGGGGCAATCCCATCGAAACTAAAAAGGTGAAAGTCTGAACTTTCAGGATTGATCCAAAAAGATAATGAAGCGACCTTT